>DATAWX010000227.1:0-21964 GCA_036266995.1 Pseudonocardiaceae bacterium | reverse complement strand
CGACCGCGGTGACGACCCCGACCCCGACGCCCGCCAGCGCGAACAGCGCCAGCAGGGCGGCCACCAGGCGGGCCCGAAGCGAATGCATCAGCCTCAACCCGCCGCGGGCTTGAGCACGTAGCCGGCACCTCTCATGGTGTGAATCATCGGCGACCGGCCGGCGTCGATTTTCTTGCGCAGGTAGGAGATGTACAGCTCGACGACGTTGGAATTGCCCCCGAAGTCGTAGTGCCACACCTGGTCGAGGATCTGAGCCTTGGACAGCACCCTGTGTTAGCCACTGCTCGACGGTCCAGGCTCGTCCGGCCTTGCGTACCCGACCGCTGTCGCGCTGCTTCTCCAAGTCGCGGACGGCACGGGTGACCTCGGCCCGGGTCTTGCGTTCGACGTGGCGGCGGTCGGGCGTCCCGTCGTCGCGAACACCCATGGTGACTCGCCCGTGCCAGCGCCCGTTCGTGCCCTCATAGATGCTCGAAGCGCCGTTAGGGGCGCGGGTCCCCTTGTTTGTGATCATGAGGTGTTCTCTCCTCACGCTGCTGAGTGGTGGGGCCGGGGCAGGGAAGTACGGAGCCCTTCGAGGTATCGGGGTAGTGCTTCGGCGGGGATTCGCCGTAGCCGCCCGATGTGGACAGATTCGACCTCACCGTCCTTGACCAGCGCGTACATCAGGGTGCGACCGATGCCGAGCTGATCGGCGGCTTCCTCGACGGTGAGCAGCAGGCGCACGGTTTTGCTATCGCTGGGGCTGATGGGGGGCGTCCTTCCGGTAGCTGGTGCGCCAGGTTGTTGATGGTTCGTGCGTATGGTCATTCCGTGGCTCCGACGATGCGGAGCGGAGGGTTTGCCGTACCAGCCGTACCAGACTCGTTTTGGCTGGTCAGGCTGGTACGGCTGGGTTGGGTGGTACGTCTTGAGCCGTACCGTTCTGCTGAGCCGTACCGCGCTGAGCTGGGGTGATGAGGCTGGTACGGGTGGGACGCCTGCCCCTCCTGGCTGGGATCGTCCGGTTTGGGTGGGGGGCAGTAGCGGGTCCAGGCGTCGGTGAAATCGGCGCGCTGGTAGCCCTTGGCCTGACCCAGGCCCGGGAACCGGATAGTCGCGCTGCGAATGGCGTAGTCACGCAGCAGCACTCCGAGCCTCATAGCAGTTAGCCCGGATGGTCCGTAGTCAGCCCACGGGGCCTCTCGGTCACTTTTCAACCGCTCCAGGAGAACCGTGGTGGGGATGGCGTCGTGGTCACCGAACGCTGACCGGCAATCCATGAGCAGCCGGATTCGAGTCGATACCTCACCGGTGTCGGTGGCCTCGGCCGTGAGTACGAGCACGGCTGCTCGGCTGCGGTCGGGCCAGTGTGCCCCGGCATGGTCGGCGACCGCGACAAGCGGTTCCCAGGTGTCGGCGGCGCGGTCCTCCACCGGCATGTCCGGCTCGGCCCGTTCCAGTACGGCGAGGTCTGCACGTAGCCATACGGTGAGCTGCTCGGCGAGTTGGCGCAGCGGTAGGCGGTCACGGCGATGCCGATAGGGGGCCACTCTTTCGCTGGGGGCGCGGCGGCGCATCCGGATCACCACCGCTCGGTCCTCGATGGTGTCCGGCATGGCACCTATCCCGGCCAGCGCGGCCATGGCGAAGGTCGGGATGGACTCGACTCGGTTGGTGGCGGCGTCGTAGCGTTTTGCGGGCCGGTTGCGCTGGTGGCCGGCATTGAGCAGGCCGCGCAGATCCTCGTTCCCGTCAGCCTTGGGTCCAAAGATCGTGTCCGCTTCGTCCACGAGCATGGTCGGCGGGTCATCGCTGATCGAGCGGTACACCGCAGCCGGAGACGAGTTGACCGTGATGAACGGGTCCCGGCAGAGTGCCTCCACGGTGTCGAGTAGCCGTGACTTCCCGCACCGCTTCTCCGGTCCTCGGATCACCAGCCGAGGCGCGTGCGCCCACGCTGGCTGAGCGTGTGTCGCCGCGATCCATAATGTGACCGCGTCGGCGGCGTGCGGCGTGGGCAACACCACATAGCGGGTCAACGCCTCGCGCACCGCGTCGAGCAGGGCAGCGCCATCGGCAACGGCTGGGTTCGGATCGGTTGTCACAGATGGCGCTTTCTTGTCGATCATGCGGCCCTCCGGTTGCTGGTACGGGGGGTGGTGCGGCGGGGGTTGTGTGCCCCGGCGGTGAGTCCTGCGGTGATGACGCGGGTGATCTCGCGGGGGGTGCATCCGCAGTCGGCGCTGATGAGTACGTCGGCGGCGGTGGTGAGTTCGGCCTGGGCGGTGTCCTGGGTGAGTAGTCCGGCGCCGACGAGCTGTCCGAGGGCGTAGGCGGCGCGGCACAACACGGCGTTGTGCTGGCCTGGTGGCGCGGTACGAACCCGCTGGCACTCACCCCGCAGCGCGGCGAGGATGTAGCCGCTGGGGTTGGTGGAGGCCGCTGTGGCGGGCGCTGGGTGCGCCGTGGGCGGTTTGGGGGTGAGGGCGTGGTGTAACCAGCTGGGCAGTTCGACCGGGTCGCGGTCGTCTACCAGCGCATATCCGCTCGGGGATACCGGGCAGCCGGGTGCGATGACGTACCCGCCGTGCGCTCGAGTGTCGATCTTCCACCCGATCATGGCCTGGGTGTTGCGCAGCGGCGCTCCGGGCGGGGCGGTGTAACACAGATGCCACCCGCCAGACGGGGTGGACACGGCGTAGGTCGGGGTGACGGGGGTGCCGTGGTGGTGGGCCAGCGCTCGGAGCACCGCAGCGCCGGAGCCGATCCCGAGTGTGGCCCACGGTGAAGGCACGGCCTGGCCCGGTTTCCGGGTGTCAAGGTCGACCACGACGAGACCAGACGGGCCGGTAGCGATCCCGACGTTGTAGGGGATCTCTCGCCACCAGTGGTGGATTTGGTCGGGGTCGGTGCTGGCGCGGGTTTCCCACCGGTCGATGACGGGGGGTTTCTTGGCGCCGGGGGTGATCGGGAATACGTGCCAGCCCCGGGCGGCGAGGTGCAGAGCCGATTCGCGCAAGGTGGTGTGGGGGGTGTCCACTGTGGGTGATCTCCAGTTGCTAGGGGATGTCCGGGATGTCTTGTGTGGTGCCTGATCCGGCGGTGTGGGCAGTCAGTGACCGCCGGGTAGGCGGAACTCGACGTCGGTCAGGTGGTGCGCTGGTCTCTGATCGTGATCACTTTCGGGCCTCCTAGCGGTTACTGTGTGTGTCTGTGTGGTGGCGTGCGGGGTGAGGGTGTTGGGGAGGGAGGGACCCGCTCGGCGGGTGTTCCTACCCTGGTTTTGGGGGGTTTTCGGCGTCGTTGCGCCGGGCGGGAACTGGGTCCCCATTTTTGGTTTGGGCTGGTCAGGTTGGGGAGGCAGGGGCGGGGATGCGGGTGGGGAGAACTCCCCGGGTCCCTAAGCGGGTCCCCACCTCGGGTCTCTCCCCTATCCGTCACCCTCCGTGGCGCGGCGGCGGTCACGGTGGGTGAGTGCGTGGGTGACATCTGTGGCCCGGACGACCTTGACTCCGCCGGATTTCACCGGCTCAATGTCGAAGTCGGCCAGCGCCGCGCTGAGGTCGGAGAACGTCCAGCCCTCATAGATCGCGGGGTTGAGTTCGGCCAGCCGGGTCAGCACCACCTGGGTCCGTACCCGGCGCTCCCCGCGCAGCGCGTCGTGGATGTTGGCCAGGTGGTCAACCTGCTCGGCGGCCTGGTCCTCGCGGTCGGTATCACCGGGTGTCGGCCCGGTGCGGCGCAACTCCGCGATGGTGGCCATGGCGCGGGTGACCACGGGGGTGACCATGTCCACCCCGTCGGAGTAGGGCACGTAGAACCCGCGGACTAACTCGAAGGTGGCGTCGCTGACGCCGACCATGACGCTGGTGCCCCGGTCGGTGTGCATCCGCAGGTCGGTGGCCCGGATCCCGGCCCGGTACTTCCCGGAACCGAGGAGGCCGTCGTTGGCGATGTGGTCGGCGACGGAGAACGCGACCCCACACGAGGTGTTGCGGGTGACTTCCTTGGGGATCGAGGTCGCGGTCGGGGACTGGGTGTCCAGGATCAGGGTGATGCCGAACTTGCGGCCCTGTTTGATCACGCTGATGGCCAGCTTCTCCGCCTGCTCCCCGTGGGTGGGGTGGCCGAACAGTTCGTGACATTCGCTGATCACACAGATCAGCGGATGCAACCCCAAGGCGGGTTTGTCGGCCAGGCGCCGGGAGGTGGCCGGGGGGCTCCCGGGCAGGGTGGCCAACAGTTTTCCCCGCCGTTCCATCTCCGCGAACAAATCAGCCAGCGCCTGCACCGCGGCGGCGGCGACGTCGGGGCCCATGCCGACCTGATAGCGACTCAGCCGGGGGGCGAAGGGTTTGAAGTCGGTGTTTTGGGCGATGACGAACACCCACAACTCCGCCGTGGGGTCCAGCGCGGCCCCCAGGACCAGGATCCGGACCAGCGCGGTCTTGCCTTGGCCTGGGCGGCCGCCGACGATCCAGTTCCGTTCGAAGAAGTGCCCGTAGATCAGCTGCCCGCGTTGGGTCTTGCCGATCGGCACCCCCTCGAAGACATCCACACGGCCCTCGTCCAACAGCGGCCACGGCCCGGCACCACCACCGAGTTTGCCCTTATCCGCGATCCACAACTCCAGGATCCCGGCCTCCTCGCCCTGGGTGGGCCAGGTCTCCAGGGTGGCCCGCCCGAGGTTCGCGGCCAGGGTGGTGCGTTTCGCGGCGACCATGTCCGCCGTGGCCCCCATCGGCAGCCGGATCTGCGCATAGGTGCCCTCCCCGTCCACCCGCGCGGGCACCGTATAGACCAGCTCACCCCCAGCCTTGAAAAACCGATCCAGCGGGCTAATTCCCAGGTGCGCGAGGGCTTGAGAGATCATCCGCTCATCAATCCACGAGTCGGCATCATCCCGGGTCGGCCGGACCAGCCAGCCCGCGCCCGGGGTCTTATCCCGGCCCTCCCAGCTCGCAGCAACCAGCCACCCCAACGGCAGGGCCTTCAGCACCCACAGCGCTGCGGCCCCGAGCACGCCGAGCACGGTGTAGACGCCGGCGAGCCAGGGCCACATGTCCACCCGGGACACCTGGGAATCGATCAGTGCCAGGACCCCACCCAGGAACGTGACCAGCAGCGCACCAAAGGTAATGCGGTGCGCGGCGATGCCCAGCTTGGCCCAGCGGGCCCGAGCATCGGCGCGGATCAGCTCTTGGGCCTTGCGGCGGGTCTCGGAGTCCCCAGCCAACCAGGCCGCCCGGGCATCGGCCCGCAGGTGCCCGTGGCTGACCCAGGTCCAGCCCTTGGCGATCCACCGGCTGTGTCCCCGCAGGACAAACCAGCCCAACCGGGCCACATCCCGGGGTGCCTTGCGCAGCCGATAGGCCACCACCGCCCGGGCCTGTACCAGCCGCGGGGCCGTGCCCACCCCCCGTGCCAGCATCAGCACCCAGACGACCAACCCGGTGACCTGGCCAACGCCAGCAGGGTTGTCCTGCTCGGTGAGTAGTTCGCCGTCGAGCACCACCGGCGCCGGTTGCCCCTGGGCACCGGCCGGTGTCGGGAACAGGATCAAGTTGTCGCCGGGTTCGGACTGGGTGTCGCTCATCGCCGACCCCCCTGGTGCTCCGTGGTGTGCAGGGCTTCAGTGATGGAGAACATCCGGGCGAGGGCGGCCCCGGCGAACAGCGCCGGGACCCCGAGCGCGACACCCCACGCGCGCGGGTCGGTAGTGACACTCACCACCGCCCACTGCACCCCGACGATCACTACGGTGGTGCCCAACGCCCGGCCCAGGTTGCCGCCCATCCGGGTCACCTCCTGGGAGTGCTGGGCCACCTTGTAGGCGCCACGCGCGCCGCTCCGAAACGCCGCCAACACCCCCAACCCGGCCAACGCCACCACCACAACCAACACCGGATCCATCTGCGAACCGTTCATCGGGGCTCACCCCCGCCCCGCCCCGTCTGCTGCGCGGTGGCCTTACGTGTCCGCCACGGCAGCGAGACCGCTACCGCCACCGTGGACACCTCCCACCCGGCCAGCCAACCCACGATCCGCTCGTCGTAGGCGCCTAGCTGCACCCCGTGCAGGGCCGCCAGCAGCGCCGCCCGGCGGTCCTCAACGGGCTCGTACCGGTACTGGCCGCTGGGGCAAGCGATGAACGGGCCATGCACGCTGACCGGCTCCCGCTCCAACGGCACCAACTGCGCGTGCATCACGCCACCTCCACCACGTCAGTACCGGCGGCCAGCAGCGTCCCGGCGGAGGTGGACTTGCCCCGCTCCGGGCGTGAGCCGATCAGGCGGGAGTCCTCCAGACAGCACCGCCGACAGTGTCGGTACTCACTCAGCACCGGCCGCTCGCCGGAAATGACGGGGTGCCGCCACACGCTGAACTCGTGACCTTCGACCTCACACGTCAGCACCGGCCCGCACGCTGAACACCACAACCGCCCCCTCGGGCCCACCAACCAACCCGCCGCGGCCGCCGCGTCCAGCGCGGCATCCTCGGTGGCGTAGTGCGTCTCGAACCCGGGGTTGCCCAGACTGCCCCGGCACTGGTCACAATGGACACTCACACAGGTATGGACCTGTACCATTCCGATCTCCTCGATTGCTTCGGCAAGTGATTCAGGAGCCCCGACCCGGTGGGCACGTTCTTGGTGGTTCGGGCCACCGGGTCGGGTGTCGCGCACATCAATGGGGTTCGTGCCGTCTTCAGGCCTGTAGTCGTGGCGGGCCGTCACGCTGCCCACCCACCCGGGTCATCTGCGGTAGCGCGCGCTGGCCATGCACGCGCCACGGCTGCGCCATAACGCCGCGCCTGACGGCGGTGCCGACGTTGCGCGTCCGCTCCATCCATCAGCGCTGAGGTCGGACGTGGCTTGGCTATCGCCGTGTCCAGCTCTCTGAGCAGTGCGTCGATGTTCTGTTCGGTCAGGCCGTCCGGGTGATGGCCTGGCTCCGCGCCATACTCGCTGTCCATGAATGCTCCAATGTCTTAAGACAAGTGTCGATGTCGCATACGTTAAGCAGTGCTGTATCAGCCGTCAAGGCATGTCTTGAGACACGCCGGTAGGCTCTGTGTTGTGGCGGACCAGCTCACTGAAGACCGGGACAAGCGCCCCGCTAGCAGGCGCGTAGCCGACGAACTCCGATCACAGATCGAGTCGGGGCGCTACCCGGCCGGGACAGCGCTGCCCCCGTACCGGCAGCTCGCTGCGGAGTACAAGGTCGCGGTGAACACAGCTATGGCAGCCGTTCACAGCCTTCGGGATGAGGGGCTGGTGATGCGTAGACCGAACGCGGCGGCCTACGTGTGTGATCGGGGGGAGCAAGCCAACACCGAGCAGGAGTTGCGGGCGCTCCGCGCCGAGCTTGGTGAGCTTCGAGATGGGTTGCGCCACGCTGGTGCGAACCTCGCCGCGATCGATGATCGACTTTCCGATGTGATGGCCCGGTTGAGGGCTATCGAGGGGTGATCTCCGTTCCATGGCGACTAGTTCACCGCCAGCGCGCGAGATGCGGCAGTGTGCTCGCGGGGGTGACTCCGTACGCGTGGGGGGTGCACAGAGGGTGCTTTACTGCTCACGTGAAGCCACATGGGTGAGCGAGATGCAGAACCGAACCGCCACCTAGCAGCGGTTATGAGCCAGACCGGGGTAAGCAACAAGGGGCTTGGCCGGCGGGTGCGTGAGCTGAGTGAAAGCGACGGCGGGAACGCGCCGGTTCGTGCCGACCACGTGCAAGTGAGCCGGTGGCTCGCTGGCCGACACCCGCAACCTCGGACCTGCCGATTGATCGCCCGTGCCCTCGCGGAGAAGCTCCGCCGACCGGTCACGCTCGAGGAAATCGGGTACGGGAGCGTTGCAACCGGCCAGGACACTGGTTTGGAGTACCCGGCCGACGTTGGAGCGAGTGTCATCGCCCTCGGGCAACTCGCTCATGTCGACCTCCACGACGCCACGGTTAGCGGTCTCACAGTGGTACCCGAAGCGTGGAACACGCTTCTCGTTCGATGGCTGGTCGACTTGGACCAAGGGCAATCGTGGTCCCCAGCGCACTCCCGGGCCGTGACAGCGACGGACGTTGATGCGATCCGTGACGCAACGGCCATGTTCGGTAACTATGACTACAAGTTCGGTGGTGGCCGACCAAAGCTGCTGATCGCCAAGTTCCTGGAAGTCGAGGTGCTCCCACACCTCGCGCACGTCTCGCCGACCGACCCCGTGGGACGGGAGTACTTCCGAGAGGTTGCGGCACTCATCCGGTTGGCTGGCTGGACGGCTTACGACGCGGGCGCACACGGGCAGGCCCAGCGCTACCTGACACAGGCGTTCAGAATCGCCCATGCGGCGGGCGACAAGGCGCTGTGCGGTCGGATCCTCGCAGGTATGTCCCACCAGGCGAACTTCCTCGGGCACTACCAACTTGCCGTCGATCTCGCGACCGCAGCTCACCATGGCGCCAAGGGCTTCACCACGCCGACCACAGTGGCGCTGTTCTTGGCGATGAAGGCACGTGCTCATGCATCCCTTCGTCAAGAAGCTGAGGCCACCGCTGCCTTGCTCGCTGCGGAGCGCCAACATACCCAAGGTGAACCGGCGAATGACCCCATGTGGATCCGCTACTTCGACCGCGCCGAGTTGCACGCCGAGTTTGCGCACTGCTTCCGCGACCTCAACAAGCCGGAGCTGGCTAATCATCACGCGGCAGCATCCATCCGGGAGTCCTCAAGCCTTTATGTTCGCAGTCTGTCGTTTTGTCGGACCGTGCTCGCCACTTCCCACCTCCAGAATAACGACATGGAGGAGGCACTCGCCGTGGCCAGCGCTGTCGTTGATACGGCAGCCACTCTCCAGTCTTCCCGAGTTTTGTCATACGTCGCTGACTTCCGAGCGCGACTCGCCGCTGTCTGCGCGGACGATCCAATCGTCCGGGGATTCAACGAGTACGCTGATACCCGGCTCTTGTCAAAGCGGGCGCCAATGTCGCGTCGATTGGTCGTCCTGTAGATCAGCAATTCGCCGCCGTACCTCCGCGTCGATCCCCGCGTCCTGTCCCAGTCTTTGAGTCAGCCAAGTCGTCATATTCAACTCGCGGGCTGCGCGGAGAGTTCGAAAACCCGGCCAGCGGATGACGTCGAAGCCGTACTCTGCAACATAAGAGTGATAATCATCCTCGCTCACCCAACCCAGGGATCGATATCGAACAGCTTCGACAGCAACATCCCACTCACGTGGACCATGACAGAAGTCCTCGAAATCGATCAGTTTAATTGTTCCGTTAGTACACCGCATCAGATTTCGAGCGTGAGCATCCCCGTGAACAGGCCCGGGAGGCAGGACGAACTCTAAGCTCGCGAACTCTTCGGTGATCTCGCGGTGCCGATAACGAAGAAACTCCACGTCCTCACTCGAAAGCAACCCATCGGGTAGTTTACGAAGCCGTTCTTCCACCTTGGGCATCGGACTAAAGTCCGGGAGCTGGAAGTTTGTTGGCGCAGGTAGAGCGTGCAGCTCTCGCAAGATCCGTCCGAGGTCGGCTGACGAGACCGGTCGCATACCCTCGTGAATGAACTCCCAAATCGTCACCGGAATACCGTGATTTGTGATTATCGGTTGGTTTGAATGGCTAGCAGGACGGACTGCGCAGAAGTTGTGATTCTCCAACCATTCGGCAACGAGAGCCTCCTTACGGGCAGCTTCTTCTGACCTGCCGATCCGTACCATTACGGCCTTGCTGCGCAACCGGTACATCGCATTTTCGCCGAGCCTCACCAATATTGCACCAGTCGGGTCCAAGTCGATGGAATGACACGCCTCTTCCAGTGCAGTACGAGTAAGATTTTCCGTAAATTCCGTCACGTTATTGGTCATCAGACTCGGCTCCTTTGAACAGTTGCTTGCCTCCAAGTGTCCCATTCGTAGCGCTCGCCCGGTTCGGCGGTGAGCAGGCGCACGAGCTGAGGTGACAGGCTGATAACCCCACCCTCGCCTTCAAAGCGCACATAAAGCAGGTCACGGCCCCGACCGATAACCTCACCCCGCTTGTGCATCCGGGAGAACAGCGCCCCCTGATCCGGATCCTCGGCAACCTGCTCTACCCAGCAGAACAGCGAAATATGCGTACCCTCGGCATCGCACCACCGACCCTGAGCCGCTCGGGTGGCGTCAGCAGGCATAGTGGCACCTCACCTCTCATCTGCTGACGTTGGTGCCCGGTTGGCCGCCAGGAGGGCGCGTCGGGGGTTGCCTGCTCGACCAGCGGCCAACCGGGGGTCTGGTGTCCTGACCGGGACAGCGGGGCTCACAGCATCGTCACCACCGTGCGTCATCGCGGTGGCCAGCCGGGCGGCCCGTGCTCCGGTCCGGCCGGGTGTGGGCAGTTGGATCGTCATCGGGCGTTGCTGAGCGCGGGGGATGTGCAAGTTCGCGGGTGCCGGGTACTCGGCAATAGGGGCGTCGGGGTGTGCGGGATGCACCAAGGTCAGCAACGCCCGCAGCGCGTGCTGAGGCGAGCCCTCGTAGGCCCAGACCACGACCTCAGGGGCGAAGATATCCACCCGGTCCCGTTTCGGCACTCTGGCCGTAGTGACCCAGTCGAAGTCGCGGACGGTGAGCAGATCGAATTCATGCTCCCACTCGTAGCAGGCGACCAGCGCATTCGGGACGGTCTTGGGACCACAGCAGTAGAGGGTGAATCCGTCAGTGACCACCTCAACGAGCAACTCTTCCACCACAGCGGGCAGACCCACCCGATCACCACAGCAACGGACCGCTGACGGAAGCCGCCTCATGCGCTGCTCCCCGCTGGGCCCACAGACTCGACCAACAGCGTGCGGTGTAGCTGGGGATGCATGTGCAGCCCAGGTGAACGCACGGGCAGGCTGGTTCTTTCGGGTTGAAGGGTGGCCCAACGCAGCGAGGCTGGCTCAAAGCTGCTCCTAGGCAGTCTGACGCTACGCGCGCCGACCGCCGTTGGATCCGCTCCTGTCATGGTGGTGAGCCTGCCCCGGCTCGGTCCACCCCAACATGATCCACAGTGGTGGTGTCAAGAGGTGGATTGCGGGTGGATAGCCTGGTCACGAGCTGGTATCGCGCCGCACCGACTGGTGTCACACTGCGACCATCCATCCCTGAGGAGGTCTGAGGTTGGGTGAGCTGAACGATCACCTACGCCGCGCCCGCGAACGAGTCGAGTCGCCGAATGCGACCGGTGAGTCACTTTCGCGCCAGGAACTCGCCGAGCTGGTCAACGCGTGGGTCTACGAGCACACCACCCCACCCCGGGTCATCGGGACTGACGCCAACTACGTGGGGCAATTGGAACGCGGCAAGATCCGCTGGCCGCAAGACGCGGACCGGCGCGCCGGGTTTCGCGCCGTACTCGGTGCCACCAGTGACGCCGAGCTGGGTTTTCGTCGACCACGCCGTGCTCGGTCTACCGTCGCTGACGTGGACCGCCAGCAGTTCATCCGGGCCGCACTCGGCGCTACGGTCGCCACGAGCGGTTCGTTCGCGTTCGCCGACCTGATTGCGCCAACCCAACCCACACCCGTCCCCCTGGTCGTGGGATATAGCGAAGTCGCCGAGGTCCGCAACGCCGCCCGAGCGTTCTACAGTTGGGACGCCCGCTACGGCGGTGGCGTGGTCCGTGAGGCCGTGGTAGCTCAACTGCGATACTGCGTTGAGTTATTGAATGCTCGATGCTCCGACCGTGTTCGGGCTGATCTGTTTTCCTCGGTAGGATACCTCGCCCACGTTACGGGGTTCATGGCATTCGACGCGTACGCCCACGATGACGCACGTCGTATGTTCCGATTTTCTCTACAATGTGCTGAAGAGTCGGGGGACTGGCACCTCAGAGCCAAGGTGCTGTCTTCTATGGCTAGGCAAGCCATCTGGTGTGGTGATCCTGACACCGGTCTGACCTTCACCGAATTGGCGATGGTGCGGGCCGATCGGTTGACTGCCACCGAGCGAGCCATGCTGCACACCGGCCGTGCGCGCGCACTAGCCAAGCTTGGCCGGATACAGGAGACGGCCTCAGCGGTCGGCGCCGCTGATGACGAGTTCAGTCATGCTCGGCCAGCCAACGATCCAGATCACATGCGCTACTACGATGCTGCGCAGCACGCGGGCGATACCGGGCACGCTCTATGGGACGTCGCTGTTCTTGGCCACTTCACCACCGAGGCACATCATCGCCTGAGCGCAGCAGTGACCGGTCATGGGGAACGATTCGCCCGGGCCCGCACCATGAGCCAGATCAAACTCGCCTCACTGGTGATGGCAACCGGCGACCCGTGTGAGGCGGCAACAGTCGGTGGGCGGGCATTAGAGGCAGTAAGCACGATTCGATCCCGACGCGCAGCCGACGATATGCGCGACCTGCGCCGTTTCGCGGAACCCCACACGCAGCTTACCGGAGTAGCTGAGTTGATTCATCGGATAGGCACGGTCGTGGTGGTCTAGTGCACTCCGATGACACAGTGAAGGTGCTGCGCAGGGCCAGTGCCTTGGCAGGGGTGAACTCCGACGGTGCCGAGGTGATCCGGCTCGCTGAGAACGCCATCTATCGATTGCCGGGTGGTGTTGTCGCACGCATCGCCAAAAAAGGACAGAGCGCGGCTGCGGCCAAAGAGGTCAACGTCGCACGCTGGTTAGAAGACTCCGGTGTGTCAGCGGTGCGTGTCTGGCGCGACCTAGATCAGCCGGTACAGGTTGAAGACCGTGCGGTGACATTCTGGCAGGAGTTACCACCCCACGAATACGGCACGACCGCAGACATTGCCGCCGCCCTGCGAGAACTCCACAGGCTCACACCGCCCGCGATCCTTGAATTGCCTGGACTAGCACCATTTGTACGTGTGGCCCAACGTATCGAGGCCGCCACCACAATCAGTGTCGACGATCAGAATTGGTTACTCGACAGACTAGCCAAACTTAAGGCAGCGTACGACAGCTTACCACCAGGGTTACCCCGATGTGTCGTACATGGTGATGCGTGGCGTGGAAACGTAGTGACCACGGCCGACAACACCCGTGTGTTACTCGACCTAGAACGCTGCGCACTCGGCCCGCCAGAATGGGACCTCGTGTCCACAGCGGTCACTTACGTCACCACGGCCGGAATCGATACCAACGAATGGGACAACTACTGCGAGGTCTACGGCTACGACGTGACCACCTGGGAAGGTTTCGACATCCTGCGAGACATCCGAGAACTGCGACAAACAACCATGGCCGTCCAGGTTGCCGCCACTAACCCGCAACGCTATGCCGACCAAGCCGCGCACCGGCTCGCCTGCTTGCGCGGTCGGCGCGGCCCGCGCCCTTGGTCAGGTTGGTGGGCGGTGCCATAGCGAATCTTGATCCTGTGCTCCATACCGAGGATTGGCTAATGCGCCGCCCTCTCAGAGTGCTTCGCTGCCGAATACACCTCTAAATAGATCAAGACGCCGCCTACGGCGGCGCACGGGCCGTGGATCGGTGACTTGTGTGGCCGCTCCGACCGGGACCCCGCCGCTGCGCGCGGCCCACGGCCGTGCTCGGGCGGGGCCCGCCGGGCATCCTCGGTCGACATGAATCATTTTGTGGATGCTGCTGGACAGGAACCAGACGGCACCTGGCAAGCGCCCGAGACAACCGTTGCTAGCTTGGGCCTCTTACGGATTGTGGAGATCTATTGGTTGGTCTGGTGCATTACGTGATGATGGCGCTGTGCAGGTGAGTCGTATCCGTCAGCTGGGGCCATGGTGGATCTTTGCTGCCGTCTTCGTGCTCGGCTTGGTGTCACTAGTGGTGTGGCTGCAGGCCTTGACTACGGACCAACTGAGCGCGGTGGGTCAGATTGCCAGTGCGGTCAGCGGATACACCGCCTTGGCGTCCTTTGTCATCTCAGTGTTCCCCTTGATCATCGCGATCCGTCAGAACAAACCGAGCACGGCCGACGCAGAGCGTGAGCTTACCGGCAGAGTGAAGGATCAGTGGGCGGAAGAGGCAGTGCTTCGTCAGGCGTTGCCCGTGCCGTTGCAGGTTCGCTGGTCGTCGACGGGTCGGCCGGTGGCTGCGGGCCGCGATGTGGTGCTTGATGAGCTGCCGGGGGCGGATTGGCAGCAGTTGCCTTTGGAAGGTGATGTCGAGGCGATCGTAGCGGCGTTTCGGGACCTGCCGCACCGGCAGTTGGTTGTGCTGGGTGAGCCCGGGGCGGGCAAGAGCGTTTTGGCCATGCTCCTGACCCTGAGGTTGATCGAGGATCCGGAAGCGAGACAGCCGGTGCCCGTGTTGTTGCCGATTGCGTCGTGGAATCCGACCGTGGAGCTGCCTCAAGAGTTTGTGGCCCGCCGGCTGGGTGAAGAGTATGAGTTCCTGGCAGAGCGGGGTGCACACGGCCGCAGTGTGGCCGAACTGTTGGTGGCCCAGGGGCGGGTGCTGCCGGTCCTTGACGGCCTCGACGAGCTACCGACCGAGTGGCATTGCCGGGCGCTGGAGGCCCTATACCGGTTTTCTGCGGCGGGTCGACCGCTAATAGTCGCCTGCCGCAGTCAGGAGTATGAGCAAGCGGTGATCCGCAGCGGGGTGGTGTTGTCGCGGGCAGCGGTGGTAGAGATCGATCCAATCGATGCCGTGCAGGCGATCGCGTTTTTGTCGGTTCCCGCTCCCGGCCGGTCCCGGTGGCAGCCAGTGTTCGAACATCTACGCCAGCATCCGCACGGTCCCCTGGCGCAGGCGTTGTCGACCCCGTTGATGGTGGTTCTGGCCAGCACAACCTACCGCAGCCCTACCACCGACCCGAGTGTCCTGCTGGAGTTTCGCGACAAGGCCTCGGTGGTCCGCGTACTGATCGACAGGTTCGTGACCAGTGTTTATCAGGCCGACCACCCGGAACCGCGCGCCGTGGCCAGGGCGCAGCGCCTGCGGTCCTATGAGCCGGGCCGGGCTGGGCGGTGGCTTAGCTGCTTGGCCTACCATCTTTACCAGGCCGGAACCCCTGACCTGTGGTGGTGGCAGCTCAGTCCGGGTCTGCTAGCAGCCCGCCCGAAGCGGGTTCAGCGTCTGGTTCCGATCCTGACCGTGCTGATCGTGGCTATCGCGGTTGGAGTCGTTACCGGCATGGTCGTCGGGATATGGCCTGCGGTTCGGGCCGCTGCGGTGGCTTTCGGGGTTGTCGCGGTGAGTGCTTCTGGTGTCTTCCGGTCGTTGTGGCCTGGCGGATACCCTCCGTACGTTGTCCTGAAGTACCGATCTCGTCGCTGGCGTCGCATTTGGGCCACGGGCCTGCGGATGGCGTTCGGGGTCATGTTCGGGCTGATGGCCAGTCTGCTGATCAGCATGCCCCTGCTCGGCCTCGTGGGCGGATTGCTGTGCGGATTCGTCGCGGTCGTCTCGCCCGCGTGGTCTGTGCCTATCCGGGCGCGACGGTCCAGTCCCCGGCTGACGCTCCTTGCCAACTATCGCAACGCCGTCGCTGCAGCCGCCCAGCACGGGCTGACCGGTGGCGGCATCTTCGCCGCTGCAGCATTCACCTTTGGATCATCAGATGTGCTCATCGTGGGTTGCACCGCTGGGCTGGTCTATGCGGTAAGCGCCGCATACTGCGCCGGTCTGTGGACCTGGACCCGGTTCCGGCTGGCCCATCTCCAGCTCGCCATGAGAGGTTGGCTCCCCTTGCGACTGTGGACTTTTCTTGACGACGCCCACCGCCGCGGAATGCTCCGCCAAGCAGGAACCACCTGGCAGTTCCGCCACGCCCTCCTCCAAGACCACCTCGCTCGTGACGTCCACCGTGAACACCTGCGTGCCCGGGCCGACGCCGGCGATCGGAATGCCGGGCGCCGGTTGGTTGATGTGCTCGCTGAGCAGGGCCGCCTCGATCAGCTGCGTGCCCGGGCCGACGCGGGCGACTGGCATGCCGGGCGCCGGTTGGTTGATGTGCTCGCTGAGCAGGGCCGCCTCGAAGAGGCCATTGCAATCCTGCAGGCTCACGCCGACGCCGGCGATCGGGATGCCGGACGCCGGTTGGTTGATGTGCTCGCTGAGCAGGGCCGTTTCGATGAGCTGCGTGCCCGGGCAGACGCCGGCGATCAGGATGCCGAGAGTCGGTTGATCGATGTGCGCGCTGTGCAGAGCAACGCCAATACGAGCGATCGGGGTGTTGCAATGCGGTTGGCTGATGTGCTTGCCAAGCAGGGCCGCTTCGATAAGGCCATTGCGATCCTGCAGGTCCACGCCGACGCCGGCGATTGGGGGGCCACGAGGCGGTTGGCTGATGTGCTCGCCAAGCAGGGCCGCTTCGATGAGGCCAATGCGATGCTAGAAGTCCGCGCCAACGCGGGCGAGCGAGACGCCGCGAGGCGGTTGCTTGATGTGCTCGTCTGGAGGAAGCCACGGCGATGAGGTCGACCCGATGCTGCGGGTCCGCGGGAGGTGAAATGGTGGCCGGTCAGCGCGGTAGCCAATTTTTCCAAGCTTACGATCATCCGTAGGACCTCCGGCGGATTTGAGTCACGGTGCGACGATGTTGTTCGCGCTGCCCGAGTCAGTGTGTTCAGCATGTCGATTGGTGAGTTCAGTTATAAAGAGAAACTCCTTAACGGTGCAATGCTGGGGTGATCGCCTTAGGCCTCAACAAAGCTCAGGATGGCTACGCGGAGTCGTTTGCTGACGGCGGCCGTTCTTCTAAGGCCCTGGCCAGGGCATCATCGTGGGCTCCCAAGCTCACAACTAATACAGGTGCCTCCGGCGGACCTCTCCGGGTTGGATTCAGACCGGTCCGGTCCTGGGTAGTGGGGGTCGCCGGGTGTGGTATCCCGTCACATCGGCGCCGGAGGCGTAGTGGGCTGGGGGGTCGGGGTCAAGATCGTTCAGCCGAGGGGTGCTCCATCTTGACCCCGACCCCCCAGCCCACTACGAGACAAGCTCACCGACGCGACGGGATACCGCACACCACTGCTGTCCTGCGGCAAGCGATACCTCGCATACGACTGCTGTTTCAGCCTGGCCTGTCCCCCGCGTGCCCGTTCTCACGGTCACCGGCGGTCAATCACGGTTAATCCTGTCCTCTGTCGCAGGGTATCCGCAGGTCAACATTTCGCTGGTCAGGGTCATGATCGCTGCCCGACCTTCCAAGCTGGCCATGTGGGTTCGATTCCCGTCACCCCCACAACGCTTCACCACCCGAGCTCTCGGCGTTTTGGACAGATGCCAGAGAGTCGGGTTCGTTTCGTTATCAAGGCCGTGTTGGTCGATGTTGTGTACCGCAAGGCGTCCGGGGGTGCGGATGCCCGGACGGTGGGCAGCCGACGACGAGATTGGCGGAGGCCGGCCTGTTCGACTTCGCCTGCACTCGGTCTCGCCCGTCGGCCGAACGCGCTCTATGAGGCAGAAGCGGGTCTTCGTCTAATGACGTAGCTCGGTTAGACCTTGATTTGGCGTCGGTCTCCATTTAGTGGATCGTCTGAAGACACGCGGCTGGACGCCAGATGCTGCCGATCATCTGACGTGACATGGTGCTGCCTCGATACTGGCTACCATGAGCGATCGTCGGCGCTTCACGTCATCCATCGGCCCGTTGCGGACGCTTGCCTTGTTCTGCGTGGCAGCCGCCGTGTGGTCTGTCATCGTCTTGGTCTGGCCGCGGTTGCCGCTGGATGACACGGACACCGGACGAGGATGGCAGGCCAGCGTCGACGGGACGATCGCAGCGATTATGGCTGCGGTCGTAGTGCTGCTGCTGACCGTCGGCCTCGCCGCGATACAACTGCTCTCCTCCTTCAGTTGGCGTGCGACCCGTTTGATCGTTGATCGGTCGAGCGCGGTAGGAGTGATGGTGGCGACCGTGCTGGGGGTCGCTTGGCCACTGGCGGTCGCAGCCGATCCACACGCCACCCAAACACGCTGGGTATTCGTAGGATTCGGCTGGGCCCTGGTACTGCTTGCCCTGTTGGGAGCGACGGCAGTGAGAAGGATTGCGCCATATGCCCTGGTCGATCGAGTGATTGCCGCTGCGCTCACGGAGGTAACACAAGCGCCCCGCCGGGTACTGTCGTCCGAGAAGACCCTGGCTGCACGCGCCGAGGTGCTGGTCGAACTACTGGGATCCACCGGCTTGGCGGACGCGGACCGCCGCCGCGTCGGTATCACAACCGCCCTAGTAATTAGCACCTATGCGCGCCTCGGCTTCACCGAACTGGGGCACCTGCGGTTGATCGACGATCTCGTAGCCGTGGGCGGCAATATGACCGATCCCACGCGCCTGAGTGATCTTGTTGGCGTGCTGGGCGGCATCGGCATGGACCTCGCTGCCGACTGGGGTGATCACCGGAGGATCGCCAACGCGCTCCGCGACATCGCTGGTCGTGCGCGTATCGCCGCTCACCGAGACGTTGGGCGACAAGCCCTGGACGCACTCGCCTATCTTGCCAGCGTCCGGTTCGAGCACCTCCTCGCGCCCGACGTCACCCTCGACGACCACGGACCGGCAGTCGAGACGCGTGAGCCGCGATCAGCAACCCAGCACGACGCCCAGGACGCTATGTCTCCGTCTCCCGCCACGGCGAGCGGCGATGACGGGCCTCCGTCAGTGGCGACCACCAGTGACGAGCAGCGGCAGAAGCCAACCGGCCGAGCCAGCCAACGTTCCTTCGGATACCTGGGGTACTTCGAAGTCGGGGTCAAGTTGATCTCACTGTCCCGGCAGGACCTCGTACAGACCGTGAACGAGCAGGCTGAAGCGGCCCCGCTGGCCCCCCTCGCCGTGGCAGCCATGCTGGCCAACCTGGGCAAGCTCACCGGACGCGGTACTGCCGTCCATACGACGACCAGAACTGGGCGGACACAAGCCCAGCAACTGATGGACGACACCGTGACGACACTGACGACCTGTCTGGCCGCACCGTATGCCGACAGCAGCGGGTGGCCGGTCGGATGGCAAGGCAGCGAGGCGTTCGCCCAGGACATCGAGCGGATCACAGCGTTGGCGTCCGCCCTGTACCAGACACACCGCTACGTGTCGACAGACACCGTCGAACGGACGCTGGAAGACATCGCTCAGCGTGTGGCCGATGAGTGGAGGCCGCGACGCAAGTCGCCTCCGGACCGGACCGGATGGCGGCACACCGTCAATCCGGTGCCAGAGCCTGCCGTTGTGGTGGTACAGGCGCTATGCAGATTGATGAAGGACGCGTTCGGCGCAGGTTTCGATCGCCACGCCCTCATTACTGGGCGGCGGCTGTTGGCGTTGACTGCCGGCGCAGCCCAGGACAGCCATCTCGCCGCAGTAGACGCCGACAGCGACGCCCTGATAGGTGCGCTGTCGAACCTCCCGGCTCAGTGCCCCGGCGACGCCGCAGCAGTTCAGGAACGGCAATACACGATCCTCGACGGGTTGATTGCCGAATTCGACCCGTTGTTGGCTGCAGGTCTTGATAACCCTCGCTACTTCGCGAAGTCTCGGCAGCTGATCGACTATGTGGCGCTCACCGCGGACACCGACAACAGACCGTCCCTACGGGCACGTGCCTGGCGGTCATGGCTAATGGCGGCAAAGTGGCCTGTCGACGCCCAGCCCCGCGAGAAGCCCGATCCGACCGATCTAGCGGATCTACCCGCTCTGCCCCCATCGCTACTCGCGCTAGCCGAAGAATCTCTGGCGTACGGATCAACGGATCTTGTACTCGCAGGCACCTTGATCATCACGCTGTGGGCGAACGCGGTGGCGGCAGTGAAGCGGGAAAACTACACGATCGCAGAACGTCTTTGCGAAATGGCGGCTAGTCGCCGTGCGGATCACGATGACCTGCACCAGATTCTTCAGACGGAGGCGCCGGACGTAGCGAAGCTCAGGCTTCCGCTTCCCTACAAGCAGTTCCTGTCGTTGTATGACGCAGTCCTTGCGTGGGCTCATACGGCGACCAACGGTGATAACCGGCGCGAGGTGCAGATACCGGCCTCGGAGCACGAACCGATAACGGTGACATCGACCGACAGGCGCTACCACGGGCTGCGTCCTCCCGGACGCGAGCCACTCGTCGTAGTCGAGGAGCACGACGGTTCGCGCCGCATCTTGCCCGCGATCGAGGCCAAAGGCGACCATGGAGGGTTTGAATGGGGCTACGGAGGCGGAGGGCCTATGGCGCTCGCTCATGCGCTGGTGAAGGACGCGCTGAACGACTCGATCCACTGTCCAGACTGTTTCGGCGCAGCGCCACTGACTGCGTGGCTGATCAGGTGCGACAACTGTCGCAACACCGGGTGCGCCGTTGAGCTAGACCCGATGGCGTTCAGGCTGGCGTCAGAGATCATCAGCAAACTCCCCAGCTCACGCGACAGGCGCATATCGGCGGGCAGCGTGGAATGGACGGTGGCACAACAACAGATCCTTGACGCCGCGACAGCGGGATCCTGGCGTCCGAAGCTGAATTAGGCCGCACGAACCGAATTCGAGGTCGGTCGAGCGGATTGGAGAAGCGAGCCACGGCCGTGGTGATCGGCTGTACTACGTTCCCGTCACCGCGCTGCGTCGTTCGATCATCGTGACGTCCCTCCAGACACCGTGATGGACACCGATGCGTTCACGGCAGCCGACGGTCCGGAATCCGGAGCGTTCGTGCAAGGCAAGGCTGGCGGTGTTCTCCGGAAACACGCCGGTTTTGCAGAGTCCAGATACCGGCGGCTTCGGTGGCGGCGACGTAAGTGCCCAGGAGGGTGCGGCGGCCAGCGCAACGGCATGACGGCTGGTCATCTCCGCTCTGACTGACCAACCATGGCCAATGATCTGTCCTGTCGCGCGGATCGTTCGCCCCTGATGATCGACACCAGCATCCGGGAGCGCGCCGTACCGATCCGCAGGGTCTTGCGGAGTGTCTCGGCCGAGATCGGCCGTTGGTGAGCGGCCCAGTGGCGGGTGTCTTCTCGCTGAGCATGCTCGATCAGGTCACTTTCGGTCACTACCGGCGCCCGTCGGTCAGCGGCGTCGCCAGCCTGTGCGTCGCGGTGTTGGGGCCTGGCAGTCCGGGCCGTGTTCCGAGTCCGACTTCGGCCCAGCCGATCAACAACAGTGGGCCGACAGCGTCGAACGCGGCCTTGCCGTACTCACCCCCGACGAGCGGGTCGGCCACGTTCAAGGCCAGGGTAGCGAGGCTGGCGAAGACCAGCAGTCGCCGCGCCGGCCGGAGTTGGGCGGCGGTGGCGCCATGGAGTGCGAGGTGTCGGGTGCCGAGTAGGAGCCCGACGATGGACAGGTCGACTGCGGGTACGACCAGTGATGCGACCCAGATAGGCACGCCAGGCGGAGGGCGAGGTTGAGGACGTTGCCGAGGCCGAACAGGAAGGTGAGTCCGACGACGTGGCGGTGATGGCCGTGACGGCACGAACCATGGCAGCTTGGTCGCCGGTCGACGGAGTCTGGGCAATTGGCGTGGCGGTAGCCATCACGCATCACCACCCCAGCCGCTGACCTGCGCAATTGTCGACGAGAGACGCCGGATGCCGACCGGCTGGATCCTGATTTCCGGGCCCTCGACGAGGACCAAAGAGTTCGGGTTGTGCCACGTTAGGCCCACCTGTCGGTGACCCGCGGCTTGCCGTGACAACCGTGTCATTGCACGAACCGCGGACCACGATCAGGGCCAGCTACAGTGCCCGTTCAGCTTGAGCTACGAGCAAGGCGAGCGGTGGTTGTGCTGCCAGTATTCGCGAGCCCCGTATTCATCGTCGACGCCTGCGCGCGCAGGAACTGCCGCCAGGTCGTGTCGGTGTCCCGGACCGGTGCCGGCGGTATCCGCAACCGCTGGAGAACGCGGCGGATCGTGGAGGCCCCCACGCGGTGGCCGAGCTTGAGCAACTCACCCTAGGCGCTTGCGGGACCCCGATCGACAAAAAGTTGTCTATGCTGCGGCGGCTCCGGTGGTGGTGAGGCCGAGGTCGTGGAAGAGGGTTTGCATCTGGATGCGGAGGGCCTCGTAGTGCCGGTCGATGCGGGTCCAGTGG
>DATAWX010000226.1:0-10641 GCA_036266995.1 Pseudonocardiaceae bacterium | reverse complement strand
GGCCGTGGCCTACAACGACCTCGGCACGGTGGCGGCGCCGACCAACAAGGTCAACACGACTCGCCCAGCCCAGACTCGATCCGCACGCTCAACGGCGCCGAACCGGCACTACGTCGTCATCCTCAGCGGCGGCTGACACACATCCATGGCGATGTATGTGGCCCGTACCGCTCACGAATTGATGCGGTCTTGGCATGGCGAGTGTTGCGGCGGCTCCGTTGCGGTCGTGGAGGTTGGCTGTCCCGCTCCGTTTCCTTGATGTGGGGTGGTTTTTGTGCGCGCGTGGTCGTATCTGCGTTTCGTGATCCAGCAAGCCAGGAACCCCCGGTGGGCCGCCGCTAGTTCTGGTGCTCATGCGCGGAATGTCCCAGCGGTTCGTTCTAGTCGTGAGAAGTTTTGGCCCCGGTGCTCCAGTCGTGGGTGTGGCCGGCGGGTGCCGCCGGATGCGGTGCATGATCTGTGTGGGCGGGCGGGCCCGTATGTGGCGTTGATTCGGGCACCTTCGCATGGGGGCCGTGTTGCCCGGTGGGGGCGTGTCCGGGGTGTCGGGCGTGTTGGGATACTCCGCGGGTTGAGGCGGGGTGGTGTGTTCGGTGCGGTGTATGTGTGGGGTGCTGCCGGGGTCACGGTGTGTTGGCTTTGCCTACGATCCGTGGGTGTGTGAGCATCCGAAGCAGTGGCGTGATCCGTCGATCGTCTTGGGGTGGGTGAGATCCTTTCCGTGGGATTCCATAACTGTCCCGAGCTCCGATCTCGCGAAGTCAGGATTAAGCAGCTCGGCGATCTGCTGCGTTGAACAGCGCACCTGGAAAGAAAGCAGACCAAACTCGCGATCGATAACAATCTGAAATATCTTTGTCAGCCATAGACCACATCCTGACGCGATTGCCTAAGCTGAGCAGGTCAACACGTGACGTACTATGGCCTGCCAATAAGATTTGGTCCACAGTCACCGAGATAGAACCAGTATGCTCGGACAATATCTCACCGACCGCGCATCAGAACGTTTCCACCCTCACAGGCTGTATGGTTCGCACCTTTACAGGGCGGGGTCGGGCGCGGTACGTCGTGCCACACGCGTGCCACAAGAGGGGGTCAGCAACGGTCAATGGAGGTCACTCCTGACCACAGCTGGCCGCAGGCCAAGGCCTGTAGCAGGGCATCATTGGAGGGTTCCCAAGCTCTGGACCAAATGCAGTGCCTCCGGCGGGCCTCGCTCCGGGATGGCCCCTGGACCGGGCCCGGATAGTGGTGGTCACCAGGGGAGCCGGTATCCCGTCGCGCCGACGCCGGAGGCGTAGCAGGCATGGGGTAGGAGGTCCAGCTCGTTCAGCGCGTTGGGTGCTCCAGCTGGACCTCCTACCCCATGCCTGCTCCGAGACGAGCTCGCCGACGCGACGGGATACCCGCTTCCGCCCCACCCGTCCTGCGGCAAGCCAACACCCAGGGTCTCTGACGGCGCGGTGGGCGCAGTCTTCCAAGCTTGTGCTCGCGAAACGCGAAGCGGATGCGAAATGACCACACGTCTGGCCCCCGATAATCAGGGCAAAACAGCACGTCAAAAGCTATACGCAGTCTGCTACTGACGAACCATTCCTAAACCGTGTGTCGAAGATTCGCCGACCGGTACGCGCCGAGACTGTGGACGTTTCCGTATCGAGGCAGGTGACCGCTCAGTGTTGGAACGCTGCCTCAACAGAGAGACGCGGCGCTGGCCAACGATGTGGGTATCCGGCGGCCAGCGCCGCTCTTCGGCTGTGATCAGGACACGCCTGCTTTAGCCTCCCAGAAAAGCTTGCCGATCAGATCGTGTGTCGGTCGAGAGCCCGTTCTCGAATGCTCTGAGTCCCACGCACATCGTTGGCGAAGTCCCGTTAAATCCCGTTCCACTGCTGGTAGCTGCCGCCGTTGCAGTCGTGAGTGTAGAGCTGCTTGTTGGCGTTGGAGTCCAGGCAGAACCCGGTGGCAAGGTTCTTCAGCGTCGTACCGTGGCTACCTCTGGCAAGAGTCCATTTCTGGTAGCTGCCGCCGTTGCAGTCGTGGGTGTAGGCCTGCTTGTTGGCGTTGGAGTCCAGACAGAACCCAGTGGCGAGGTTCTTCAGTGTAGTGCCGCTGCTGAGAGTCCATTTCTGGTAGCTGCCGCCGTTGCAGTCATGGGTGTAGGCCTGCTTGTTGGCGTTGGAGTCCAGACAGAACCCCGTCGCCACGTTCTTGAGCACCGCTTCGGGCGCTCGGGCTTCGGCGGCTGCTGAGGCTGGCACGCTGAAAGCCAGCAGGGCTACCGCAACAGCAGCGCCCGCAATGGCACTGAGTCCGACACGACGGAACATCCTGAGTTACTCCTTGCAGTCATGTGACCCCGGTTGGTCACCGTGGTTGATACCACGCTGCGCCGGGAGATGCCCTTGTTGGGGGCCACCACGTCCGACGTGACGCACGCCCCCAGCCACCGGTGACCGGCGTCACGGCCTGTCACAGCTAGGGCCAGGTACCACGAGAGGAGTCAAGCTCGCAAAGCACGCGCAGCCTCCTCCAGCGGATCTCGGCCCCTGCTGTCTGTACCAGCGTTGGCGCAGGCGAGGAGGGCTCCGGTCAGGTCGTGGTGCAGGTCAAAGGTCGCTTCCAGTGCGACGAGGTGCAGTTCGGGAATGGCTCGACGAGAATTCGTGTCGATTACTGCTGCGAGGTGACCACCATCGCTGATGGTGTGTTTGTGAAGGGCTTCGAACAAAACGTACAAGCCAGTCGAATCCATGGACGTGACAGCGGACAGGTCTATTACAAGATGGGCGTTGTCATCACCGCGCGCTTCGGCGAGCGCATCTCTTAAGACGGGTGTTGTGTCCATGTCTATCTTGCCGATTGCGGTACAGACTGTCGTGTCGGGCTGAGGTCGAGTTAGTGTCACTATAATGGCCGACAGCCCGGGCCGACACAGCGGCGTTTCATGGGCCAGGTTTTGTCCGGTCACGGCACGACTCCTCACCGAAGTAGCGAGCGGAGACAGAACTGTACACATCGACAAACATCTGTCACACGTAGGTCTCCGGGCCCGAGCCGATGCACGTGCAAATGACGCGCCACCGAAAACGCAGGCCCCCACGTGCAGCCGCACGTGCAGATGACTAAGGATGAAAAGAGGGTTCCCCGGCCGATCGTGCCGACGCGCCGGGAAACGCGCGCGCAAGCACGAGGCGGTGGTCAAGCCGACGTAGCGGTAGTCGGCAAATAGTGGGTTGTCAGCAGCGGGACACTAGTTCACACTGAGACCACGGCGAGATATCCGGAGCACCGGCTCCATATGGCATCAGTCGGGCGCCTTAGCTCGCCGAGTGCACCAGCGACTACCCCCGGAAGCTGGCGTACTGACCGTCGATCGGGTATCCCCCCAAACCCCCCGATACCCGATCGACGGTGCTTTATTTCCTGGCCAATTGGGCCGGAAACAGGCTGCCCCGCCGACGATACGGCCCCCAGCACCCCATCGAAACATCCCGTCAGGCAACCCTGACCCGCCAGACCAGGAATCCACTCAACCATCCACCTGGAAAGATCAACCAGGAAGAGCGGAGATCGAGGCTGAGCACACCGAGTCGACCTGCCCCGGCTCAACCGCAGCCCACCTGGGGGACGGAACTTACCAAGATCAGGCCGTCTCCAGGCCGTCAGACGTCGGGTAGGGTCGAGAATTGACGAGAACTAACGAGAACTATTTCCGCTGCTCACCCATTGTTTCTAAGTACATCGCCAGGTCAGCCCGGGCCAGGTATGAGATCACCCAGATCTACGAGGGAACCAACCAGATCCAACGCCTCGTTATGGCCCGCGCCCTGCTCAACAGCTAGATCACTGATCATGGCCGGACCTGGTATGGCCGGTGACGACCCGGGGGCCCTCGTGGGGCCCTGGGACTTCTGGTCGGCGAGCACCCCGTCGATTGCGGCACCACACCGCGCCGGTGGCGGGATCGACGATGCGGCATCGCCAGTGATGCTTTTCAGGTCGGGTGCCCGGCCCCGGTCAAGGTCACCTTCAGACAGCTGACGGGTGATCACGTGGTTTGCACGTTGGGTGAGGATCCGGTGCCCCGGCACCGCCACCCGGAGCACTAACCCATCCGGCGTGCTGCCGGTGCGCCAGCCGACGCCACCGAACTCATCGAAGCTGGCCGCAACCGGCAGGGACCGCCCGTCCTGGCGTGATGGGTGATAATCCATCGGCTTATTGTTGGTAGCCGTCCCTTGTGGGGTTGGTTGCAATCCTCTGCTCGCCTGCTGGACTTATCCTGTTCACTGTCAGCGCGAAGAGTCGGTGTCGTATCCCCGGACCTCGATGACGTGATTGCATCCGCGATGATCGCGGAGCTGACGACGAGGCGAGGTCTCTCGCGCGGATCAATCGAACGCAGATAGCCCCCACAGCGGGTGTGCGCTCCATCTGCGCTATCCCTCCCGTCTGGCGCACCGCGCCGTGCGGGGACTGCACCACCTAATTGTGTTCCAGGAAATGAAGGCGTCATGCGACGCACCCGTACCACCATCCAGGCCCTGGTTGGGGCCACCGTTATCGCCGGGGGCATGGCCGCCCTTACCCCCGCGGCACAGGCTTCCGCTCCCACTCCCATTCCTGTGGCGTGCAGCGAGAACGCTCTCGTCGCGGCAGTCAACCTCGCCAACTCCACCCCAGCCGCGGACACCCTCATACTGGCGTCGGGATGTATTTACCACATGACCTCCGCCCACGGCGGTGGCGTCCTCGGCGATGCGCTGCCGGTCATTACCACTCCCATCGAAATGATCGGCCCGGCGACCATCACGCGCGACTCGGGGCTCTTCCGCATCGCCGAGGTCAGCAAGACCGGCAACCTCACCCTCACCACCGGGGTCGCACTCACCAACGGCTACGCCATCGGTAACGGTGGCGGCATCCTGAACAGCGGCGCGGTTACCCTCACCGGAAGCAGCCTCAGTGGCAACACCGCCTCGGGCAACGGCGGTGGCCTAGCCAACGCCGACACCCCCACTGGCACCGCGCCCGCCGCGACTTTCACCAACAGCCCGGTATCCAACAACAAGGCAGTGTCCGGTAACGGCGGCGGCATCTACAACGGCGTCAGAGGAACGTTGACAACCACCGGCGTTTCCGGCAGCCCGCTGGTCATCACCGGTAACACCGGCTTACGAGGCGGCGGTATTGCCGCAGTCAACTCCACCGCGACCACCCTCACCCAAACCGCCGTCACCGTCAACCACGCGGGCATCACCGCCGGAGGCGTCTACCGCCAGGGCGCCGGCACCATGACCACCACCAATTCACCGATCAGTGCCAACACCCCGACCAACTGTGTCGGCAGTAGCCCGGCGGTACCGAACTGCACCGGCTAACCACCGCCCACACCAACAGCTCACACCCAGACTTCGTGAGAGCCATACACAGGTGAGGAACGGCCCGGCCCCATCTTCCACCAAGGGGTCGGGCCGTTCGTTACCAAAAAGCGGGTCACCCCCGGCTCCGGTAGTACCTCGATCCGGCGCATCTGTCGGGACCGGCTGGGCGCACCACCCCGGCACGTGAGCCCTCGCGCGCCAGCTTTGCGGAGATCGACGAGCCAAAGATCATGAGCACGGCGCGTTGACGCAAAGTGCGCAGACCATCACTAACATGGACGTACTACGCCATTCGAGTGGTACTGCTGAGGAAACTCGATGTGAGCTACGCACCAGAGCTGCCATCCCCGCCGGATATCTGCCAATGACCTCCTCGACCGATACTTTTTGGTCACTTAATGACGCCTGCACGTCACCATGACGACCACCGCAGGCACGCCCCACGTGAGGATAGACATCCAGTGCGCTGCGTTGCTGATCGTTGAGTTGAACGAACCGACTACTGCCAGAGGACCGCAGGTTCTACCGTTGGCGCTGACGAATGGCACCTCGCACTCATAGGAGCGTCCGCATGGCAGGCACTGCGCCCACCCCCAACGGGTCGCAATCCCAGATCGACACCACCAGGGCGCACACGGCTCGGATCTGGAATTACTGGCTGGGAGGCAAGGACAACTACCCCATCGATCGTGAGGTCGGTGATCAGATCCGGCAACTCCACCCCGACATTGGCACCTACGCCCGCGCTGACCGGCTCTTCTTGGGTCGCGCCGTGCGGTACCTGGCCAGTGAGGCCGGGATCCGCCAGTTCCTCGACATCGGTACCGGTCTGCCCACCGCCGACAACACCCACCAAGTCGCCCAGCGAGTCACGCCGGAGTCTCGGATCGTCTATGTCGATAACGACCCATTGGTGCTCGTGCACGCCCGTGCTCTGCTGACCAGCACGCCCCAGGGCGCCACCGACTACATCGACGCCGACATGCACGACCCTGACAGGATCCTGGAAGAAGCGGCTCGGACATTGGACTTCACCCAGCCGATCGCCCTCACCATGCTGGGAGTGGTGATCTTCATCAGCGACGACGGGGAGGCCTATAGCATCGTGCGCCACTTCCTGGACGCGCTGCCCTCCGGTAGCTACCTGGTGCTCTCCCACACCATCACCAGCCCGGCGATGCCCGACGTGGACGCCGCCGTCGCGTTCTGGAACGAGCACGGCACACCGAAGCTGACCCAGCGCACCCCCGAACAGATCCTCCGGTTTTTTGACGGACTAGAACTACTGGAACCCGGCGTCGTGTCGTGCTCGCGATGGCGCCCGGAGACCACACCCTGGGGCGAGCCCAACGAGGTAGCAATGTTCGGCGGAATCGGGCGAAAGCCCTAACAGCCGTGCGCGCCACGCGCCGACGACCACCCCACCCTGACCAGTCGGCGCTCGCCAACTGACCACGGTCACCCCCAAGCCCGCGTCTGCCCAGCGCCACCTGCACCCGATAATCGCAGGACCTCTGCCCCCAGAAGAAGACCCTCCGTGCCTGACCGAGCGCGTGCCCCCGCGTGCTCCTACCCAACCCAGGGCTGGCCAGGCCGGTTCGATTCCCGCCAGCGTGATCGGGCTCCTTGGCCGGTCTGTTACGCCAGCGCGAGGATCCGGTCGACGGCGACCTGGGAGAAGGACGCGGCGGGCAGGTTGTCCGGGCCGACCAGTTGGGCGAGCCGGGGACCGCCGAGCACCGGATCGGTCTGCCAGACGGCGTTGTAGACCCGACGGCGGGCGGCACCGGCCGGGGTGAACGTGGTCGCGAGATCGGTACTCAGCTGAGCAGCGACCCGTAGCCGGCGCATCCGCTCCCGGCGCTCCTCGCCGTATCCGGTGAAGGCCGGCGCGGACCAGTCCGACCCGGCGCGCAGGACGTCGGTGACCATCCGCACGTCGCGCAGAGCGATGGACAGGCCCTGACCGATGATCGGGTCGTTCCAGCCCGCGGCGTCGCCGATCAGCACGACCCCGGGCGCGTAGGGCTGCTCGGTCCAGGTGTCGTTCATCGGATAAAACGCACACGGCCCTGCCGGGTTGGCGGCGCGGAACATCTCGCTGCCCGGGATGCAGCGGAAGCCGCAGGCGGCCAGGAACTCCGCCTCCCGGTCCGGGCCGGTGAACCGGCCCTTCTGCGCGATGTCATGCCCCAGGTACAGCCGCGCCAGCCCGTTCGCCCGCGGGAAGACATAGTAGAGCAGGTCACCCTCGGTGCCGAGTGAGAACTGGTGAGCCGGCCAGGCGTGCAGGCCATCGATGAGCATCCCACCGATCATTATGCGCGGCGTGGTCTGGTGCAGCTCGATGCCGAGCCGGCGGCGGACCTTGGACATCCGCCCGTCCGCGCCGACCACCAGCCGACAGCGCAGCTCGTAGGCGACGTCGTCCTGCTCGTAACGCACCACCGGCGCATCGCCAGGCTCGACGTCGACATCGCCGACAGCGCGGATCACGGTGGCCCCGGCTGTTGCGGCGGCTCGGGTCAGCGCCTCGCAGGCTTCGGGGTGCCCGACGTCTAGCGCACCCCGCACGCCGGGCAGCATCTGGTCCAGCGGAGGGGCGACTGCCTCGGCCTGCGCCGGGTCGGTCACCTCGTCGTAGGGCACCACGCGTGTCACATAGCAGCCGCCCGCGTCGAGCAGCGGTTTCTCCAGGTCGAGCCCGAGCAGCTCGGCCACGCCCCAACAGGCCAGCCACTCACCGCGCACCTTGTCCCGATAGACCCTCTGACGTTCGAGCACGACGACCTGGTAGCCATCCCTGGCCATCACGGTGGCCAATGACGACCCGGCGATACCGCCACCCACCACGACCACATCAGCTGATCCGCTCATGTCACTTCGCCTCCATCTGCTGGGCCACCGCGGATGTCCGCACCGCTGCCCTGCGGGCCTCACTGTCTGGGCCACCGCGCTGGGCTGTGGGTACCGCGTTGTCCCGACAAGTTAAAGAGCGGCTGCTGCACCCACCAGATACATCAGCTCTCTGACCGAACGGACAGTCATCGAGTGAACCCGGTTTGTGGTGATTGAGGGGGCCCCTGCGAGGTAATAGATGCGTACGACCGCGAGATAGGGGACGTTATGGAGATGCTCCAGCTAACCGCCAGTCCTGCCCGTGGCGCACATAGCAGCCTGGTTGTGCGAGTAGTCGGCCTGGTGGGGTGTCTTGCGGTGACTGCGCTCCACGTCATCGACCAAGGCGGCTTGCCCGGCTCGAAGGCCCGGACTACGTTCAGATCTTTTACTACCTCCCCGAAGTCACTGGTCTCGTGGCCGCGGCACTACTGCTGGGCCGCTTGGCGAGGTTGGGGTGGTTGCGCTCGTTGGGGGTCGCAGGCGGCCCCATCCTGGGCTATGTGCTCTCCTGCGGACCCGGGTTACCCGACTACACCGATGACATCGGCAACTGGGCCGAACCACTCGGGATCATCAGCCTCGTCGTCGAGGGCATCCTGCTCAGCCTCGCGGCAACGTCCCTCCGGACATCCCGCCGCTGAGCCGGATAAATAGCTCAACTCCCTACACTCCGGCGTGCTCTGGCCCGGTCAACCACGGTCAACACGGCATCGTGACGCCGGCTGCCGCAGGTACAGGGTTCGGACTGGGCACGGGCGCAGCCTTCCAAGTTGGCCACGCGGCTCAGGTTGTGAGGAGTTACTCGGCAACAACAAGGTTGATTGTGGTGCCGGAAGGGACCGCGGTATTGGCTTCTGGGTTTGTTGCACGATGGTACCGGCGGGTTGGCCCGATTGCTGTTCGGCGATTAACCCGATGGTCAGCCTATCCTGGACCAACACCCGCTCGGCCGTAACCAGATAATCGCCAACCAGGTTGGGCACCTGATAGAGGACCAAAGCAGGAGGCGGAAACACCGGAGTCGGAGCCGGAACCACCGGAATGGGACGAGGTATCACCGGAGCCGGAACCAACGGAGCGGGAGCCGGGGGTACCCGAGGGTGGGGTGGCGGAACCGAAAGCGACACCATTGTTGCCCGCTGGTCGGCAGCCGCGTCATAAGTCGCGTGCGTGTTCAGTTCACGGTGCTGGAGCGGACCCTCCACCACCACAGGCGAGAGTCTCCGCGAGGCAACCGAGCCCTGTTGGTCTCATCCGTATGCGTTCGTCTACGTTCATTGATGTTCGGATCGATGCGGTGATGCAGATCTGCGCCCGGAGAGTCCCGGAATCCTGTGCGTACGGCATACATCATAACGCGTAGAGCATCGTGGCTGCTGTCAGCCAGGCTTTCCTTCCTCCGGTCAGTGGCGGACGCCCGCAGTGTTTCCAAAGTGCCGGATAAAGGTCGGCCAGCCCTCGCCAGGTCTGATCGTTCGGCTCGCGTAGAGTAAAGCCAATATCTTCGAGTTGGAGCCCGGATTTGCGGGCGTTGCACGGCCAGCACGCCGTGACGATGTTGCGGGGATCGAGGGAATCGCCACCCCTGGAGAGAGGAACAACATGATCATGGGTGGTGGAAACCGACCAATAGGCCTGATGCGTCTCGGAGGTCTTCCAGTTCCGGTGATACGGAAACTGCTCTGGGAACAGGTCGGACAGGAGCCGCATGACTTCGATCAACACAGTCTTCCTGCTGCAGTAGCGACACTGGTACCGGTCGCGGTCGTAGATCTCGGCAAGTGCCCGTGGTGACGGCGCCCTCCGCAACGTCGAGCCCGCCGATGAAAGGCGATGGAATCCATATGAGTGCGGGCTGTTGCGGCCTCGTCGTTGGCCAGAGCGGCCACCACCGCGTGGAGCGCATCGGGAACGGCATCCGGTGACGGGTACATAGAGCTTAGCCTACAAAGCGGAGGCATTACGATGGTGGACAGATCAAGATCAGGCTGTCTCTAGGCGGTGAGACGTCAAGTAGCGGCAAGAATCGGTGAAAATTAGTGAGATGTTCCGCTGCTCCCCGCTGCTTTACCGTCAGATCGCCAGGTCGATCCTGGTGGTTGAGAGATAACCCAGATCTACGAGGGAACCAACCAGATCCAGCGCATGGTCATGGCCCGCGCCCTGCTGACCCGGTAAGTGTGCGGATAGTCATGGGGTGTGGGTAGCTCGATCTTGACTTCACCCGTATGTAGCCCGGGACTCGCCGACGCGCCTTGGCTACCTACGGGTCGTCATCTACCGGCGACCCGCACCGCCACCGCCGCCACCGCCGCCACCGCCGGTGTTGCCACCGCCGCCACCGCCGGTGTTG
>DATAWX010000225.1:0-10803 GCA_036266995.1 Pseudonocardiaceae bacterium | reverse complement strand
TTCCAGAACCCGGGGAAAGGGTCATGGTCAGAACGTCGAGGGCATCATTGAGCTGTTCGGGGGTGATGGTGCAGTCGTCGACGTGACCGCGGGCGCGCACCACATCGGCAATGCTGCGCTGCTCCAGTTGCGCCTGTTTGGCGACCGACGCCACTTCCTCGTAGCCGAGGTAGCGGTTGAGTGAGGTTGCGATCGCGGGGGAGGACTCGGCGTACTCACGGCACCGCTCCACGTCGGCCTGCGCGCCCTCGACGACTTTGTCGGCGAGCAACCGTGCAGCCGCGGCGAGCAGCCGGGCCGACTCCAGCACGTTGCGCGCCATCACCGGCATCATCACATTGAGCTCCAGGTTGCCCTGCGAGCCGCCGAATGCCACACACGCGTCGTTGCCGATCACCTGCGCGGCGACCATCATCGTCGCCTCGCAGATCACCGGGTTGACCTTGCCGGGCATGATCGAGGATCCGGGCTGCAGGTCGGGTAGCCGCAGCTCGGCCAACCCAGCGCGGGGTCCCGAACCGAGCCACCGGAGGTCGTTGGCGATCTTGAAAAGAGACACAGCGACGGTGCGCAGCGCGCCGGAGCACTCCACCAGGCCGTCCCTGGATGCCTGCGCCTCGATGTGGTCGCGAGCCTCGGTGAGCACATCAAGGCCGGTGGCGCGGCGTAGCTGCTCGACGACGGCGGCGGCGAAACCCACCGGAGCGTTGAGCCCGGTTCCCACCGCGGTACCACCGATAGGCAGCTCGCCCAGCCGCGGTAGACAGCTCGCCAGCCGCTCGACGCCGTATCGCGCCTGCGACGCCCACCCACCAGCCTCTTGGCCGAGCGTGATCGGTACCGCGTCCATCAAGTGGGTGCGGCCGGCTTTCACCACATCGCGCCAGTCACTGGATTTCCGGGTCAACGCCGAGGACAGGTGCACCAGCGCGGGCATCACGTCGTGCGCGACGGCCTCGGTGGCGGCGAGATGAATGGTGGTCGGGAACACGTCGTTGGACGACTGTGACGCATTGACATGGTCGTTGGGATGAACGTCACGGCCGGCGGCCCGGCTGGCCAGCGTGGCGATCACCTCGTTGGCGTTCATGTTCGAGCTGGTGCCCGAGCCGGTCTGGAACACGTCGACGGGGAACTGAGCGTCATGTTCGCCGGCCGCGACCTCATCGGCGGCCGACGCGATCGCCTCAGCAAGCGACGGGTCGAGCACGCCCAGTGTGGCGTTCACCCGCGCGCAGGCGGCTTTGACCAACCCCAGCGCGCGGATCTGGGAGCGTTCCAGGCCCCGACCCGAAATCGGGAAGTTCTCCACGGCGCGCTGCGTCTGCGCCCGGTATAGCGCGTCCGTGGGAACCGCGACCTCCCCCATGGTGTCGCGTTCGATCCGGTGCTGCTGGGTCATGCGAGGGGTAGCTGATCGAAATCCACTGAGGCGTATTTTCGCAGCTTGGTGAGTTGGTGGTAGCTGTCGATCATCCGCACTGTGCCGGACTTGGAGCGCATCACAATGGACTGCGTGCGGCATCCCCCCGCGTGATAGGTCACCCCACGCAGCAGCTCCCCGTCGGTGATGCCGGTGGCGCAGAAGAACACGTTGTCGCCGCAGACCAGGTCCTCGGTGGTGAGGATCCGGTCCAGGTCGTGCCCGGCGTCCAGCGCGGCCTGGCGCTCGGCGTCGTCGCGCGGGCACAGCCGGCCCTGGATCGCGCCTCCCATGCAGCGCAGCGCGGCCGCGGTGATGATCCCCTCCGGGGTGCCACCGATGCCGATCAGCAGGTCCACTCCGGTGCCCGGCCGGGCCGCGGCGATCGCACCGGCGACGTCCCCGTCGGTGATGAAGGTGATCCGGGCGCCGGCCTCACGCACCTGGCGGGCCAGCTCGTCGTGCCGCGGTCGCTCCAGGATGCACACCGTGATGTCCGAGATGTCCATCTGTTTCGCCCTGGCGACCCGCTTGATGTTCTCCGCCACCGGCGCTGAGATGTCGATGACGTCGGCTGCCTCCGGTCCGGTGGCGATCTTCTCCATGTAAAAGACCGCAGAGGGATCGAACATCGTGCCCCGCTCGGACACCGCGAGCACCGCCAGCGCGTTGGGCATGCCCTTGGCCATCAGCGTCGTGCCGTCGATCGGATCGACCGCGACATCGCACTCCGGCCCCTGCCCGTTGCCGACCTCCTCGCCATTGAACAGCATCGGCGCTTCGTCTTTCTCGCCCTCGCCGATCACCACGACGCCGCGCATCGACACCGTGCCGACCAGCTTGCGCATGGCGTCCACCGCCGCCCCGTCACCCCCGTTCTTGTCGCCGCGGCCGACCCAACGGCCAGCGGCCATCGCTGCGGCTTCGGTCACCCGCACCAGCTCCATCGCAAGGTTGCGGTCCGGCTCCTCCTGCTTCGGATTCTGCCGCGGAGTCGACAAAGTACTCATAAGCCCTCCCGGAACGGCGCCAACGTCATTTGGATTGTGAACCCAAAATTGTGAACCCCCACAATCCTCCCAGACCCTTATTTGGTGAGCGGTTGCACACCAGGCTGTTGCTGCTGCTCACGAGCGGCGATCACCGAATCGATCCGTTCCCGGGCGCCGGCGAGGTGCCGCTCGCAGACCGCGGCGAGCTGCTCGCCGCGCTCCCACAGTGCCAGCGAGTCGTCCAGGCTCAGCCCGCCGGCCTCCAGGACGCGCACTACCTCGGCCAGCTGGTCCCGGGCGGCTTCGTAGCCCAGTGTTGCCGGGTCCTGGGTGGCCCGGTCGTCGTCAGTCACCGGTCACCACCGCATGCAGGGCACCGTCGGATAACCGCACCCGCAGTTCGGTGCCCTCGGGGGCGTCCGTCACCGATCGAAGCACCGCACCGTTGACTCGCTGGACCACGGCGTATCCGCGGGCCAGGGTGGCTGCCGGTCCGAGAGTCGTCAAGCGTGCCGAGGTGTGCTCGAGCCCTTGTCGGGCCGCTCGCATCCCGCTGAGCACGGCCCGGTCGGCGCGAGCGCGTAGGTCAACCACGATCTGGCCGCGCTCGCGCAGCAGGCGGCTCGGATCGGCCACCACCGGGCGACTTCGCACGGCGTCGAGGAGGCGCCGCTCCCGGTCCACCCAGCCGTACAGGGCGCGGTGGCAGCGGTTGCGCAGCTGATCCAGGGTGGCGGTCTCCTCCGCGACGTCGGGCACCACGCACTTGCCGGCGTCGGTCGGGGTCGAGCAGCGCTTGTCCGCGACGTGATCTACCAGCGGGGTGTCCGGCTCGTGCCCGATCGCCGAGACAACCGGGGTGGCGCATCGCGACACCGCTCGGCACAGCGCCTCGTCGGAGAACGCCAACAGATCCTCCACACTGCCCCCACCTCGAGCCAGCACGATGACGTCCACCGCGGGGTCCGCGTCGAGCGCGTCGAGCGCCTCGATGATCTGCGTCACCGCGAGCGGCCCCTGCACTGCCACGTTGCGCACCCGGAACTGCACCGCGGGCCAACGGGCGGTGGCATTGCTCAGCACGTCGCGCTCGGCGGCGCTGGCCCGGCCGGTGATCAGCCCGACGCAGCCGGGTAGCAACGGCAGCCGGCGCTTGCGTCGGGGATCGAACAGTCCTTCGGCGTCCAGCAGCCGCCGAAGCCGCTCGATGCGGGCCAGCAGCTCCCCGATGCCGACGGCCCGGATCTCGTCGACGCGCAGGCTTAGCGTGCCGCGGCTGAGGTGCAACGACGGTTTGCCGTGCACCACGACCCGGCAGCCATCGGCCAGCGGCGGTTTCCGGTCGCGCACCAGCCCAATCGCACAGGTCAGGGTTAGGGACACGTCGGCAACCGGGTCGCGAAGCGTGAGAAACGCGGTACCGGTGCCAGGTTTGGCGCTGACCTGAGTGATCTGCCCCTCAATCCAGACCGCGCCCAACCGATCAATCCATCCGGCGATTTTGCGGGCGACGGTGCGGACCGGCCAGGGAGCCTCCGCTGTGGTGGCGGGTTCGGTCACTTCGGCGGGTTCGGTCACCGGGGTCTCGGTCACTGGGGTTTCGGTCCCTGAGGTTTCGGTCCCTGGGAGCGGACCGTGGCGATCCGGTTCGACAGCAGGGTGACGAACGCGGGACGGTCCTGGTGAGCGTGTTCGTACTCCAGGATCTCCGCGAGCTGGAGAAGGGACAGCGCCCGCAGCTTGCCGCGCAGCTGGGCTATCGACAGTTCGTCGTAGCCGGTCAGCGCCGACGGGGTCGGGATAGGTGTCGCGGTGGGGGCGGTTGAGCGCTGGGGCGTCAGGGCATGGGCTACGTCGGCCTCGTCGACCTCGCCGAACTCCCTGGGTACCGGGCCGTTGCCGGAGGCGGGTACCGCCGCGAGATCGGCGTGAGGACCTTGGGGCTCGTCGTCCTCGTCGAACGTGGCCCACGGCGGGGTGTCCTCGACTGGACGGAAAAGCGACAACACCTCGTCGCCCTTGATCGCCAGCTCGGTGACCCTTTGCTGCACCCGCATCCCAGCCTGCACGGCGCGGCTGGCGGCCGTGACAGGCAGCTCGGCGAGCTGCTCAGGCAGCTTGCAGGCCTGTTCCACCGCGGTGAGCGCGAGGCCCACGGCGACACGGACAGGCAGGGGTAGGTGGTTCATGGTCGTCAAGCCTGCCCCAGTCACCGGCCCTATGCCTACCCGGGTGGGAGACCTGTTTGCCTCCAGGCCTGCTTTGCCTCGCCCGTAGGGTGGAGGCATGACCAAGCGTGTACTGCTGGCCAAACCCCGCGGCTACTGCGCCGGGGTTGACCGCGCGGTAGTCACCGTCGAGAAGGCCCTCGAAGCGCACGGGGCTCCGGTTTATGTGCGCAAGGAGATCGTGCACAACCGGCACGTGGTGGAGACCCTTCAGGACCGCGGTGTGGTCTTCGTCGCCGAGGCCGATGAGGTGCCTGCGGGCGCCGTCGTGGTCTTCTCCGCGCACGGTGTGTCCCCGGCGGTGCACGCGCAGGCTGCGGCGCGTGACCTGCGCACTATCGATGCCACCTGCCCGCTGGTCACCAAAGTGCATCAGGAGGTCAAGCGGTTCGCCCGCGACGGCTACGACATCCTGCTGATCGGTCACCAGGGCCATGAGGAGGTCGAGGGCACCGCCGGGGAGGCACCCGGGCAGGTTCAGCTCGTCGACGGACCGGGCGCGGTGGATTCGGTGACCGTACGAGACTCGTCGCGGGTGGTGTGGCTGTCCCAGACGACGTTGTCCGTGGACGAGACGATGCAAACAGTAGCTCAGCTACGGCAACGGTTCCCCGAGCTGGCCGACCCACCCAGCGACGACATCTGCTACGCCACCCAGAACCGGCAAGTGGCCGTGAAGGCGATGGCGGCCCAGTGTGACCTGGTCCTGGTCGTAGGCTCCCGCAACTCGTCCAACTCGGTGCGGTTGGTCGAGGTCGCGCTGGGCGCTGGCGCCCGGTTGGCGTACCTGGTGGATTACGCGCGGGAAATCGATCCCGCCTGGCTGGACGGGGTGCAGACCGTGGGTGTCACGAGCGGCGCCTCGGTGCCCGAGGTGCTGGTGCGGAGTGTGCTGGACTTTTTGACCGAGCACGGGTACGCCGACGTCGAAGAGGTCGTCACCGCGGAGGAGAAGCTGGTGTTCTCATTGCCGCGCGAACTCAAGCGCTCGATCTGAGGGTCCGCGAGCCCTGCCGGTCAGAGGTCATGGCGCGAGGTCGGGCGTCGTTGGGTGACCAGCCGCAGGATGCCGATGGCCAGGGTGCACCCGGTGGTGATCGCCATGGCCGGGAAGCCGTTGATCAACGGAGTACCGACCGCGAGCGTGGTAGCGACCATTCCCCCGCCGGCGGGATGTGAGCCGATGGCCAGGATAACGCCCGGCACTGTCACCGCCAGGATCAGCGGAGGCTGCACCATCGGGCCGAACAGACCCTTGCGCTGCACCACCACTACGGCAAGCAGGCACCCGAGGAAATAGCAGACCTCGAACACCATGCCCAGCCGGTTGATCCGTTCCAAATCCGCGAACGCACCGATCGCGGCGAGCCCGACGGCACAGAAGGCAGCTGCCCACCAGGGCACTCCGGCGCGATCGGGCAGCAGCGCGCACTCGTCCCACGTCCCGCGCTGGGCGGTGCTTCGGGTTCGGGTCCCCGTCACTCGTTCACACTAGACTGCTGCTCGTCCTCGCCCCGCGCGTGGTGCAGTGTCTCGTTGACCCACGCCCAGCTCTCAGCGGTTCGGTCGGGATCCCGCTCCGGTCCTCCCTGGCAGTCCGATTCGCGTTGCGCCGTCTCCAGGGCGATCAGCGAGTCCGTCGCCGACGCGACGAGTTCCACCGCCTGCACCGCGCGGGGACTGCGCTCCACCTGCTCGGGCGTGTCGAGCGCTTCGGTGACCACGCCGAGCTCCCCGAAGCGGCGGGCAGTGACCAGTACTCGCGACTCCAGCGACGTGACCGTGCGGTTGTAGGCCTCGACCGCGCCACCGAGTTGCTTGCCCAACCGCGCCACGTGGCCGCCCATCGTGGCCAGCCGGGAGTGCAGCTCGCGGCCCAGTTCATGTACCCGCGCGGCATTGCGCGCCAGCGATTCCTGCCGCCAGGTGTAGGCCACTGTCCGCAGCAGCGCGATCAGCGTGGTCGGGGTGGCGATCACGACGTTGCGCTCGAAGGCGTGCTCGAGCAACGCCGGATCGGATTGCAGCGCCGCCTCGAGGAAGGGGTCGCCGGGGACGAACAACACCACGAACTCCGGGGTGGCTTCGAAGCGCTGCCAGTAAGACTTGTGTGCCAGCGAATCGACGTGGGTGCGCAGGTGCCGGGCGTGCGCGACCAGCCGGTCCGCCCGGCGGTCCGGGTCGGTGGCCTCGACGGCCTCCAGGTAGGCCCCGAAGGGCACCTTGGCATCCAACACGATGACCTTGCCACCAGCCAGGTGCACCACTAGGTCGGGGCGGACCAGGGCGTCGTCGTCGCCGCTAGCGTCGGTGGCAGTGACCTGCCGGGAGAAGTCGCAGTGCTCGACCATGCCGGCCAGCTCCACGATTCGCTCCAGCTGCAGTTCGCCCCACCGGCCGCGGACCTGCGGGGCGCGTAGCGCGGTGACCAACTGCCGGGTCTCGCTCTGGAGCTGTTCGGACGTGCGGTGCATGGCGCCGACTTGCTCGCGCAGCCCCGCGTAGGCGGCTTCGCGCTCCTTTTCCACGGTGCGCAGTTGACCGTCCAGCCGGTGCAGGCTTTGGGTTATCGGGTCGAGCAGTGCCGTGATGGCCTGCTGGCGCTGGCTGGCGTCGCCGTCCGACTTGGCCGACATGGCAGCTGTGACCTTGGCGAACTGTGCCTCAGCGAGCTGGACGAACGCCTCGTTGTTGCGCGACAGCGCCTCAGCTGACAGTGCTTGGAAGCTGTCCTTGAGTTCGGCTTCGCGGTGGGTGAGTACACGTTCCCGGTCGGCCGCAGCGGTCCGCTCAGCCTCGAGCGCGGCACGCAGACCGGCCAGTTCGGCCTGCGTGGTCGCAACTCGCCCCGCGGCTTCCTCAGCGCGCTGGTGGTACTGCTCAGCCCGGGCCGTCGCGGTGTCCCTCGCCGATGCGGCACTTTCGGCCTCCCGGCGGGCGGCGACGAGCTCGGCCTCGACGGCGGCTCTGGCGGCGTCCGCGGTCCGGCCCGCTTCGGCCGCCCCGACCCGGCGAAGCGCGGCGGCCACCAGCCAGCTGACCACAGCCCCGACCGCCACCCCAACAACCAAGGCGAGCAACAGTGCGTAATCCATGCGTCACAGACTGCAGCACCCCCCCGACAGTATCGCCGAGGCGCGCCGCCCCCAGCGCATCGAGCGGGCTCAGCGGGTAAAGCGGGCTCAGCGGGTAAAGCAGCCCCCAATAGCCCCGCTGAGCCCGCTGAATGCGGGTAACCGGGATCGGGTGCCTAGACTTGACGTCCTGTGAGCCTCACTCTTGGTATCGTCGGGTTGCCCAACGTGGGCAAGTCCACCCTGTTCAACGCGCTGACCCGCAACAACGTCCTCGCAGCGAACTACGCCTTCGCCACCATCGAACCCAATGTCGGGGTGGTGCCGCTACCCGACGAGCGACTCGGCCGGTTGGCCGAGCTCTTCGACAGCGCCAAGGTGGTGCCGGCGACGGTCTCGTTCGTCGACATCGCGGGCATCGTCGCGGGCGCCTCGGAGGGCGCTGGGCTGGGCAACAAGTTCCTTGCCAACATCCGCGAGGCCAACGCGATCTGCCAGGTGGTGCGGGTTTTCGACGACCCCGACGTGCTGCACGTCGACGGGCGGGTCGACCCGGCCGATGACATCGCCACCGTCGAGACCGAGCTGGTGCTGGCCGACCTGCAGACGGTGGACCGCGCGTTGCCCCGGTTGGAGAAGGAGGCTCGCACCCAGCCGCGGGAACGGCGCGCCGCGCTGACCGCCGCGCAGGCCGCGAGAGAAGTGCTCGACGCCGGACGCACCCTGTTCACCGCGCGTGCGGCGCTTGATGTCGACGCGCTCGCTGAGCTCAGCCTGCTGACCGGCAAGCCGTTCCTGTATGTCTTCAACGCCGACGAGGGCGTACTCGCCGACCTGGAGCGGCAGGCGGAGCTGCGCAAGCTCGTCGCCCCCGCCGATGCGGTGTTCCTCGACGCCAAGGTGGAGTCTGAGCTGCTCGAGCTGGACCCGGAGTCCGCTCAAGAGTTGCTGGACTCGATCGGGCAGCCCGAGCCGGGGCTGCACGCGCTGGCCCGCGCCGGTTTCCACACTCTGGGGTTGCAGACGTTCCTTACCGCAGGTCCCAAAGAGTCCAGGGCATGGACGATCCGGGCCGGAGCCACCGCTCCGGAAGCCGCTGGAGTGATCCACAGTGACTTCCAGCGCGGGTTCATCAAGGCCGAGATCGTGTCCTACGACGATCTGCTCGTGGCCGGATCCATGGCGCAGGCCCGGGCCGCGGGGAAGGTCCGGATGGAGGGCAAGGATTACCTGATGGCCGACGGCGACGTGGTCGAGTTCCGCACCGGGCTAACCTCTAAATCCAACAAGTAGCTGCACCCTGAGTAGTGGAAGGGTGGCGAAGTTCTGGCTGTCGATGCTCACCGTGTGATCCTGAGGCGGTGGTCAGTCGGTCTACCTCGGCGAGCAGTTTGGAGACTTGGTTGACCACGCTGAATTTCTCCTTGGCGTAGGCCTCGGCGGTGGGGCCCTTGGTCTGTTTCCAGCCCTCGTCCAGACTCCGGTTGACAGCGGCGGCGAGTGACTGGGCGAGCGCCGCGCGATCGTCGGTCTCCGGTACCAGCATCCCGACCTTGGGGGTCACGAAGTCGCGCGGGCCGCCGGAGTCGGCGCCGATCACCGGCGTCCCGCAGGCCATGCATTCGATGAACACCAGACCGAAAGGTTCACGGTAGGACGGGAAGCAGCCCACGTCGGCGCAGTTGAACAGCACCGCTAATTCGTTCTGCGGCCTGGGCCCGAGGAAGTAGGTCCGGCGCAGGCCGAGCCGCGCGGCCAGGTCGTTCATTTCGACCTGCGCCTCGCGTGGCCCGGAACCGATCACCAGGGTGAGGATCCGGCGCTGCTGCTGCTCGTAGATGGCCGCCGCGTGCAGTAGGGCATCCAGCCGTTTCCAGTCGGCGAACTTGCCGCAGAACGCCACCACCGCGTCGAGTCCGTCCGCCGGGGCGATCGGCTCGGGTTGCCGGCCGCTGCCCTCGGGTACCTGTGTCATGAACCCGGCCAGCACCTTCGCCCGATCAGCATAGAGGTCGGTCGGGTCGGTCAGCCTGTGGAAGACGTCCTGGTTGTAGCCGTTCTGGGAGAGCACCACCCGCTCACGGGGGAACTCCGGGAAGAGGTCCAGCAGCGCCTCGATCTGCTCGGCGGAGATCGACGCGACGACATCCACGCCATGCTGCGGGGCGTTGTAGTCGAAGATCTTCTCGCGCTGCATGAACGGCAGGAAACGCAGCGGGAACTCCGCCGGCTGATCGGCGCGTCGCTCGTTGGCGTACATCTTCAGCTCGGTTCCATGCACGAAGCACAGCAGCGGCATCGAGCCGCGCCCGGCGGCGGCCCTGCGGCGGATCACGTCGCGCATCACCACCGTGTTCATGAAGCCGTGATGGGCGATCGCTAGGCTAAATCGGTCCTCGGAGTTGGCCTCGATCTCGTCGAGCCACTCCGCGACCTCGTTGGTCAGCCGCTGCCGGTAGGCGTTGACCTCGTCCTCGCTCATGCTGTGCCAGCGGTAGTTGCTGACCGGGGAGATCGACTCGCAGATCGGGATGTCGTGCTCCAACGCGAAAACCCGCACGTCCTCGTCGCGGAACCGCTGCCGCCGGGAGGGATACATCGAGTAGGTGCGCACTCCCGGCAGAGCGTTGTAGGCGTGGTGGTGCGCCTCGTGCAGGATCCCCGAGCCCGGCGCAAACTCCCCGCCGCGCTGCCAGTTGTTGGTGCCCAGCTGAAAGATCAGCCGATCGGACATCCTTGCCTCCCCGCTCGAACCTTGACTGCTCCCGCGAGCCGCGATCATGGCGGGGTTCGGCGAAAAAGGAAAGCCAGACGCCCCGAAGGGCCGCTCGACCGCGCCATCGAAGATGATCGGTGCTCTGGGCTTGAAACGCGAGGTGACCAGGCGGTGCCGGTGACGGTGCAAGCGCGCACCTCGGTCGCTGCCGGCGCCGGGTTCGACGCGGTAGCAGTCCCCGCTGGCGTTGGACGGTGGGATGCTCACCAATCGCGTCACGGCCTTGCCGCAGGTAGATCGCGCAACGGGTCGTATGTTGGGCCACGCACGATGGATTGCACGATGATGTCGTCGACTTCCGCTTCACCGT
>DATAWX010000224.1:0-69308 GCA_036266995.1 Pseudonocardiaceae bacterium | reverse complement strand
CGACCGCGGTGACGACCCCGACCCCGACGCCCGCCAGCGCGAACAGCGCCAGCAGGGCGGCCACCAGGCGGGCCCGAAGCGAATGCATCAGCCTCAACCCGCCGCGGGCTTGAGCACGTAGCCGGCACCTCTCATGGTGTGGATCATCGGCGACCGGCCGGCGTCGATCTTTTTGCGCAGGTAGGAGATGTACAGCTCGACGACGTTGGAATTGCCCCCGAAGTCGTAGTGCCACACCTGGTCGAGGATCTGAGCCTTGGACAGCACCCTGCGAGGGTTGCGCATGAGGTAACGCAACAGCTCGAACTCGGTCGCGGTGAGCTCGACGACGTCACCACCACGGCGGATCTCGCGGCTGTCCTCGTCGAGGGACAGGTCACCGACCACCAGCGCCGGGGTGCGGGCCACACTCATCCCGGACCGGCGCAGCAGCGCCCGCAGCCGAGCCATCACCTCCTCCAGGCTAAACGGCTTGGTCACATAGTCGTCACCCCCCACCGTGAGCCCGGCGATCCGGTCCTCGACGGCGTCCTTCGCCGTGAGGAACAGAACCGGCACCGCAGGTGCGCCGGCGCGTACCCGGCGCAGCACCTCCAACCCGTCTATGTCAGGCAACATGACGTCGAGAACCACCAGGTCGGGGCCGAACTCGCGCGCGACGCGCACTGCCGAGAGCCCGTCGCCGGCGCTGCGCACATCCCAGCCCTCATAGCGCAGCGCCATCGTCAGCAGCTCGGCCAGCGACACCTCATCTTCGACGACGAGCACCCGCACAGGAGTGCCATCAGCGCGACGTAGCTCGGCGTCCACCATGGTCATGCTGCCACTATCGGCCAGCCGGCTGTGCGCCACCCAGGCGCCGGCTGTGCGCCGCCTGTCAGCTACAGCCGCTGGTCGAGCCACAGCCCTCGCAGACGTAGCAGGATCCGGCCGGACGCATCTTGGTCCCGCATGTCATGCACAGTGGCGCGTCAGCGGCCTTGCCCAACTGCAGTTCCAGCAACTCGGTGGAGCTGCCCACATATACCGGGGCCGGACGGCCCGCTGCCAGTGGAGCCGGATTGCTGAGGTCCACTGAGGTGCGTAGTGACTCGACGTCGGCCCCGTCGCCCTCGTCGATGCCGTAGTCCCCGGCCACCTGCGCAGTGCGCTCTTCGGCGGTCAGGATTCCCAGTTGATCCCGCTTATCCTTAGGCAGCTGATCCAGCGCGACTCGACGGAACAGATAGTCCACCACACTCGACGCCATCCGGACGTCTGGGTCATCAGTCATCCCGGCCGGCTCGAAACGCATGTTCACGAATTTTGAGACGTAGGTCTCCAGCGGCACGCCGTATTGCAACGCTATCGAGATCGCGATCGAGAAAGCGTCCATCACACCGGCCAGCGTAGAACCCTGCTTAGACATCTTCACAAAGATCTCACCGAGGCCGCCGTCCGGGTAAGAACCCGCAGTCAGATAACCCTCAGCGCCACCAACGGTGAAAGAAACCGTCTCGCTGGGCCGCTTCTTCGGCAGCCGCTTGCGTACCGGCCTAGCCTCGACGCTCGCCTTGTCCATCCCGGTGGTCGCAGTCTTGCCGGTGGACAGCGGCTGACCTACCTTGCAATTATCCCGATAGATCGCCAGTGCCTTGATTCCCATTTTCCAGGATTGCAGGTAGATCTCTTCAATATCGGCGACGGTGGCCGTCTCCGGCATATTGACCGTCTTGCTGATGGCTCCCGAGATGAACGGTTGGGTCGCTGCCATCATCCTCACGTGCCCCATGGGGAGAATGGCTCGCTCCCCCATCGCGCAATCAAAGACCTCGTAATGTTGGGAGCGCAGCCCCGGGGCATCGATCACGTGACCATGCTCGGCGATGTACTCGATAATCGCCTCACTCTGCTCCTGCTGGTAGCCCAACGCCGCGAGCGCCTTGGGCACAGTCTGGTTGACGATCTGCATTGATCCGCCGCCCACCAGCTTCTTGAACTTCACCAGCGAGAAGTCCGGCTCGATACCCGTAGTATCGCAATCCATCATGAATCCTATTGTCCCGGTCGGCGCCAATACACTGGCCTGGGCGTTACGCCAACCATTGTTCTCACCGAGTCGGATGCCATCCTGCCACGCTCTGGTGGCGACTTTCTGGATAGCCCGATCATTGTGATCGTAGGTGCGAATCAGGTCGTTTGCCGCAGCGTGCTTTCGCATGATCCGCTGGTGCGCTTCGGCGTTGCGGGCATAACCCTCGTACGGTCCAACGACCTCGGCAAGTTCCGCTGAACGCTTGTACGCAGTACCGGTCATCAGCGAAGTGATCGTCGCGGCGAGTGCGCGTCCGCCGCCCGAGTCGTAGGCGTGCCCGGTAGCCATCAACAATGCCCCGAGATTGGCGTAGCCGATACCGAGCTGCCGGAACGCCCTGGTGGTTTCTCCAATGGACTCAGTCGGGAAGTCCGCAAAGCAGATCGAGATGTCCATCGCGGCGATGACCAGCTCCACCGTCTTCGCGAAAAGCTCGGCATCGAAAGTGAGATCCTCCCGGAGGAACTTCATCAGATTGATCGATGCGAGGTTGCAGCTGGAGTTGTCGAGATGCAGGTACTCGCTGCAGGGATTGGAGGCGGTGATGCGGCCGGACTCCGGGCAGGTGTGCCAGTCATTAATCGTGTCATCGTATTGCAGGCCAGGGTCAGCGCATTCCCACGCAGCCTTGGTGATATCACGAAAGAGATTCTTGGCCCGCACCGTCTCGATGACTTCACCGGAAGTTCGGGAGCGCAACCCGAATTCGTCGCCGGCCTCCACGGCGCGCATGAACTCGTCGGAAACCCGGACCGAGTTGTTGGCATTCTGGTATTGGACCGACGTGATGTCCTTGCCACCCAGGTCCATGTCGAATCCGGCGTCACGGAGCACCCGGATCTTACGCTCCTCGGATGCCTTGGTCTGCACGAATTCAGCGATATCCGGATGATCAACGTCGAGTACCACCATTTTGGCGGCCCGACGGGTCGCCCCGCCGGATTTGATGGTGCCCGCCGAGGCATCCGCCCCGCGCATGAAACTCACCGGGCCGGATGCCGTGCCACCGGAGGACAGCAGTTCCTTCGAAGAACGAATACGGGAAAGATTCAGACCAGCACCGGAACCGCCCTTGAATATCAAACCCTCTTCCCGGTACCAGTTGAGAATGGAGTCCATGGTGTCGTCGACGGAAAGAATGAAACACGCACTCACTTGGTTGGGGGAACTGGTGCCGACGTTGAACCAGACCGGGGAGTTGAAGCTGAACACCTGGTGTAGCAGCATCCAGGTCAGTTCCTGAGAGAAGATCTCCTTGTCGGTGTCGGTCGCGAAGTATCCGTGCTGCACACCGGCCGCGGTGTAGGTCGTCACGACCCGGTCGATCAACTGGCGCAAACTCGACTCGCGGTGGTCGCTACCCACCGCGCCGCGGAAGTACTTGCTGGTCACAATGTTCACCGCGTTAATCGACCAGAAGTCGGGAAACTCCACGCCGCGCTGTTCGAAGTTGACCGCGCCGTCCCGCCAGTTGGTCATCACGACGTCCCGACGCTGCCAGGTCACCTCGTCGTAGGGGTGTCGCGCCTCGGTCGTGTAGACCCGCTCCATCCGCAGCGCGCGCTTGGGCCGCACAGCGGGCGAAGCTCCAGAGGTTCCCGCCCCGTTACCAGCCGGAGTCCCGACAGTCTCGGTCATCCCTCATCCCTCTCAGTCGCGGTGTGCATACTCCCGGCTTCGGGTCTCTGCCCGTCCGGAGCGGTCGGATCCTTCGTCGTGCGGTCGCGACCTGGGAGGTCACGCAGAATTCGGATCTCCTTCTCGAAGTCCCCGATCGACGAGAACGACCGGTAGACGCTCGCGAAACGTAGGTAGGCCACCTCATCGAGGTCGCGCAGCGGGCCGAGGATGGCCAACCCGACTTCCTGGCTGGGCACCTCGGCGCTGCCCAGGCACCGGATCGCGTCTTCGACCCGGTGCGCCAGCTGCTGCAACGCGTCCTCGTCCACAGGTCGTCCCTGGCACGCCCGGCGTACACCACGGACGATCTTGTCGCGGCTGAACGGCTCGGTGACACCCGAGCGCTTCACCACGGCCAGCACCAACTCCTCCACAGTCGTGAACCGCCGACCGCACGCCGGACACGACCGGCGCCGACGGATCGCCTGCCCATCCTCGACCTCGCGCGAGTCGATGACGCGCGAGTCGGCGTGCCGACAGAACGGACAGTGCATGCCCTCGCCCCTCCCAGCGTCACTTCGACGGAGACCGACCCCATGCGGACCCTAGACCCAACCTGTGCCTGAACAACATCCGTGTAACTACTATATGTTGTGGTGACCGCGAAGTCGAGCCGCCACGGCGCGCGGCTGCTTACCGGATTGGAAGCCGCACGACCCGTAGAAGTCCCCGCCCGCGGCTCGGTGTCGCTGCACCGCGTAGCGGATCACCCGGACCAGACTGCGCCCATCGATCTGCCCCTTGACCCAAATAGTCCTGGGCGCCGGCGCCGAGAGCGGCCACACCCTGGTACTGGTCATCCAGACCGGTCAGGACAACTACCGCGGCCTCACCATGGCGCAGTAGTTGGCGCAGCCCGTCGAGCCCACTCGCGTCCGGGAGCTGCAGATCCAGCAGCAGAGGGTCCATGTCCGCGAATCACAGGCGCTTCGCCTCGCCCAGCGATCGCGCCCACACCAGATCCACTGGGACCGCGGCATCAGTCAACAACTCGCGCACCAGGACGGCGTCGCCCTCATCGTCCTCGACCAGTAGCACCCGCAATGACGCAGTGGAAGATGCCGCAGAAGATGCGTTGCCGCTCATCCGCACCGCGTCTTGGCCTCCTCACTCACCGACCTCAGCCGAGCGAAATGTCCGCCGCCCCGGTGCAGGGTAACGACACCGCACTTGGGTCAGCGCCCGTCGGGCACCTGCAACCGCTGACCGGGCTCTATGGCGGAGCCCACGATCCCATTCAGTTCCCGAATCCGGTGCACCACCGCCCCTTGGTCAGACTGTGGTGCCACCCGCCGCGCCACGTCCCAGAGGGTCTCGCCCCCGCCCACCCGGATCACCGCCGTCTGCGCCGGAATCCCAGGGCTGGCACCCTGCCCGAGCCAACCGAGGCCACCGACCACGGCCACCGTCACGGCAGCCGCCGCAACCAGGCTCGCCAGCCGGCCCGACCGCAACGCGGGTGGGCGCACCGACTCCGTCGCGCCCTGCGTCGGGACCAGCATCCACCGATGCGCCACGCACCCCACCCGGCGGCCCACCCGGCGGCTCCGTACCGTGGGAGTGAACGGTGGCATGGGCACTGGAGGTGCCGGCAGCGCCGGGGTCACCGTCGCCAGCCGCCGGACCGGCCTGGCGCTGCTAGGCAGGACCGTCACACTTCGTGCCGCCGGCGGACTACTCATCCGAGCTGGTGCCGTCATCGAGACTCCTCATCGCGGGTACCATCGAACGCGAGTTCGATCGAACTGCTGTGCGGTGTCTATCACGGCACCCTGACAGAGTCGGTGACCGTCCGGCGTGTTGTTCGAACAGATGTTTGATCTTTGACCGGATGGTGGCTAGCGTCAGCACCGCGACGGACGTCGATGGGGTCCGACGGTGCCGACCGTGGACCGTAGCGGGTCTGACGGCGGCGACATAACTTTTCCAAGCCCGAGGAGCAGAGCGTTGGGACGACAGCGGAACGACGAGCCGGCGGTAGCCGGTTCCGAAGCGCAGACCCAGGATCGAGGCGCACCACCGAGCCCGGCCGTGCAGGTGCATGTCTTCCCCGACCTCGACGACAGCCCGGGCAACGACAGCCTCACACCGCGCCAGCGACGGGTCCTCGAGGTGATCCGGGAGTGGGTGCAGCGATTCGGCTACCCACCGAGTGTGCGGGAGATCGGCGAGGCGGTCGGGCTCACGTCGACATCGTCGGTCGCACACCAGCTGCGTGCCCTGGAACGCAAGGGTTATCTGCGCCGGGACCCCAACCGGCCACGCGCGGTCGGTGTCCGGCCCGCCGACAGTCCGCCCCAGGTATCGGAGACCCTGAGCGAGGAGCCTGATCGGCCCAGCCCCGTTTTCGTTCCCGTGGTCGGCCGGATCGCAGCCGGCGGTCCGGTGCTCGCCGAGCAGGCCGTCGAAGACGTCTTCCCGCTACCGAAGGAACTCGTCGGCGAGGGATCATTGTTCCTGCTCCGCGTCGTGGGTGACTCGATGATCGACGCGGCGATCACCGACGGGGACTGGGTGGTCGTCCGTCAGCAGCCCAGCGCTGAAAACGGAGACATCGTCGCAGCCATGATCGACGGTGAGGCGACCGTGAAGACGTTCAAGCACCGTGACGGGCACATCTGGCTGCTCCCCCACAACGCCGCCTACCAGCCGATCCCAGGCGACGAAGCGACCGTCCTCGGCCGGGTGGTAACGGTGCTGCGACGGCTGTGAGCCTTGCGGTGTGTCAGGGCTAGACCAGATACGCGGTCAGCGCGCGGGCCAGGTCGGGCCGTACCCGTGCGCGCAGCCGAGTGCCGCTTTCGGTGTGGTCGGTATCCAACATCTCGCCCTCGGCATGCACCCGGGCGACCAAGGCGCCTTGGGTCCACGGCAACCGTGCGTCGATCTCGACGTACGGTTGCGGCAACCCGTCGGAGATCCGCTGCACCAAGCCGACGATGCCGGCGCTGGTGTGCGCGGAGACGAATGACGCGTTCGGCAGCACATGACGCAGCCGAGACAGCACGAGCTGGTCTGCGTCGTCGATCTTGTTCACCACCAGCAACTCGGGCGGCATCGGAGCTTGACGCCCCTCGGTGATCTCAGCGAGGACTTCGTGCACCGCCTCTACCTGCAGCTCAGGCATCGGATCGGCGCCGTCGACCACATGCACCAACAGATCGGCGTCGGCCGTCTCCTCCAGCGTGGAGCGAAATGCCTCCACCAACTGATGAGGTAGGTGGCGAACAAAACCGACAGTATCGGTGAGCGTGTACTCCTGCCCCTGCGGTGTGGTGGCCCGGCGAGTCGTGGGATCCAAGGTGGCGAACAGGGCGTCCTGCACCAGCACTCCAGCCCCGGTGATCACATTGAGCAGGCTGGACTTGCCCGCGTTGGTGTAGCCGACGAGGGCGACGTTGGGCACCTCGTTGGCGCGCCGGCGGGCCCGCTTGGTGTCGCGAATCGTCCGCATCGCGGCGATCTCGCGGCGCAGTTTGGCCAGCCGACGGTGGATGCGCCGCCGATCGGTCTCCAGCTTCGTCTCCCCGGGCCCGCGCGTGCCCACTCCCCCGCCGGCACCGCCGCCCGCGCCGCCGGCTTGCCGGGATAGCGACTCACCCCAGCCACGAAGGCGCGGCAGGAAGTAACTCAACTGGGCCAGCTCGACCTGCGCCTTGCCTTCGCGGGAGCGGGCGTGCTGGGCGAAGATATCCAGAATCAGTGCAGTCCGGTCGACGACCTTGACCTTGAGCTTGGCCTCCAGCTGTCGCAGTTGGCCGGGGCTGAGTTCGCCATCGCAGATCACGGTGTCCGCGGCAGTGCGCAGGACGATCTCGCGCAGCTCGAGGACCTTGCCGGAGCCGATGTAGGTCGCCGGATCGGGGCGGTCGCGGCGCTGGACCATGGCTTCGAGCACCTGCGACCCGGCAGTCTCGGCGAGCCGGGCCAGTTCAGCCATCGACGCGTCCGCCTGGGCCGCGGAGTCGTCGGTCCATACCCCGACGAGTACCACGCGCTCCAGGCGAAGCTGCCGGTACTCGACTTCGGTGACATCCGCGAGCTCGGTGGACAGGCCGGGCACGCGGCGCAGCGCGGAGCGCTCTTCGAGATCCAGCTCACCTCGGTAGGTGGGGCCAGGACCACGGGACGGAACTATCGGTGAGGTTGTCATACGCCGCTCATCGTGACACGTCTGGGCGGATCATGCTTCCGAATTCCGTTGAGCACCCAGTCGATCAATGCACCGACCACCAGTCCGCAGCCAGCCAGCCGCGCGCGACGAGCACCGCGGGCCCGGTCAGCGCACTGCCGTCCCCGGTAATCTCGACGTGCAGCCGGCCCCCGGACACCTGCACGTCCGCCTCGCCGGTGTCCTGGTCTTCCGCATCCAGCGCCGCGGCGAGCGCAGCCACCGTGCCAGTGCCACAGGAGCGGGTTTCGCCCACCCCCCGCTCGTGCACTCGCATCCTGAGGTTCCCCGCTGAGAGCACGTTGATGAACTCGACGTTGACGCCGTGCGGGAAGGTTGCCGGATCGTGCCCCGGGGGCACGGTGAGGTCCAACTGATCCACCGCCACCTCAGTCACGCAGGCCAGATGGGGATTGCCGAGATCCACCACGAGCCCGGTGAAGGCCGCACCCGCAACGGTCACGGTGGACGCGCCGTTTCTCTGCACCTGACCCATCTCGACCGTCACCGTGCCGTTCTCATTGCACCGCACCGCGCGGGAGCCGGACCTGCTGCCGATCCGGAACTCGCGATCGGAAACATACCCAGCGTCAGTCAGGTAATGGGCGAAGACCCGGGCCCCGTTTCCACAGAGCTCGGCGAGGGAACCGTCGGCATTGCGGTAGTCCATGAACCAGTCGTCCGGTGACGTGCCCGGCGGCGCATCGCTCACCAGCGCACCTGGCACCACCCGCAGCACCCCGTCGGCACCCAGCCCGCCGCGTCGGTCGCACAGTGCGCGCACCCGAGATGGGGTCAGGACCAGTGCGCCTGTGGGGTCGGGCAACAGGACGAAGTCATTCTCCGTCCCGTGCCCCTTGAGGAACTCGATGCCCTGCTCCATCAGCTCTGAGCTTATCTGTCCACGGCCGACCGGAGCGCGGCGTCGAGCAGGTCGGGGTGCCGGCAGTCCAGCCAGGTGATCCGGCCGTCGCGGCGAAACCAGCTGCGCTGGCGGCGAATGAAGCGCCGGGTCGCTTGGGCGGTCGGGCCCGCGGTGCAGGCCGGATCGGCGCCGGTGTCCAGTGCGGTGATGACCTGTTGGTAGCCCAGTGCCCGGGACGCCGTCCGGCCGTCCCGTAAGCCGCGGGACAGCAGTTCGTGAACTTCCCCGACCAGCCCGTCAGCAAACATCCGATCCACCCGCGCGTCGACCCGCGCGTCCAATACCGCAGGTTCGGTATCCAACCCGATGATCGCCGCTCGGTAACGCGGCGGGCCGGGCGGTGGCAGCGCCGCGGAGAACGGACGCCCGGTGAGCCGGATGACCTCCAGCGCCCGCACCAGCCGACGCCCGTTGTTCGGCAGGATCCGGCCGGCCGCCACCGGGTCGAGTCGATGCAGCCGGTCATGCAGTTCGAGCGCCCCTTGCTGCGCCAGTTCGGCCTCCAGTTGGGCCCGCAATTCGGGATCAGTGCCCGGAAAATCCAGATCGTCCAGCACAGCCTGCACGTACAGACCAGAGCCGCCGGCGAGCACCGGCACGCCACCCGCGGCGAGTAGCTCCTCGATGATGCGACGGGCTTCGCGTTGGTAGGCCGCCACCGATGCGGACTCAGTGACGTCGAGGACGTCGAGCAGATGGTGGCGCACCCCGCAGCGCCCAGCGGGCGGCAGCTTTGCGGTACCGATGTCCATGCCGCGGTAGAGCTGCATCGCGTCGGCGTTGACCACCTCGCCACCCAGACTTCGGGCCAGCTTGACCGCAAGATCGGACTTGCCGGTGCCGGTCGGGCCGACCACCGCGATGGCGCGTGGATTCATCCGGCCGGCACCGGGAGCGGTGGATGTGGCGGCACCGCCACGCGTACGATCACCGCTGCAGGTTAGTGCCACTTCGCACCTGCTCTCCTATCCGCGCGCCTGAACTGCTTCAATGCCGACCTGGCCGAGCGTTTCGGGAAAGCCCGTCGAGGTGCACGCCCCCTGTGCAGTCGAGGCGCCCGCAGGACGCGGCGGCGGGCACGAGGTCGAGGAAGGCCGGCATGACCGAGGACAACCAGACAGAGCAACATCTGGAGACCAGTGCCCAATCCGGTCCCCGACCCTTCGTGTCGCGCGCCTGCCGTGATCCGCAACGCTGGGGGCGGATCGCCGCCGACGGGACGGTGTACACCCACACTGCTGATGGTGAGCGCGCAGTCGGTTCGTGGCAGGCCGGCACGACCAAGGAGGGGCTGGCTCACTTCGCGCGCCGCTTCGACGACCTGCTCACCGAAGCGGAGCTCCTCGAGTCCCGGTTGACGTCAGGAATAGCTGAACCCAAGCAGGCGCTGGCCCGGGTCCGAACCTTGCGCGACGAACTCGTCGAACCTACCGCCTTGGGCGACCTCGTCGGGCTCACCGCTTTCCTGGACCACTTGCAGAAGCGCGCGGAGGGCTGTCTGGCCAGCGCAAAGACGGCCCGAGAGCAGGCCAGGGCGCGAGCAACCGCCCGCAAGGAGGCACTGGCACAGGAGGCCGAGCAGATCGGCGCCGAGTCCACCCAGTGGAAGTCCGGCGGCGACCGCCTGCGCGCCATCCTGGATGAGTGGAAGACGATCAAGGGGATAGACCGGAAAACCGACGAGGCGTTGTGGCGCCGCTTCTCCAAGGCCCGGGACGCCTTCGCCAGACGACGAGGCGCGCATTTCGCCGAACTCGACCGGCAGCGCATGGGGGCGCGAAGTCGTAAAGAGGAACTGGTCGTCGAGGCCGAGGCGCTGGCCGACTCCACCGACTGGGGTAGCACCGCGACTCGCTTCCGAACCCTGATGGCGGAGTGGAAGGCGGCGGGGCGTGCCCCCAAGGAAGCCGACGATGCTTTGTGGCAGCGGTTCCGTGCCGCCCAGGAACGCTTCTTCAGCCACCGGTCGGCCACCTTCTCGAGTCGGGACTCGGAGTCGGAGCGCAATGTGACGCGGAAGCAGGAGCTGGTCGCGGCCGCGGAACGGATTGATCCCGCCAGTGACATCGAGGCGGCCCGGGCGCAACTGCGGAGCATTCAGGAGCGCTGGGAAGCGGTGGGCAAGGTTCCGCGCGAGCGGGTCCGCGAGCTCGAAGGCCGGTTGCGCGCCGTCGAGGAGCGGATCCGCACGGCGACGAACACGCAGTGGCGGCAGATCGACCCCGAGTCCGAGGCCCGGGTGGCCCAGTTTCGGGAACGAGTGGAGCAGTACGAGGCACAGGCCGCGAAAGCGCGCGCCGCTGGTGATGACCATCGAGCTAGCACCGCGCAGGCCCAGGCTGATCAGTGGCGCGAGTGGTTGGCAGCCGCCGAGCGGGCTGTCACCAGCAGGTGACGGGAACCAGCTGTTGCGGGACAGCTACTGGCGGGACAGGGCGAGCCGAAGCCATTGCGCGGCAAGCACCGCCACTGCCAACACGGCCAACACCAGCCCGATGCCGGGGCCAGCGCCGTGCACGGTCTGCCGCGACCAGATCGCCCACACTCCGTCGAGCACGCAATAGGTGCAGCCCAATGCGCTGGCCCAGACCAGGCCCCAGCGCCGGGTGACGAGCGCCAGCGTGGACAGACCAACGCCCATGGCCAGCGCTACGCCCCCGAACATCCGCGGCAGTAGTCCGACCTTGTCAACCGGGTTCGCGGTGCCGCTCAGCACGTGCCAGCCGCTGGCGTCGCCCACCCACGGCAACGCGACGGCCAGCAGCAGCAGCATGATCGCCCCGGAAATCACCGCCGCGCGGGCGCCCGGGTCGACCCGGCGCAAAGCCGAGCGCTCCACTGCGTCGATCTCAGCCCGCAGCTCAGCGATGCTATTGAGATCGTCGGTCATATCGCCGCCTCCGCGGGACGCAGAAGTGAATCGGTAATCATATCGCCACCCTGGAGAATGAGGGTAGCCCGAGAAGCACCCCAGGGGTGGTCGGACGTCGACCGGCCGTCCACGCGTCGCCCGCTGCGGTCCGGCGGTGCGCCCGCAAGGCCAGGTCGGACACCAGGTGATGCGGCGCCGCATAAGTGATCTCCGCGAGTACCACATCTCCCGGCCGGATATCCTTGCCACCCGGTTCGAAGTGCACCAACCGGCCGTCTCTGGCCCGCCCACTCATCCGCCGGGTGACCGCGTCCTTGCGGCCCTCGCTCTCGGAGACCAGCACCTCGACCACGCTGGCGACCAGGCTCCGGTTGAGTTCCCAGGAAATGCTCTCCTGCAGTGCGACGAGCCGCTCATATCGGTCCTGCACGACCGCCTTGGGCACCTGGTCAGCCATGTCCGCGGCGGGAGTGCCCGGTCGGCGCGAATACTGGAAGGTGAACGCTTGAGCGAAGCGCGCCTCGCCCACCACGTCCAGGGTGGCCTGGAAGTCGGCCTCGGTCTCACCGGGGAAGCCGACGATGATGTCGGTGGACAGTGCCGCGTCGGGCATCGCGGCCCGCACCTCCTCGACGATCTTGAGGTAGCGCTTCGCCCGGTAGGAGCGGCGCATCGCCGCCAGGATCGCATCCGAGCCGGACTGCAACGGCATGTGCAGCTGGTGGCAGACGTTCGGAGTGGCCGCCATCGCCTCGATGACGTCTGTGGTGAAGTCCCGCGGATGCGGCGAGGTGAAGCGCACCCGCTCCAGACCTTTGATCGTCCCGCAGGCGCGGAGCAGGTCACCGAACGCGCGCCGATCCCCGAAGTCGACGCCGTAGGCGTTGACGTTCTGTCCCAGCAGGGTCACCTCGACAACGCCCTCGGCTACCAGGACCTTGATCTCCGCGAGGACGTCACCGGGGCGCCGGTCGACCTCCTTGCCGCGCAGCGCGGGCACGATGCAGAAGGTGCAGGTGTTGTTGCAACCCACTGAGATCGACACCCACGCGGAGTGCGTCGAGTCCCGCTTCGCCGGCAACGCGGAGGGAAACACCTCCAGCGACTCGGCGATCTCGATCTGGGCGGCGTCGTTGTGCCGGGCCCGCTCCAGCAGCACCGGCAGCGAGCCGATGTTGTGAGTACCGAACACCACGTCCACCCAGGGCGCCCGCCGGATGATCTCACCGCGGTCCTTCTGTGCCAGGCAGCCACCGACGGCGATCTGCATCCCTGGATGCTCGCGCTTGATCGGGCGCAGCTGACCGAGATTGCCGTAGAGCCGGTTATCGGCGTTCTCCCGCACCGCGCAGGTGTTGAGAACGACCACATCGGGGGTAGCGTCGTGCCCCGCAGGCACATATCCGGCCGACTCGAGCAGCCCGGCCAACCGTTCGGAGTCGTGCACATTCATCTGGCAGCCGTAGGTACGCACGCGGTAGCTGCGTGGGCGCTGCCCGGTACTGACCGTCATCTGCCGATCACCCTTCCTCACCCATCCAGGCTAGGACCGGGTCGAACCCGCTATCGAACCACCCTCGTCGTACCACCACCCACATGGTAGGGATGACCTTGACGTCCCGCCCATGGAGGATCGGATGAGCGCGCCCGCGAAAGCCGACCCGCCGATGATCCGGATGGTGGGAGTGCACAAGCACTTCGGGTCGCTGCATGTGCTTCGGGACATCAACCTGGAGGTCGCGCGCGGCGAGGTGGTGGTGGTGCTGGGGCCGTCCGGGTCCGGTAAGTCGACACTGTGCCGCACGATCAACCGGCTGGAGCTGATCGACGAGGGCAGTATCGAGATCGACGGAACACCGCTGCCCGAAGAAGGCCGGGCGCTGGCCCGGCTGCGGGCCGATGTCGGCATGGTCTTCCAGCAGTTCAACCTCTTCGCCCACAAGACGATCACGGAAAACCTCGAGCTCGCTCCGGTGCGGGTGCGCCGGATCGGCAAACCCGAAGCGCACGAGGCTGCCATGCAGTTGCTCACCCGGGTCGGGATCAGCGATCAGGCCGACAAGTACCCGGCGCAGCTCTCCGGTGGTCAGCAGCAGCGAGCCGCGATCGCCCGCGCGCTGGCCATGCACCCGAAGGTGATGCTCTTCGATGAGCCGACCTCGGCACTGGATCCGGAGATGGTCCAGGAGGTGCTCGACGTGATGACGTCGCTGGCCCGCGAGGGCATGACGATGCTGGTGGTCACCCACGAGATGGGCTTCGCCCGCCGCGCCGCGCACCGGGTGGTGTTCATGTCCGACGGTGAGATCGTCGAGGACTCGGTGCCCGATCAGTTCTTCACCGCACCACGATCAGAGCGCGCCAAGGACTTCCTCGGCAAGATCTTGACCCATTGACCGACTCCGTGACTGACCCCATTGACAACCGAACCAACGAACGGAGTGGCAGATGAAGCTGCGCAGCGTGGTGGTCGGCCTGCTGTTGAGCAGCCTGGTGCTGGTCGCCTGCGGTCGGGAGGCCTCCCCAACGGCCAGCGGCGCCAAGGTCCCGGTGCCGAGCGTGGCAACGGACGTCATCGTCCAGGGCTCGCCCACCTTTGCGCGGATGACCCAACGTGACACGGTCGTGATCGGGGTCAAGAACGACCAGCCCGGGCTGGGTTACCTGAACCCGAAGACCAACAGGTACGAGGGATTCGATATCGAGATCGCCCGGCTCATCGCGGCCAAGCTCGGATTCGATCCACAAACCAAGATCGACTACAAGCCGATCCCCTCCGCAGCTCGCGAACAGGCGATCAGCAACGGGCAGATCGACTACTACGTCGGTACCTACACGATCAACGATGCCCGCAAGAAGCAGATCTCCTTCGCCGGCCCCTACTTCATCGCCGGACAATCACTGCTGGTCAAAGCAGACGACAAGTCGATCACCGGGCCGGACACACTCAAGGGCAAGCGGGTCTGCTCGGCCACCGGATCGACGCCCATCCAGCGGGTCCGCCAACAAGGACTCACCGACCAGATCGTCGAGTTCCAAACCTACTCGCAGTGCGTCGACCAACTGCTCGCCGGTCAGGTCGATGCCGTGACCACTGACGACGCCATCCTCAAGGGCTATGCGGCGCAGGATCCCCAGCACCTCAAGGTGGTCGGTAAACCGTTCTCCCAGGAGCCCTACGGAGTGGGTCTGCCGCTCGCGGACAACGCCCTGCGAGCAAAGGTCAACGACATCCTCGAAGCTGCGGCGAAGGACGGCACGTGGACGCAGATCTACAACGGCACGCTCGGGGCCTCCGGTTCAAGCGCGACGCCTCCGGCGGTCGACCGTTACTGATCGTAGGAGTCCTGCGTGATCGGGCTGCTCCTCGACAACCGTGACCTGTTCATCACGGGATTCCTGCACACGATCTTGCTCTTCGTTCTGGCCGGCATCGGCGCACTCGTGCTGGGAACGCTGCTCGCCGCGATGCGGGTCAGCCCGGTCCCGGCATTGCAGCTCCTGGGCACCGGGTACGTCACCGTCTTTCGGAACACGCCGCTGACTCTGGTGTTCTTTTTCTTCGCCTTTGCCTATCCCCGCCTGGAACTGATAGACGTCTCGTTTTTCACCAGGGCCGTGCTCGCCCTTGCCATGTACACCGCGGCGTTCGTGTGCGAGGTGGTGCGTTCCGGCATCAACACCGTTGATGTGGGGCAGTTCGAGGCTTCCCGGGCACTGGGCTTCACCTTCACCCAGACCCTCACCACGGTCGTCGTCCCGCAGGCCATCAGGTCCGTGGTGCCACCGATGACCAGCGTGCTCAACTCACTGCTGAAGAACACCACGATTGCGGCCGGCTTCTCCGTTCTCGAGGCAGGGCAGATCACCCCGGCGCTGTCCGAGCGTGGCGCTCCGCTGCTCATCGGCATGTTCTGGATCGCGGTCGGATTCGGGATCCTCGTCGTCCCGCTGACGGTCACGCAGCGCGCCTTGGAGAAGCGGTGGAGCGTGGCCCGATGACCTCGGCTCTTTACGACGTGCCCGGTCCCCGGGCCCGGGCCCGGAACAAGGCGTTCGGCCTGCTGGCCACCGTCGGCATCGTCGCACTGATCGGCTTCGTCGGCTACCGATTCTGGGCGACCGGTCAGTTCGAGAGCACGAAATGGGAATGGCTGCTCTACAAAGATCTTCAGTTGCAGCTGATCGCGGCGCTGGGCGCCACCCTGAGCGCCTTCGTCGTCGCGGCATTGCTAGCCCTGGTGTTCGGCTTGCTGTTCGCCATCACGCGGTTGTCGCAGCGTTGGTGGCTGCGCACACCGGCGTTCGCGATCGTCGAGTTCTGCCGGGCGATCCCGCTGGTCGTCATGATCTTCTTCTTGTTCTACGCGGCACCGCAGACCGGACTCACGCTGGGTGTCTTCTGGTCACTGGTGGTGAGCTTGACGCTCTACAACGGTTCAGTGCTCGCCGAGGTGTTCCGTGCCGGGGTGATGTCGGTCCCGCGCGGCCAGCGCGAGGCCGCATACGCATTGGGCCTGCGCAAGGGCCAGGTGACCCGGGCGGTGCTGCTGCCCCAGGCGGTCCGGGCCATGCTTCCGACAATCGTGAGCCAGCTCGTGGTTCTTCTGAAAGACACCGCTCTGGGTTTCCTCATCACCTACCAGGAGCTGCTCTACGAGGCTCGGTACCTCGGGAGTCTCGCCGAATTCGGACGCCCGATCATTCCCACCGCACTGGTGATAGGCGCGGTCTACATCACGTTGTGCACGGCGTTGTCATCGTTGGCCGGCCACCTCGAACGGCGCAGCCGGCGCAGCGGTCGGGCGCTGCCGACCCCGGATGTACGCTTGGTGACCGCGGCGGAGCTCGCCACGTAGCCGGCGCGAACTCTCCGCGAACTCTCGGGATCTGCTCGCGTACAACGTGCGCACCAGGTCCTCGATGGACGGTTCGGTCACGGTCAAGTCACGCACCTCCACTCGGCGCGCCACCTCAGCAGCAGCTCACGTGGATCACGCGGCGGTTGCTGACGTTGGGGCCTTGATCGTCGATCACGGGGCTACCGTCGCGCCAAATCGGAACGGATGCCACCCTCTCACTGTCGCCTCTTATCAGGACCGCGATTCAGGCGACAACGGGAGTAGCGGATGAAAAGGGCGGACTTCGCCGCAGAGCTCGCGCGCCGACGCGCCGACGCAGGCATGAGCCTTGCCGACCTCGCAGCGCGAGCACACGTGCACCGAGGCTATGCACACCACGTCGAACACGGCCGCCGCTGGCCCACCGCAGGCGTCGTCCATGCCCTAGACGCCGCCCTGCACGCTGACGGGACACTACTGGCCGCGTGGCAGGCAGCAGACCAGGAGCCCCGCCCACGGGCAACCAACGGGCAGCCCACAGAACTGCTAGAGCTCGCCGCCCGAACTGAAGCCAGCGACGTATCCCCGACCCACACTCGACCTGCTGGACACCAGCGTGGACACGATGGCTCGGGCCTACACCCGCCTCCCGCCCGCCGAGCTCCTGCACGACGTGCGCACCAGCGCCCGACAGGTCGGCTCCCTACTCGACGGCCGGGCCACCCTGACCCAACGGCGCCGCCTGTTCACAGCGGCCGGATGGTTGGCGCTGCTCGCCTCCACCCTGCACGTCGACCGGGGACAGCGGCGAGCGGCAGGCGCCGCCCGCAACGCCGCCGGTTCACTGAGCCGCGAGACCGAGCACGACGAGATCGGCGCGTGGGCTGCCGAGATCGACACGTGGGCTGCGCTGGTCGACCAGGACTGGCCACGGGCCGCGACCCTCGCCGCAGCCGGGGAAGCTGCCGCGCCGCCCGGAAGCCCCGCCGCTGCCCAGTTGGCCGTGCAAGCCGCCCGCGCGACCGCCCGACTCGGCGACGGCTCAGCGGTGCGGGCCGCCCTGCGCCGATGCGCGATCGCCCTGGAGCGGCAGTCGCACGAACGCCCACCCGACCACCACTTCTACTTCGACGGCCAGAAGTTCGAGCTCTACACCGGGACCGCCCTGGCGTGGCTCGGTGACCCAGCCGCTGAGGACTACGCCCGGCACGCCGCAGCACGGTTCAGCACAGGCAAACAGCCCCGCCGGTTGGCGACGGCCTACCTCGACCTCGGGCTGGTGTTGGCACGGCTCGGGCCACCCGACGAGGCCGCCCACTGCGGTGTGCTCGCACTCGGGGCGAACCACCTCGTGCCATCGGACGCGTGGCGGGCCGACGAACTGATCGCTGCCGTGACCGGGTATCGCGGTGTGCCAGCAGCCGTCAGGATCTCACACCAGCACGCACGTCGGCCGCATTGACCCGCCAGTGTCGGCGGACCCGTTTGTTGCGGATGGCCATGTCGCCGCCGATCGGATGCCACCCCAGGTGCAGGCCGCCGCCGTGGTTATCACCCAAGCACGCGTGGCGCACGTGACGTGGATGTGCCCTTGCGAGTGGGCCATATTCATCGACGCCAGGCTGATGCCGCCCCGGTTGTATCGTCCGGCGATGGTGGACAACAGGGCGGCTTCGTTTCAAGAATACGGCTGAGATCAACCGTGAAAGTTCGTTCTTGTGGATCAGCCGTCCACCAGCACGCCCCGGATCGGGCCGAGTAGCCGGCTCGTGCGACGCGAGACGCCGGGTAGCAGGGCGAGCCGGTGGGTCCTGGGGGCGCCCTCGCGGTCAAGCTGCGCCTGCTCCTGCGCGATCGGCCGCCACACCCGGTCGATGACCTCGGCCGGGTCGCCGGAGATCTCGGCCACCGGCCGCTGGAGGTGCTCTGACCACAGTCGCAGCCGGGTTTCCCGGGCCAGTCCCTCGTCACAGGTCACGACGTTGACCTCGGAGTCGTTGAACAGGGAGTGCTCGTTGAGGTTGGCCGAGCCGACGGTCATCCACTCATCGTCGACGATGCCGACCTTGGCGTGGACATACAGTGGGCCGCTGCCGTGTCCGTCGTGGGCGATGAGCGTGGTGGTGAGCAGCCGCCGCCCCTCGCCATCTGCCTCGATCAGCCGGCCGAGTTGGCCTCGCGTGGTGTCAGCGCCATTGCTCGGCCGCCGAGGCAACATCAGCAGCACCCGAAACCGGTCATGCGGTGGGTACCGCAGCTTGTCGATGAGGACGTCGGCGATCTCCGGTGACCAGAGAAACTGGTTCTCCAGATACACCAGATGCTGCGCGCTACGCAGGGCGCGCAGGTAGGTGTCCAGGATCGTGAACTCTCCGCGCGGGGCGAACCGGTAGGTCCGCTCGGGGATGGTGCGCACCAGCTGTACAGCGGTCGCTCCGGCTGGCTGGGGCGGCTGCGGCGCGGGCAGCGTTTCGCCGGCCACCTCCGACCAGCGCTGCGCGAAGTGGCCGGCCACGTCCGCCACGATCGGTCCGGACAACCGCACCACCGCGTCGTGCCAGCCCAGCGGGCCATGGGGGTGGTGTGCGTTGCTGTCGTTGCGGTCGCCCTGCAGGGCGGTGAAGTCGATCCCCCCGACGAAGGCCGTCGTGTCGTCGATGACGACGACCTTCTCGTGGTGACAGTGCAACGTCCGTTCCCGAGCGTCGAGGACGCAGTGCACCTTCGTGCCGCGGGTGAACCCGTCCCGGGAGGCGACCACCTCACGGCGGGTAGGCCGGAAAACCGGCAATGGCGGACCGGCCCATAGCAGCACGCGGACTGCGGCGCGCTCGGCGACCTCGGCAAGCAGTTGCCCCAGCGTGGGAGCCGACGGCTCACGCAGGAGTCGGAAGTCCGGACTGGCGTGCCAGTTTGCGATATGGACGTGGGAGCGCGAGCCTGCGATGGCCACCGCCATGGCTGCACATCCTGCTTCGCCGTCGACGAGCACCTCAACGGAATTGCCCTCGCGAACCGGGCGGCGGGCGGCGAACCGGTCGTCCACTTGCCGCGCTGCCAGCACATCTCCCCAACCGAGGCGGTGCAGCCGGCGCCGGTGGTGCGCGCCCAGGATCGCCTCGAGCCCGTCCCCGACGCGCTCGTCGAGGCGATCCCGCGCCAATCCCTTCATGGCACACCACCTCTGGTGCTTCGACATCTCCGACCAGGCTTCACGCACGAGGATCCGGGATGATCACTTTGCGTCCTGGACGGCCGAGCCTAGAGTCGTCGCGGTGCGCAGCCGAACGGTGACCCGAGGTCCGGTCCCCCGGTTCCGGTCGATCTTGTATCTCCTCCGCCGGCGCGGCTGGCTGCGGCCACGCCGGATCGGCTGCCTGCTCGTGCTGCTCCTAGTCCTCGCGGTCGCAGCGCTGTGGGTGCTGGGGCGTGCCGTCGACGGGATCACCGCCCCGTTCCGTGATCATCCGGTACCGGTGGCCGGCAGCCCCTTCGACACGGTCGCCCCAGCTCGTCCGGCGAGTAGCGGATCGCCTGCCATCGACCGGATCGTTGGGCGCGGCAAGATCATCGTCGCTATCCAGGAAGCACCTGGTCTGGCGCAGCGCTCGCCGAGTACGGGCGGGTACACCGGCTTCGATATCGCGATGCTCGATCTGATCGCCCATGACTTGGGGGTGGATCCCACCCGGACCAGCTTCAAACCGTTGGCCTCGGGTAGCCGGGAGGCCGCACTGGGCCGGGGCGAAGCGGATCTCGCTCTCGGCGGTTACCAGATCACCGCAGCGCACAGCACCAAGGTGGACATCGCGGGTCCGTATCTGGTGCTAGGCGGCACCGAATACGGTATCGGCCTGCCGCCGGGCGACCCAGTGCTCCGCGAACGCGTCACTGCGGTGCTGCGGCGGGCGATCGACGACGGTACCTGGGCGCGCCTCTACACCGAGTATCTCGGCACTCCGGTGCCCAGGTCGCCGGTACCCCGCTGACCTACCTGGACGCCGCCGCGCGCCGCTAACCGCCGATGAGCTGCTCGACGAGTTGATATAAGCCAATCAGGAGCAAACCGCCGGCGGCGAGTCGTCCCGCTGCGTTGCGGAATCGTTCACCGACCCGCGCGCCGAGGAATAATCCGAGCTGCGAGGCGATCAACCCTTGGAGCGCGATGGCGATGAAGCCGGCGCCAATCGGGATATGGGCCAGGCCAAGACCGAAGCCGGCCACGAGCTCATCCGGGCTGATCGAAATGCCAAGCCCAATGAGCCCGAAGGCGCTCTCGCTAATCCGCTTGCGGACGCGCTCGGCCTCATGGGTGTCCCGGTCTAGCAGTAAGTAAGCCCCCAGCAGGACGAAGACACCGGCACCGACGTAACCTGCTGGCTCCCCGATCGCCGCAGCGAGTTCCGCGCCGAGCACCAGGCCGATGAACATTGCGCTGACCTGGCAGGTAGCGAGCACTAGCGAGACCCGCCACCGTTCCCGACCAGTCAGTCCCAGAACACCGAGGGCGGTGGAGACGGATAACACGTCCAGACCCAATGGCAGCACGAAGACCACGGTCTTGGTAAGTGATCCTAGCACAGAAGAATATGACCTCTATCCAATGAAGAATGCCAGGGTGCTTCCGCTCTGAAGTTCCACCTCGGATCACCCAGCAAGGAACCTTATGGGATGCGGGTCACAGCGTCGTCGAAACCTGAGAACCGTGGTTGGCTGGCTGCGCCCATCGGTCTGCCCTGAGCGCTGACCGGTCCAGCGATTGGTCGAACCCCGGTGAATTAGCCTGTTCGCCCGAGACAATCCTCAGCTACCGGGTACGACTTGAGCCAGAGCGCAGCGACCGGAGATGACCAAACCCAGAAGAGTGATGCCCGCCATCGACGCACGGCATCAAACGCCGAATCTGGTCGAATCAGCACCGCCCGGCGCGCGCCTGCGTCATCTCGGCGCCGAGTTCATGTGATCACTTCGATGGGCGTTGCCCCCACGTTGTACCGTTCCCCCGATACCTTCTATCGACCAGGACCGGAGCCCATGGGCAACATTGTTAGTCTCCTGTTGTTCGTGCTACCGCTGGGTCTGGACACCTTCGCGATCGCCGCCGCGGTGGGTGCGAGCCGGCCGTCCGGCCAGGCTCGGTGGAGGATTTCAGCGATCTTTGCCATTTTCGAAGGCGGTATGCCATTGGTGGGTCTCGCGCTCGGCGCATCCCTTGGACATACCGTCGGGAGCGTCGCAGACTACCTCTCCGGTGGCCTGCTCGTTGTACTCGGCGGCTACCTATGGCGGGCCAATGAAGAAGACGACGAGGTGGCGAAGGCGCGGCGACTCACCAGCGCGCGTGGCGCCGCTCTGGTCGGGCTCGCGTTATCGATCAGCCTCGACGAACTGGCGATCGGCTTCAGCCTCGGCCTCGGCGCCGGCCTCACCGTACCGGCCACCATCGTTGCCGTCATCACAATCCAAACACTGGTCGTCTCCCAGCTAGGGCTGTCCTTCGGCGTCCGGATCAGCGAACACGTGCGCGAGCGCATCGAACGCCTCGCTGGCCCCATGCTGATCATTCTCGGCGTCTATCTGTTAGCCGAAGCGCTGATCCGTACCAGGCTGGTCACTGCGGGCGACGCCGGAGTCGCTAGCATCCTCGTACTTGTCCTGGGTGCGGGCACCATCTACCTCCGCCACGAGGCCCGATCCCACCCGCCCCGAGTGCTCCGCTGACCTAACTCCGCTTGCGACGCAGCAGCCGGATCAGCGGGTCGAAGCGAAGATCCACCACCCGTTCCTTCATCGGAATCAGGGCATTGTCGGTGATCTTGATGTGCTCGGGGCAGACTTCGGTACAGCACTTGGTGATGTTGCACAATCCAAGTCCGTGCTCGTCCTGGGCGGCCCGTTTGCGATCCACGCCCTCCTCGTTGGCAGCGTCCAGCGGGTGCATGTCCAGTTCGGCGATGCGCATGAGGAAACGCGGCCCGGAAAAGTTCTCCTTGTTCTCCTCGTGATCGCGGATCACGTGACAGGTGTTCTGGCACAGGAAACATTCGATGCACTTGCGGAACTCCTGCGAGCGCTCGACGTCCACTTGCTGCATCCGGTACTCGCCAGGCTCCACACCTTTGGGCGGCATGAACGAACGCACCTCGCGTGCCTTGCGATAGTTGTATGACACGTCCGTGACGAGGTCGCGGACGACCGGGAAGGTTCGCATCGGAGTGACCGTCACCGGCAGTTGCGGTGGCAACGTGGACATCCGGGTCATGCACAACAGCCGCGGTCTGCCGTTGATCTCGGCGCTGCACGATCCGCACTTGCCGGCCTTGCAGTTCCATCGCACCGCGAGATCGGGAGCCTGGGTGGCCTGCAAGCGGTGGATCACATCCAGGACCACCTCTCCCTCATTGACCTCCACGTCGAAATCGACCAGGTCGCCGCCGCCGGGGTCCCCCCGCCATACCCGGAAATGCCGCTGATCGCCCATGTCAGACCGTCCCTCCGGGGAGCTCGTCAGCGGTGAAGTACTTCTTCAGCTCGTCGAGCTCGAACAGTTCACTGAGGTCCGCGCGCATCGGGACTTGCTCCTCGCGTTCGACGCGAACGCTGCCACCATCGGTGTGCTGAGTGCACACCAACAGGACGTGCCGCCAGTCGGCATCCATCACCGGGAAGTCATCTCGGGTGTGCCCGCCCCGGCTCTCGGTGCGTTCCAGCGCGGCCCGGGCGACGCACTCGCTGACCGCGAGCATGTTCCGCAGGTCCAGCGCGAGGTGCCAGCCGGGGTTGAACTGCCGGTGGCCCTCCACCACGAGGTGCTCGGCTCGCTCACGCAGCTCGTCGAGCTTCTTCAGCGCAAGTTGTATCTCGTCTGCTTTGCGGATGATGCCGACCAGGTCGTTCATGACCTGCTGAAGGTCCTGGTGGAGCAGGTAGGGGTTCTCGGCGTCCGCGCTGCGCTCTGCCCGGAACGGGCTGATCGCCCGCTGCGCCGCAGCGTCGAGGTCGGCCTCGCGAACCGACGGCCGGCGCGCACCGAGGGAGTCCACATAGGTCGCCGCTCCGAGACCGGCCCGGCGACCGAACACGAGCAGGTCGGACAACGAGTTGCCGCCCAGCCTGTTGGAGCCGTGCATCCCGCCGGCGACCTCACCGGCGGCGAACAGACCGCGCACCGAGGCTGCCGCGGTATCCGGATCGACCTGCACGCCCCCCATCACGTAGTGGCAGGTAGGGCCGACCTCCATGGGCCCGGCGGTGATATCGACGTCGGCCAGTTCCTTGAACTGGTGATACATCGAGGGCAGTCGCTTCATGATGACCTCGGCGGGCAGCCGGGTGGAGACGTCGAGCATGACCCCGCCATGCGGCGACCCACGACCGGCCTTGACCTCAGAATTGATCGCACGCGCAACCTCGTCACGAGGCAGCAGCTCCGGTGGCCTGCGGTTGTGCTCCGGATCGTCGTACCAGCGGTCTGCCTCCTGCTCCGAGGTCGCGTACTGCTGCTTGAAGACCTCGGGGATGTAGTTGAACATGAAGCGCTTGTTCTCGGAGTTACGCAGCACACCACCGTCACCGCGGACCGACTCGGTGACCAGGATCCCCTTGACGCTGGGCGGCCACACCATTCCGGTGGGGTGGAACTGGACGAACTCCATGTTGATCAGCGCGGCACCGCACCGCAGCGCGAGCGCGTGCCCGTCCCCGGTGTACTCCCAGGAGTTGCTGGTGACCTTGAACGCCTTCCCGATGCCGCCGGTGGCCAGCACCACGGCAGGCGCGTCGAACCGGATGAAGCGGCCGGTCTCGCGCCAGTAGCCGAATGCCCCGGATACCACGTCGCCGTCGGTGAGCAGGTCCGTGATCGTGCATTCGGCGAAGACCTTGAGGTTGGCCTCATAGTCGCCGTGTTGGGCGAAATCATCCTGTTGGAGCGAAACGATCTTCTGCTGCAGGGTGCGGATCAGCTCCAGACCCGTGCGGTCTCCGACATGCGCCAGCCGCGGGTACTCATGCCCCCCGAAGTTGCGCTGGCTGATCTTGCCGTCCTTGGTGCGGTCGAACAGCGCACCGTAGGTCTCCAGCTCCCATACCCGTTGCGGCGCTTCCTTGGCATGTAACTCGGCCATTCGCCAGTTGTTGAGGAACTTGCCGCCGCGCATGGTGTCGCGGAAATGGACCTGCCAACTGTCCCGTGGGTTCGCATTGCCCATCGATGCCGCGATGCCTCCCTCAGCCATCACGGTGTGGGCCTTGCCGAACAGGGATTTGCAGACAACAGCGGTGCGCTTGCCCAGCTCGCGCGCCTCGATCGCGGCGCGCAGCCCGGCGCCGCCCGCGCCGATCACCACGACATCGTAGTCGTGCCGCTCGATCTCGGTCATAGGTACCGGTTCTCTCGTCTAGTTGACAGTCAGTTGAACAGCCGCAGGTCAGCTATCCAGCCGGCGGAAACAGCCATGATGTAGAAGTCCGTGAGCATCACAGTGATCAGCGACGTCCAGGCGAACTGCATGTGGCGTCCGTTGAGCTTGGATAGTTTCGTCCAGAGCCAGTAGCGCAGGGGATGCTGGGAGAAGTGCTTGAGCCTGCCTCCGAAGATGTGCCGGCACGCGTGGCACGACAGCGAGTACAGCCACAGCATCGTGACGTTGACCAGCAGGATCAGCGAACCAAGACCCACGCCGAAACCTCCGGAGGCGGGGAAGAATGCCACCGCCGCGTCATAGGTGTTGATCAGTAGCAACAGACTCGCGAGATAGAAGAAGTACCGGTGCAGGTTCTGCAGAACCAGGGGAAAGCGGGTTTCCCCAGTGTACTTCTTGGCCGGCTCGGTGACGGCGCAACCCGGCGGCGACTGAAGAAACGCTCGGTAACCGGCCTTGCGGTAGTAGTAACAGCTGGCTCGGAATCCCGCGAGGATCGGGAAAATCAAGATCGGCAGCGGTAGCGCCAGGGGAAACGCCGGCAAGATAGTGCCTAGATGCGACGACCCCGGGGCGCATGAGTCGCTCAAACACGGCGAGTACAACGGGGTGAGATAGTGGTATTGCCCAACCCAGTAGTCCGCCCGCATAAACAGCCGGACCGTCGTGTAGATGATGAAGGCCCCCAGCACGACGGCCGTCACCAAGGGCGATACCCACCATCGGTCGGTGCGCAACGTCCGTGCGGAGATCGCTACCCGACCGGACTGTGCCTGACCAGGTGGGGCACCCCCCCAGGGCGGGGGCGATGAGGTGGTTGTCATGACGTCGATTCAGGTCGGTGGCTAGGGCCAGCATGATTAGTTCAGCCTGCGGCGGCCGCCGCCGTCGAAGGAGGTCGCCGCCTACCGGCAGCCCACGCAGCGATAACTCACAGTAAGCCGAGTCCATGGCACACGTCCAAGACATGGTGGCGCTGGTCTCGATAGCGATAGGCTATGACAGTGCAACTCCAGCAACTGGTGTACTTCCTCGCCGTCGCCCGGACCCGCCACTTCACCAGGGCGGCTGAGCTCACGCACGTCGCCCAGCCTTCGCTCAGCAAACAGATCCACTGCCTGGAGCGCGAACTGGGCAGCGAACTGTTCCATCGGGCCCGGGGCAATGTGACTCTCACGCCAGCCGGAGAGGTACTCGTCCCCTTCGCCAAGCGAATCCTGGCTGACGTCGAGACTGCCCGGTTGCAGGTCCACGAGCTCGCCGAGCTCCGCCAGGGGCGGCTGCGGCTGGGTGCCACCCCGAGCCTGTGCACCGGGCCACTGGCCCACGCACTCGCCTGCTTCCGCCTCCGCTACCCCGGCATCCAACTCGTCATCGACGAGAGCGGATCCCGAGACCTGGTGCGACAACTCGCCGAAGGCGCTATCGACCTGGCGATGCTCACGTCGCCGGTGCAGCGCGGCGACCCCACCCTGGATACCGTCCCGATCCTTCGCGAGCAACTTACCGTCGCCGTGCCGCGCAGCATGGACCTCGACTTCGACTCGTTTCGGATTGAGGACCTCCGGGACCGACCGCTGGTAATGTTCCGGGAGGGCTACGACCTCAGGTCGATGACTCTCACGGCCTGTCAGCGAGCTGGATTTCAGCCGCGGTTCGCCATCGAGGGGGGCGAGATGGACGCGGTCCTCAGTTTCGTCGAGGCCGGACTCGGGGTGGCCGTAGTCCCCAGCATGGTTCTCCCGAGCCGTCCCAAGCTTCGTGGTGTTCCGTTCGTCCCTCCCACGCCGATCCGGACGATCGCGCTTGCGCACCGCACCGACGTACGACCAACCCGAGCCGCTGAGGAGTTTCGCTCCACTCTGTTGCAACTGCTCGGCGACGCGCATGTGCGGGGCGACCTTCCCGCCGGCGTCGAGTTCATCGCCCCCGGCGGGCCATGCGGTGGTCAGTCGAGAAAAGGCTCGACGTCAGTGGGCCCGGCATCTGGGCCGAGTTCGTCGTGCACCACCCGCCAGGCCAGCCCCTCGGGGTAGCCCTTGCGGGCCAGCATCGCACCCAGTTTGCGGGCTAGGGCGCCAGCATCGCGCACAGTGCTGGTGCGTAGCTTGCGCTGAACCAGTTCGCGGGCTCGCTGCTCCTCAGCTTCGGGTCGCACCGCCTCCACCGCGTGGTCCACGATCTCGCTCGGCACTCCTCTGCGTCGGAGCTCGGTGCGCAGCGCTCGCCTACCCAGGCCGCGGTGACGTTGCGCGGAGTGCACCGCCGACTCAGCGAACGCGGCATCGTCGATCAGGCCCACCTCGCTCAGACGGTCGAGCACCGGCTCGCCGACCTCCTCGGGAACCCCACGCCTGCGCAGTGCATCGGCCAGCTCGGCCCGGCTGCGCGGCCGCGCCGTGAGCAGCCGCAGGCAGATGCCCTGCGCCTGCGCCGCCGGGCCCATCTCGTTGGTATCCGTGGAGTCATCCCTGCCGGCCTCGGTGAACTCGGCACGGCGTCTGCCCATCACAGCCCGAGGCGCCTCGGTGCGCACTGGGGACATCAGAAGTCCACCGGGGCCGGCACGGTCTGGTCATCGTCCAACTTCGCCCCGATGCCGAGCTTGTCCTTGATCCGCTTCTCTATTTCGGCAGCCATGTCGGGGTTGTCGGCGAGGAACTTGCGCGCGTTCTCCTTGCCCTGACCCAACTGGTCGCCCTCATAGGTGTACCAGGCGCCCGACTTGCGAACGATTCCCTGCTCCACGCCCATGTCGATCAGCGAACCCTCCCGACTGATTCCGTGGCCGTACAGGATATCGAATTCCGCTTGTTTGAAAGGAGGCGAACATTTATTCTTCACCACTTTGACGCGGGTCCGGTTGCCTACCGCGTCCGAGCCGTCCTTGAGCGTCTCGATCCGACGGATATCCAGCCGTATCGAGGCGTAGAACTTCAGCGCCTTGCCGCCGGTGGTGGTCTCCGGGGAACCGAAGAAGACCCCGATCTTCTCCCGGAGCTGGTTGATGAAGATCGCGGTGGTACCCGAGTTGCTCAGCGCACCGGTGATCTTTCGCAGCGCCTGGCTCATCAGCCGGGCCTGCAGGCCGACGTGCGAGTCACCCATCTCGCCCTCGATCTCCGCCCGTGGCACCAGGGCCGCCACCGAGTCGATCACCACGACGTCGAGCGCGCCGGAGCGGATCAGCATGTCGGTGATCTCCAGTGCCTGCTCCCCGGTGTCGGGTTGGGAGACCAGCAGGGCGTCGGTGTCCACGCCGAGCGCTTTCGCGTAGTCGGGGTCCAGCGCATGCTCGGCGTCGATGAACGCGGCGATCCCGCCGGCCCGCTGGGCGTTGGCCACGGCGTGCAGCGCAACCGTCGTCTTTCCGGAGGATTCCGGGCCGTACACCTCGATCACCCGACCTCGGGGCAGGCCACCGATGCCCAATGCCACGTCCAAGGCGATGGAGCCGGTTGGGATCACCTCGATGGGCGCGCGACCCTCCTCGCCGAGGCGCATCACCGAGCCCTTGCCGTGCTGCTTCTCGATCTGGGCCAAGGCGATCTCGAGCGCCTTCTCCCGGTCCAGTCCTGGTGCCATCTGACGGTCCACCTCGCTGATCGGTTCGTCTGGGTCGCGCCGACGCTAAGCGATAGGTCTGACACTTCGCGGCGACTCACGCCGGATCTGTGGACAGGGCTCCGGCTGTGGACAAATCCTAAGCGAACACCTGTTCGACGTCGGGAACGACACGCCGGTGTGCGAGACTGCCGCGCCCACCGGCACCGGGATGTAGGTGAGCGGTCAGCGCCGCCCCTCGGGGACGTCGAATGCGGCGCACACCACGGCCCACACCCGCTTGGTGTCAACCCCCGCCTCCACCGCTGCGTTCACCGTCCGACCACCGAGCTCGGCGAACACATGATCATGGGCTAGTGCGGCTGCCCTGGCCGGGCCGAATTCCTCGTCCATCCGCTGCCGGAGGTGGGTTATCCGCATCTGTCCAGGTTAGGGACCTGGTTGCGGCTATCGTGAGGGGGTGCTCGTCCTGGGAGTTCTCACACCGGGCGACCCGACTGGACTGTCCTCTACCACCGGCCAGCTGGTGATGCTGTTCGGCCTGCTCTGCGCGCTGGTGGTGCTTATCCGCTGGTGGTGGCAGCAGCGGCGGCGGTGACCGGCATGGCGCGAATCGGGTGCCCGGCCGCGGTCAGGCAGCGACCCGTGGCGAGGTCGAAGCGCCAGCCGTGCAGGGCGCAGGTGAGGGTCCCACCGGAGATGCTGCCGAACTTCGCCAGGTCGGCGCGGAGGTGCGGGCAGCGGCGTTGCACCCGCCAGCCGTCCAGATCCACGTCCGCGCCATCGTCGTTGCACTCGTCGTACCAGTTCTCGACGTAGTCGATGCGCTCCTGGGACAGGCACTTGAAGAAGATATAGACGAACTCGTTGTACTGGCCGACCCGGCTGGCCCGAAACCGCAGGGACAAGAACAGACTGTTCGACCAGTCCACCTCGCGGCGGGCCAGGTTGGTGGCGACCAGATCCGCCGAGATGGACAGCCGGTAACGGCAGTGCTCACCGGCGAACTCACGCACTTCCCGAGCGATGAAGTCGATCACCAGCGGGCGATTGCCGACGTCCAGGCGAACGGGGCCGCCGACTCCTGTGCAGATGTTCTCGGCCCGCTCGAGCAGCGGCTCCCACCACTGTTTGAGCTGCTCAAGCAGGTCAGCAGGGACCGACGCCCGACTGGCCCGCTCCCAGGCCAGAGCCGGCTGCGCGCGGGCCTGGTATTCGCGCAGGTAGGCGGTTTTCTCGCCGAAGATGTGTTCGATCTCAGCTGTCGAGTGCTGGTGGCTGAGCTCGCAGTGCGACCCGTCGAGCTCCGCGACACTTCCCGGAAGTAGCAGGTGCGCTGACACGTCAGGAAGCGCCGAGCACAACTCGGCCAGAAACTCGCGCTGATCGGTGAAGATGCTGTCCCCGTCGCGGCCGACACCGTTGTGCTCGAAGAGCTCCTCGTCGAGGAAGCACGGTGGGCCTGCGGTGGGAAACACGTGCGCGGCACCCACGGCGTCGATGTAACGCAGCGCCCGGTCGGTCTGCCCGGCCCGCTTGCGACGGGCGAACTCTGTGCGCGCGCCGTCGGGCAGGTCGTAGACCATCGGCCACCAGATCGCGCCGGAGAACTGGGTGAAGTACCCGTGCACCTCGCCGAAGGCCCGGAGCTGCTCGACGTCCAGCGGGTGGGCGTCGTTCTGGTTGAGGATCACGGTGCGACCGTCGTCCAGGGACAGCGCGGAGTCACCGATCGGGCCGTCACTGGGCCCGGTCAGTGAAGTGATCATGATGCGCAACCCGTCGCGGTGCACCGCGACACCTGACTGCGTGCGCAGAAAGGTCCGGAACCCGACGGCTGCGAGCTCACGCTCCAGCTCGTCGGTCGGATAGTCCGGGAGCAGCACCGTGATGTCCTTGCGCACGTGCCGGCGCAGTAGCTGGTCGTCGAAATGGTCGCGGTGCAGGTGTGAGACGTAGAGGTAATCGGCCTGCCCGAGGCAGTCCCAGTCCAGGTCGCTGTTGTCCGGGAAGGGGAACCACGAGCCGAAGAAAGCGGGGGTCACCCAGGGGTCGCAAAGGACACTGCCGGCAGCCGTCTCGATGAACAGCCCGGCGTGGCCCAGTCCGGTCACCCGCATGCGCTCTCCCTTCACGGCGTACCCGCCAGATGGTGCCATCAGCCGTCCGCGCCTGATGCGACCGGCGCAGGCATACGCTGCGCAGAGCAGCGCGCGACACCGAGCGGGAGGGGCCCACCACCGTGACCGACGTGTTCCGATCCGGCAACCATGAGCAGATCGTATTCTGCCGCGACGAGCCTTCGGGCCTGCGCGCCATCATCGCCATCCACTCCACCGCGCTCGGGCCGGCGCTGGGTGGAACCCGGTTTCACCCTTACCCCAGCGAGGAAGACGCCCTCGCCGACGTGCTGCACCTGTCCAACGCGATGTCCTACAAGAACGCACTCGCCGGGTTGGACCACGGCGGTGGCAAGGCCGTCATCCTCGGCGATCCGGCCCGGGACAAGACCGAGGTGCTGCTGCGCGCTTATGGGCGCTTCGTGCAGTCGCTGGGCGGGCGCTACGTCACCGCGTGTGACGTCGGCACCTACGTCGAGGACATGGACATCGTCGCCAGGGAGTCGGAGTTCGTCACCGGACGATCGTCGGCGCACGGCGGCGCCGGGGATTCCTCGATCCTGACCGCCTTCGGTGTCTTTCAGGGCATGCGCGCGGCCGCCGAGCACGTCTGGGGTGCGCCCACACTGTCCGGACGTCGGGTGGGCGTGTCCGGGGTCGGCAAGGTTGGGCGCCACCTCGTTGACCACCTGCTCGCCGACGGCGCAGAGGTGATCGTGGCTGACATCAGTGCACAGGCGATCGAGCGGGTCCGCGCCGCATACCCCGAGGTGGTGGTGGCGCCGAACACCGCGGCGCTGGTGCGGCAGCCGATCGACGTGTACGCCCCGTGCGCGCTCGGCTCCGCGCTGGACGACCCCACCGTGGCCGCGCTGCGCGCCAAGGTCGTCTGCGGCGGAGCCAACAACCAGCTGGAACACCCCGGTGTGGAAAAGGTTCTCGACGCGCGGGGCATCCTCTACGCACCCGACTATGTGGTGAACGCCGGTGGAGTCGTTCAGGTCGCCGACGAGATCGAGGGCTTCGACTTCCAGCGGGCGAAGGCCCGGGTGGCGAAGATTTTCGACACCACCCGGGCGATCTTCGAGCTGGCTCAACGCGACGGCGTGCCGCCTGCCGTCGCGGCCGATCACCTCGCCGAGCGACGGATCGCCGACGTAGGTCGCCTCCGCACGATCCTCGTCGACGGCCGCGCCGCCCTGCGGAAGTAGTTGCTTCGAACGCTCTGACGCTTCCGAGCCGGGTATAGGTCGGCCGACCGTGCTTGATCTACCAGGCGTGTGCCTGCTCGATCTCCTCCCACAACCTCCGTGGACCATACTGGCGGACTGGGCGGACCGTTTAGGCTGGCGCGGGCTTGCTGTGCGAACGTGACATCGATCTCGATGGTGGTCACGCCGTAGAGCACACTAATCCCACCAGCCCCTAGAAAAGGCGGTCTGTTCTGCTACGAGTGTGCCGCTGTGGGCAACTTTGGCGGAAAGTTGCCCACAGCGGCACACTCGTACGCGACGACAGTCCTTTGCCTGAGGTCACGGAGAGTGACGACGGCCCAACGGATCGGGCTCGTCGTTCTTCTGTGACACCGGTCACGGCATCAATGTCGAGTTCGTGAGCATGTCCAGCACGAGCTCGCGTAACCGCTTATGCCGGAGCGTCACAACCAATAATGAGCTGGCACCACATCCTTGGAACGAAGTTGCGCTAGATTCCGCCCAGGCACACCGTCGGCCGATCACGTCCGGGCGCACAAGCCCCTGGCGGCGTCGACATATGGGCGCACACACGCCGGTTCAGCTGCCTCCGCCCCTGGAGAACACCGAGTCTCCCTGAACTGTCGGTGCAGCGGTCCATGATGGTGGTGTGGATGTGCTCGACCTCTTCTCCCCCGCCACCCGGGATTGGTTCGCGGGGGCGTTCGCCGCGCCTACCCCCGCCCAGGAGGGCGCGTGGCGGGCGGCGGCCGCGGGCGAGCACGCGCTGGTCGTCGCCCCTACCGGATCGGGCAAGACACTCGCGGCGTTCCTCTGGGCGTTGGATCGGCTGGTCGTATCCGGGCCGCCAGACGAGCCAATGAGGCGTTGCCGGGTGCTCTACATCTCGCCGTTGAAGGCGCTGGCGGTGGACGTCGAGCGCAACCTGCGTTCCCCACTGGCCGGTATCCGGCAGGCTGCGCACCGGCTGGGCCTGCCAAGGCCGGACATTCGGGTGGGAATGCGCACCGGCGACACCCCGGCCGATCAGCGCCGCGCCTTCGCCCGGACCCCGACCGACGTGCTCGTCACCACCCCGGAGTCACTGTTCCTGCTCTTGACGTCGGCGGCCAGGGAGGCGCTGCGCGGAGTCCACACTGTGATCGTCGACGAGGTGCACGCGGTGGCCGCCACCAAACGCGGCGCGCACCTCGCGCTGTCCTTAGAACGCCTGGACTGCCTGCTGGAAAAACCCGCCCAACGAATCGGACTTTCCGCCACGGTGCGTCCCGTCGAGGAGGTCAGCGCTTTCCTTGCCGGTAGCCGACAGGTTCGCGTGGTGCAGCCGGCGTCGGCCAAGACGATCGAGGTCTCGGTGCAGGTCCCGATACCGGATATGTCAGCACTGGGCGAGCTGATCGAGGGGGCTGACGGGCCGACGGAGCACCGTGCCTCGATCTGGCCGGCGGTGGAGCAGCGAGTCCTGGAGCTGGTGCGGGCCCACCGCTCGACGATCGTGTTCGCCAACTCACGCCGGCTGGCCGAACGGCTCACCTCCCGGCTCAACGAGCTCGCCGCCGAGGAACCTCCAGCGCCAGGAGACCGGATGCCGGCCGAGCTGATGGGCCAAGCCGGGCGCGCCGGCGGCGCCCCCGAAGTGATTGCCAAGGCGCACCACGGCTCGATGGCACGCGAGCAGCGAACCCTGGTCGAGGAGGAGCTGAAGTCCGGCCGGTTGTCCTGCGTGGTCGCCACCTCCTCCCTCGAGCTCGGCATCGACATGGGCGCGGTGGACCTGGTCGTGCAGATCGAGGCGCCCCCGACGGTGGCGTCGGGCCTGCAACGGATCGGCCGGGGCGGGCACCAGGTGGGGGCGGTGTCCCGTGGCGTGGTTTTTCCGAAGTTCCGCGGCGACCTCGTCTCCTGCGCGGTGATCGCGGAACGGATGGCCGGCGGGGCGATCGAAGCGCTGCGCTACCCCCGCAACCCGCTCGACGTGCTGGCTCAACACGTGGTGGCCATGGTCGCGCTGGATCCGTGGACCGTCGACAATCTCGCCGCCCTGGTCCGCCGGGCTGCGCCGTACTTGGCACTACCCGATTCGGCGCTGCACGCAGTCCTGGACATGCTTGCCGGGCGTTACCCATCGGAGGAGTTCGGCGAGCTGCGTCCCCGGATCGTCTGGGACCGGGTCAGCGACGAGCTGCGCGGGCGGCCGGGAGCGCAGCGGCTAGCGGTCACCTCCGGCGGCACCATCCCGGATCGGGGGATGTTCACCGTGATGACCCCCGGCGGTGCCGACGGCGCGGGCTCGCGGGTCGGTGAGCTCGACGAGGAGATGGTCTACGAGTCCCGAGTGGGTGACACATTCCTGCTCGGTTCCACCTCGTGGAAGATCCTCGACATCACCCACGACCGGGTGATCGCGTTGCCGGTCCCCGGTGAACCGGCCCGGATGCCATTCTGGAAGGGCGACGCGCCGGGTCGGCCCCTGGAGTTGGGGCGGGCGCTGGGCGCATTCGTCCGCGAGCTGAGCGGCGCCGGATCCGACGCGGCCCGCAACCGCATCGAGGCAGCCGGGCTCGACGCCTGGGCGGCTGACAACCTGCTGTCCTACCTGCACGAGCAGCGCGAGGCCACCGGGCACGTACCCGACGACCGGACCGTTGTGGTGGAGCGGTTCCGCGACGAGCTGGGCGACTGGCGGATGGTGGTGCACTCCCCGTTCGGCGCGCAGGTCAACGGGCCGTGGGCGCTGGCCATCGGGGCCCGGCTGCGGGAACGGCGCGGCGTCGAGGCGCAGGTGGCCAGCGCGGATGACGGGATCGTGCTACGGCTACCCGACGCCCTGGATGCCGACGGCGCCGAGGTGCTGCCCACTGTCGAGGACGTGCTGCTCGACCCGGACGAGGTCGAGCAGTTGGTAGTCGCCGAGGTGGGTGGTTCGGCGCTGTTCGCCTCCCGGTTCCGGGAGTGCGCCGCGCGGTCGCTGCTGCTGCCCCGCCGGGACCCGAGGCGTCGCACTCCACTGTGGCAGCAGCGGCAGCGCTCAGCCCAACTGCTCACCGTCGCGTCGAAGTACGAGCAGTTCCCGGTGGTGCTGGAGGCGATGCGCGAGTGTCTGCAGGACGTCTATGACCTACCCGGGCTGCGCGAGCTGATGTCGGAGGTGCGGGCTCGCCGGGTGCGGGTGGTCGAGATCGCCACCCCATCGCCGTCACCCTTTGCCCGCAGCCTGCTGTTCGGTTACGTGGGGATGTTCCTCTACGAGCTCGACGCTCCGCTGGCCGAGCGCAAAGCCGCGGCGCTCGCGCTGGACTCGACCCTGTTGGCGGAGCTGCTGGGTTCCGAGGCGATCCGGGAGCTGCTCGACCCCGCGGTACTCGTCGAGCTCGAGGCACAGCTGCAGCGCATCGACCCCGACCGCCACGCCCGGGACGTCGAGAGCACCGCCGACTTGTTGCGCGCGCTGGGCGATCTCACCGAGGCCGAGGCCGCGCAGCGCGGGGTCGCCCCACAGTGGCTCGCCGAGCTCGGCTCGGCCCGTCGGGCGATTGCCGTGCGGATCTCCGGAGAGGCCCGCTGGATCGCGATCGAGGACGCCGGGCGGGTGCGCGACGCGCTGGGCGTGGCCCTACCGGTAGGAGTTCCAGAGGTATTCACCGAGCCGGTGGCCGACCCGCTCGGGGATCTTCTGCTGCGCTATGCCAGAACACGCGGGCCGTTTACCGCAACCGCAGCAGCAGCTCGCTTCGGACTCGGGGTCGCCGTGGTGGTCGCGGTCTTGGATCGGATGACCAGGACCAGCACCCTGGTGCGGGGCGAGCTGCGTCCCGTTGACCTTGGCGGCGGGGGCACGGAGTACTGCCATACCGAGGTGCTCCGGCGGTTGCGGCGAGCGTCGTTGGCCCGGTTGCGGGCCGAGGTGGAACCAGTCGAGCAGGCCGCCCTGGGCCGGTTCATGCCCGCCTGGCACGGCATCGCGTCCTGGGACCCTGGGTCGAACACCGGGCGTGACGGGTCAGGTCTGACACGCCGGCTGCGCAGCGCACCGACCCCGGAGGACGTGCTCGGCGCCGTGGAGCAGCTGGCTGGAGCAGCGGTGCCGGCCAGCGCTCTGGAATCGCTGCTACTCCCAGCCAGGCTGCCCGGCTACTCCCCCGCCCTGCTCGACGAGCTCACCATTTCCGGCGAGGTGACCTGGATCGGCTGCGGGTCACTGCCTGGTGGCGACGGGTGGATCGCGCTCGCTCCTACCGACCTGGCTGACCTGGTGCTGCCGGACCTCGATGAGCAGCTTGCGCTCACGCCCATACAACGAGGCGTCCTGCGCGCTGTGGGTTGGGACCCCGCTGGTGGCCCGGTTGAGGGTGGCGCGCTGTTCTTCCGGCAACTGGCCGATCGGAGCGCTCAGCATCTGCTCACCGACGGTGAACCGGCACCCAGTGACGCCGACGTCGTCGCGGCGGTGTGGGACCTGGTGTGGGCCGGGTTGATGACCAATGATTCGCTGGCGCCGCTACGGGTCCTAGTGTCCGGCCGCTCGGCCGCGCACCGGCCACGCCGGTCCGCACCACGCGGTAGATACGCACGGATGCGCGCAGGTCGGGCACCGATGCCGTCCCGCGCCGGTCCACCCACGGCCGCGGGACGCTGGTCGCTGTCACCGATGCCGGTACTACCACCGCCGGGGCACCAAACACCGGCAACCCAGCGGCCCGACCCGACCCGCCGGGCGCATGCCCGGGCGGAGACGTTCCTCGAGCGCCACGGCGTCCTCACCAGAGGAGCACTGGACACCGAGCGCGTCACTGGTGGCTTCGCCGGCGTCTACAAGGTTCTGCGGGCGATGGAGGAGTCCGGCCGGTGCCGACGCGGGTACGTCGTCGAGGGACTCGGGGCCGCGCAGTTCGCCGTCCCCGGCGCCATCGACCGGCTTCGCGCCGTGGGCCAGCCCAGCGAAGGCAGCACCGCAACGGTGGTCCTGGCCGCCACCGACCCCGCCCAGCCCTACGGGGCAGCTCTGCCGTGGCCGCCCACCGTGGGTGACTTACGGCACCGACCTGGGCGCAAGGCCGGCGCGCTGGCCGTCCTGGTAGACGGTGCCGCCGTGCTCTACGTCGAACGCGGCGGCCGGTCACTCCTGTCGTTCACCGAGGACACCGGCGTCTTGCGCGCCGCGGTACACGCGCTGGCCGGTGCTGTCCACCAGGGCTGGCTTGGTTCGTTGTCCGTGGAGCGCGCCGACGGTGAGGCGGCGCTGGGTTCCGCGCTGGCCGAACTGCTGCGGGACGCCGGGTTCCGCGCCACGCCCCGAGGACTGCGGCTTCGCGCCTGAGGGACTGACCGGCTCACTGCGTTGCCGGGCGCAACAACGTCCAGAGCTGGCCGACGGCATCCTGGTCGCCGGTGATCCGCACCGACTGATCGGGCAGCCGGCCCCAAGACCAGAGGTAGATCTCCATGGGATCGCCGCTGACCATCGCGTCCGCCGATCGAGCGTCGGCCTCCTCGACCCGCCGAGCGATCGAGCAGCCCGGCTCGAAGATCGCCAACCAGCGGCGATCCGCAGCGGACAGAGCAACCGCGCCTTGCTGGGGCGAGGACATCCCCAGCTCGCCGAGACGGTGACCGAACCACAGAAACAGCAGTTCATCGATGCCATCGAGGGCCAGCTCAGGGTCGATGGAATGTACCGGGCCACCAGCAGCAGCCTCGACGTCGACCCGGTGAATGGTGGTCTCGTGAACCATCCGACGCCACCAGAAGCCGTGTGTGCGATCGGCAGGCCACCAGGTGTCGCAAGGTTCGGCCGGCTCATGGCGACCCAGCTCCGTCAGCAACTCATTGACGCCGGTTCGGACGAAACCGACCAGATCGTCGTCTGACGGTGATCGCTGCCACTGTTCGGGACGGTGCCCGTCTCGTACCCACAGCGTGGTCGCCCGGTGCACGCTGCCCACGTGCCGCAGGGTCTCAGCCAGGGTGAGATCAGGACAGCCTGGTACCTCGGCCTGTGCCGCGGACGGCAACGCTGACTCGGCCGCGCCGAGCATCAAGTCGGCCTCTATCCCGATCACGTCCAGCATCCGGCCGTAGTCGATCAACGGCCGCGGGGCCGTCATGGGGAGGTCCTCGCCACCGTATGGCTCGCGAGGGCGAGAAACTCGCCGGCTTGCCGGACGAGGTCGTCGGCGTCGCGAGCCGTCACCAGGCGGTGGACACCGGCCTCGGCAGCGGCCCGGGTAGCCGAACTGGCGGCAAAGAACGCCGACCATTCCGCCAGTTCCGGCGCCACTGTGGCCAGCAGCGTCCATGCGCTGGTCGGTTGGGCGCGGTTGCGCGGTCGGGCCCGCGCCGCCAGGACAGCCGCCGCGGCACGCAGCGCCGCGAGGTGCGCCTGGGCGTAGCGATCTACTGGACGTGCGGCGTACTCGGCGTCGAGCAGTCCCTGTCGAGCCTGCTCAAACAGCACACGTACGCTGGGTAGCCGGTAACTGCGTCGTTCGTACTTCGGCCTGTTGTGCTTGGGGCGGTCATACCGTGACACGTGGGCTGTGGTGGGGGGAGCAACGGCGGGCACTTCGGCCTCCTGGTCGGGAGTCGGGATCGGCGACCTGGGTTGACGACAACGGATCGGCTCTGCCGTGGGGAAGTCGGCGGAGTCCGGCGGCGGTGCGCTTCCCCCGCCCCACCGCCGGACCTTGTTCGAACATATGTTCGACACAGTTGAAGGGTAACCCCTCGACGCTCGGTCCCGTCAAGTACCAATCTCCGCCGGCGCGGCTCGACACCTGGCGCGGTCTGCTGGAATTCAGGCACTCTGTGGACGCCACCCGCTTCGCAGCGACGTCGGCCGATACTGGAGGTCAGCGATGACCGCGATGCCCATCCGCGAACCAGCGCAGCTGGCTGAACTGACGGCCCAGCAATTGCGCCTGCGGCTTGATGAGGCGCTGCGAATCTATGTCACGGCCATGCACTACCCGCCCGGCACCGCGCGGCATCGGAGTCCGATGTGGCGGGAACACATGCTGCGGTCCGGCTGGTTGTGCATGGCCGCCTTCGACGCGGACGCCCTGGTGGGCATCGGCTACGGATACCGCGGTGCTCCCGGGCAGTGGTGGCATGACGAGGTCCACCGCGGGCTCACGCAGATCGATCGGCGCAGTGCCCAGGACGAACTCGCCGACTACTTCGAGCTCACCGAACTGCATGTGCACCCGGACGCTCAAGGCAGGGGCATCGGTAAGGCGCTGCTCACCGAGCTACTCTCCAGAGTGGACGCCCCGCGCGCATTGCTGTCCACCCCCGAGGGGCCCACCAGGGCATGGCGGCTCTACCGTCGGCTCGGATTCACCGATCTGCTTCGGCACTACCACTTCACCGGAGACTCCCGGGAGTTCGCCGTGCTGGTGCGCACGCTGCCGCTCTAGCCCCGGCCCGCGTGCCGAGCCGATACCTCAGCATCTCGGCACGCATCCTGGAGGCGTGCCACCTGGCACCTTCGGCAACGATGTCGCCAAATCTGGCAACCAGAAGCCGTTCAACAGTCGGTCCCACACTGGCCACTGAGCGAGTTGGCCGCGCTGCGGGTTCGGGTCGTAGACGATCTCACCCTCACGTCGCTGGCACACAACATCGACGTCTTCGCCATCGAGCAGGTGGAACAGAGCAACAGACTTCGTCGACGGCTCGAGATACAGCCATGCCTCGCCATGGGTCTGCACCGTGAGCGCCGTCACCATGGGCTCGGTTGGCCGCAGTTGCAGACCTGAGTCCCGATCATTCAGCACCAGCGGCACCGATGCGGTGATCACGGCCGAGATAACCAAGCCCCAGAAGCCGAGCAGCGCGTCTCGCCCCAACGGGGCGTGTGGCCGACCTGCCTCATCCGCGCGCTTAACCGCTGGCCAGTCTGGCGTGCGGGCCGACCTGCTCGCCGGGCGCCACTCGAACCACATCGCGACCTCCTCCCATGGCACTGGGCCCGCAGCCGGGCACGATCGGTCGTATCGCCAACATGACGACTCAGCTTCCACCATGCCAGCGAGCGCGGTCAATCACAGAGTTGATACCGTGCGCGAACTTCTCTCCTCAAACAGTTGCATCTTGAGCTACAATCAACTCGACAGTTGCTCGACTACCCGTCTGGTGGTGATGGCAGTGGCGTTGCAGCTGCCCAACCCGGCCGCGCGGCGACTCGGCCATCGGATCAAGCACGCTCGCGAGCAGGCGAGACCCGCCGATGGGAGCACACCTACCCAACGGTGGCTTGCTCACCAGTTTGAACCCGCTCGGACCGCGCAGCAGATCAGCTTGTTCGAGAACGGCGTACAACTTCCCGGTCTGTCAGTGCTCAATGAGCTCTACCAGAGTCTCCGGAACGATCGCGTCCACGCTGCACCTGACCCCGGCGAACTCTCGCAATGGCTGACCGACTGGCTCCTCGCTCGCGCTGAGCATGACGTGCGGGACAAGCCGGAGATCTTTAACCAAGCACTCGATTCTCTTTTATGCCCGCCGCGCGACGACGCTCGAAAAACAAACAAAACACCTCTTGGTTCCCTGGCAAACTTCCCCGGAAATGATCCCCTGACGATCATTCTGGGAGACCGCCGTGAACCGCGCGCACAGAGCGCTGCCGATTGTCTGATCTATTCAGGTTCCATGACAGATGCCATGTATGTCAGCTATCTTGGCAAAACTATGCAGCACTCAGTCATCAGATCAGACAAGCTGCTGGTGCGTATGCCTCTTGATTACCTTGAGGCGATGCCAGAACTCGCCGAGAGCAACTTATTGATCGTTGGCAGTCCAGCGGTCAACTGGGGAGCAAGAATTCTGAACAAAAACGATGCGATCTTTCCTTTTAGGATCGACGACGATGTCGTGGCTCGCGATGAGCAGTTCCGACTCGATCCGCGCATGCAAGATGAAACGTTCGCGAACTTGTTCTGGAACATTGCTCAGTCGCTCAACTCAGACGGTGCGACGAAAAATATTGGAGACGATTCCGACCAGCGCCTGTTCGGGCGAGCAGAAGAGTTGGCTAGAAAGGTTCTTGATGGATCTACGGCGAAGGCTCTGATGAACAAGTTTCGCACGCTCGGTATCATAGATCCGGCCGATCAAGAACATCACGCTCAAATTACGCATGGCTCCAACGACTTTTCCGTCGTGACTTTGGCTCGTAATCCCTACTGCAAGACGGGCAGATATCGCGCAGTCATTTGTGGGGGGATCCACGGGCCGGGGACCGCACGAGCGCTCAAGGAGCTCCTATCCCAACCCGAGCGATTCCGGCACCATCCACTCGGAGCGGTGCTTGAAGTCAACCTTCGGCGCGACCTCGACTGGCCTACTCGCTTCGAGAAGGCGAGTGTTTCTTTCCAGACTCGCGAATATGCCGCAGAAGACGTCCTCGAAAACCTGGATGCAGCCTGCCGCGTTGATCAGACTGCCCGTTCACCCGCGTTCCGGCTCCTGGCTTATGAGGCACTCGAGAGTCGCGCAGCCTTTGTGCGGGAAGTAATCAACGGCTGACGTCGCTCAGCAACCCGGGACTGAGCGCACCCGCGCCATGCCGAGGCGGGCCAGGACGGCGTGGGTGGAGCGGGAGCGGTTGAGCGAGTAGAAGTGCAGGCCTGGCGCGCCTTCAGCGAGCAACTGTTCGCACAACTCGCTCGCAACGTCCACCCCCACCTGCCGGATCGCGGCAGGATCGTCACCCACCGCGACCAGTCGCTCGCGCACCGCCGTGGGGATGGTGCAGCCGGACAGCTCAGCCATCTTCTGCACGCCACGCAACGTGGTGATCGGCATCACCCCGGCCAGGATCGGCACCGTCGCCATATCCGCACCCGCGGCGGCTACCCGGTCCCGCAGTCGCAGGTAGTCCTCCGCGCGGAAGAACATCTGGGTGATCGCGAACTGAGCGCCGGCTCGCAGTTTGGCCACCAGGTACCGTACGTCGGACTCGGCGCCGAGCGACCGCGGGTGGCGCTCAGGGAACGCAGCCACACCGATGCAGAAGTCGCCGAGCGACCGGACCAGGCGGACCAGGTCCTGCGCGTACTGCACGCCCTCTGGGTGCGCCACCCAGTCCCCGAGCGGGTCGCCCGGCGGATCCCCACGCAGCGCCAACACGTTGCGGATCCCGGCCTCGGCGTAGCTGTCGATCACCTTCCGTAGTTCGTCCACCGAATGGTTCACCGCGGTGAGGTGCGCCATCGCGACCAGAGGGGTCTGCTGCGCGATCCGCCCGGTGATCCGCACCGTGCGATCCCGGCTGGACCCCCCGGCGCCATAGGTCACCGAGACGAAGGCGGGGTCCAGCGGCTCGAAGTCGCGCACCGTTTGCCACAGCTGACTCTCCCCGGCGTCGTCGCGGGGCGGGAAGAACTCCACTGAGAACACCGGGCGGTCTCCGCCGAGCCGGTCGATGATGGCCGTCATGCAGCCACTCTAGCGAGGCCGGGTTGCGGAGAAGGCTCGTCGGAGCGACGCATGCACGCGGCCAAACCGAACCGGGACCCCGCGGCGACCGAACTCGGGCACGTACCGGCAGGAACAAGCCCTATCGTCGATATACACAGCGAGTGAGAGCGTGGCTACGCGGTGCAGTCACCACGATACGCATGGAGGTTCGATGGCGCAGCGGAACGCCGCCCGCCCAACCCGCACTCGGACCGTCACCGAGGTAGCGGAAGATCAGCAGGTGCATCCGCTCGATGACGACCTCCGCGCCGAAGTCCACCACGAGCTTGCCTCCTTCCTGCAGAGCAAGCGCGATGAGGCGGCCCGGATCGACCCGCAGTTCGCCGCCGCGGTCGACTCGCTGAGTGATTTCGTTCTCGGCCCCGGCAAGCGGCTACGCCCGACTTTCGCCTGGTGGGGCTGGCGAGGAGCGGGCGGCTCCCCCGACGACCCACACGTCCGGGCGGTGCTGCGGGCGGTGAGCTCGTTGGAGCTGATCCAGGCCTGCGCCCTGGTGCATGACGACCTGATCGACGCTTCCACCACCCGGCGAGGCGCACCGACCATGCACGTCGACTTCGCGGCCCAGCATCGCGCGGCCGGGTGGTTGGGCGCACCGGAACGGTTCGGCGCGGCCACCGCCATCCTGCTCGGTGACATCGCGTTGGCCTGGGCCGATGACATGTTGCGGGGATCGGATCTGTGGCCGGAGCAGCTCAGTCGAGCGCATGTCGTGTGGCAGGCCATGCGCACCGAGGTGCTCGCCGGGCAATACCTCGACGTGGTCACCCAGGCCAGCGGCGACGAGAGGCCCGAGACCGCGCTGCGGATCGACCGGTACAAGACCGCGGCTTACACCGTCGAGCGCCCGCTGCACCTGGGTGCGGCGATCGCCGGAGCGGACCCCGCCCTGGTGCGCTCCTACCGCCGGTTCGGCGCCGACATCGGCATCGCCTTCCAGCTTCGCGATGACCTGCTGGGTATGTTCGGCGACCCCGGGGTCACCGGCAAACCGGCCGGCGACGACCTGCGTGAGGGCAAGCGAACTCTGCTGTTGGCCTATGCCCTGCGGGCCGCCGATGAGAAGCGGCAGACCGGGACCGCTGATCTGCTGCGCGGCGCCATCGGGAACCCTCAGGTGGACGGGCACACCGTGACCGAGGTCCGTGAGCTGCTCATCGAGCTCGGCGCGGTGGCCGAGGTCGAGCGCCGGATCACCACGCTCACCACCTCAGCATTGAGTAGCCTGCACGCCGCTGAGCTGGCCGAACCGGCCGGCGCCCGGCTGGCGGAGCTGGCCGCACAAGCCACCTGCCGAGTGCGCTGACGGTCAAGGCGACAGCATGCGGTACGGAGTCCGGGCGTAACGTGCACTCGTGCGCACCGTGCCCGGACCCACCGATCATGTCGTCGTCGTCGGTGCCGGGCTAGCCGGGCTGTCGGCGGCGCTGCACCTGCTCGGATCCGGTAGGCGGGTGACCGTGCTGGAGGCCCAGCCCCATCCAGGCGGGCGGGCCGGCCGCAGCGATCTCGCCGGTTACCGGCTCGACACCGGTCCCACCGTTCTCACCATGCCGGAGCTGGTCGACGAAGCGCTCGCCGCGGTGGGTGACTCGCTGGCCGCCCGGCTGGACCTGGTGGCGCTGCACCCGGCCTACCGGGCCCGCTTCGCCGACGGGTCGGTGATCGACGTACACACCGACGCCGACGCGATGGAGGCGGAGGTCCGATCGGTCGCCGGCCCATCCGAAGCGACCGGCTACCGGCGGCTGCGACGGTGGCTGACCCGGCTCTACGAGGTGGAGATCGGCCGGTTCATCGGCGGAAACTTCGACTCCCCACTGGACCTCGTCGCCAGCCGCGACGCCGTCAAAGATCTGGCCACGCTGGCCGCGCTAGGAGGTTTCGGCCGGCTGGGCGCCCAGGTCGGTCGATTCCTGCACGACAAGCGGCTGCAACGGATCTTCTCCTTCCAGGCGCTCTACGCCGGAGTACCCCCGCAGCGCGCGCTCGGCGCGTACGGGGTGATCGCCTATATGGACACGGTGGCCGGGGTCTGGTTTCCCCGCGGTGGGATGCAGGCGTTGCCGCAGGCAATGGCCGACGCCGCCACCGACGCCGGCGCCGAGTTTCGCTACAACACGACCGTGACCAGCCTGGAGCAATTCGGGGAACGGGTCACCGCGGTGCATACCGCCGACGGCGAACGGGTAGGCGCCGACGCAGTGGTCCTCACCCCCGACCTACCCGTGGTGCACCGGTTACTCGGCCGCGCCCCGCAGCGGCTGGTGCCGCTGCGCTGGTCACCCTCAGCGGTGGTGCTGCACGCTGGTGTCCGGCCGGGCAGCGGGCCGGGCTGGGCGGAGCTGGCCCATCACACGATCTTCTTCGGCGACGAGTGGGAACGCACCTTCGACGAGATCATCTACCGCGGGCAGCTCATGACCGACCCGTCGCTGCTGGTCACCAGACCCACCGCCACTGACCCAAGCCTGGCGCCTGAGGGACGCGAGCTGCTGTACATCCTCGCGCCGTGCCCCAATCTGCGCACCGCACCGCTGAACTGGGCCAGTCTCGGATCCGCCTACCGCGATGAGCTGGTCGGCACGCTGGAGCAGCGCGGACTGGCCGACTTGGGCGACGCCATCGAGGTCGAGCAGTTGGTCACCCCCGCCGAGTGGGCGGCGCAGGGACTTGCGGTCGGAACCCCGTTCTCGGCTGCGCACACCTTCGCCCAGACCGGGCCGTTCCGTCCGTCGAACCTGGTGCGCGGCCGGACCAACGTCGTACTCGCCGGATGCGGCACGACGCCTGGGGTGGGGGTGCCCACCGCGATCATCTCCGGCAAGCTCGCCGCGGCCCGGATCACTACCACCGGAGCCCGCCGAAGCACCGCCATGAGCGGCTGAACCGACAGTGTCATCGAAGGCGGTGCTCGACCGGCTGCGCCTGAGCCACCTTCTCACCGGCCCGGTGCTGCTCGGATTGATCGGTTCAGTGCTGCTGGCCACCATGGCCGTAGGAGCGGGCGGAATCCTCGTCAGCGACCCACTGATCAGCGGTGGACCGTTGTCGTGGATCCGTTACGGGCACGGTCACGACCTGGCCACTGTGGCGCTCTACGCCGGGGTCGGGATGATCGTGTGGGCGTGGGTTCGCCTGGGCCGCGACGTGCTGAGCGGCACCGCGACCGTCCAACAGGTTCAGGTCGCCAGTGCAGCGTGGACGGCGCCCTTGCTGCTGTCCCCACCGCTGTTCACCAGGGACGTCTACAGCTACCTGGCGCAGGGTGCGCTCGCGTTGCGCGGGCTGGATCCCTACCAGCTCGGACCCGTGAAGCTGCCGCCAGGAGCCATCGCGGACAACGTGCACTACGTATGGCAGACCACCCCAGCACCCTACGGCCCGCTGTTCATCCTCGTCGCCAAGACGATCAACCGGTTGACCGGTGATGACCTCATCCTGGGCGTGATCGGTATCAGGTTGGTGCTGGTAGGCGGCTTAGCGCTGCTGGTGTACGCGCTGCCCCGGCTGGCCGACCTGCTTGGTGGCGATCGCACCGTCACGCTGTGGCTGGTGATCGCCAACCCGTTGACGATCGTGCATCTGGTCGGTGGACCACACAACGATCTGCTGATGATCGGCCTGCTGGCGGCGGGCACGCTGCTGGTGTTGGAGCGCCGGCACGTCGCGGGGATCGCCGTGGTCACCGCGGCGATGGCGGTGAAGGCGTCGGCCGGGATCGCATTGCCGTTCCTGGTCTGGGTGTGGGCGGCTCACCTGCCCGGTGACCGGCGGGCGCAACTGCGCCGGGCCGGCGCGGGCGGCGTGGCGGTGTTCGCCACGATGTTCACCGCGATCACGATGCTGTCCGGGGTTGGCCTGGGCTGGATCCCGGCCCTGAACGCACCATCGCTGATCGTCAACTGGATGTCGCTACCCACCGCCGCCGGCGAGCTGACGCACGCGCTGACGGCACCCTTCGGTCACCTGAGCGACGGCCCCTTCATCGAGGTCTGCCGGCTGCTGGGCTCGGGGGTCTTCGTAGCCATCTTCGCCCGGCAGTGGTGGTTGGCCAGGGACGGCGGACCGGTGGCCGTTCGACGTGCAGCAGTAACGCTGCTGTGGGCGGTGCTGCTGGCGCCGGCAACCCTACCCTGGTATTTCACCTGGGCTCTGGTCCTGAGCGCGGCCCTGCCCTGGCCGCGACGGTCGCTTGCGTGGGCGGTCACGGCCTCGACGTGGCTGGTGCTGAGCACCTACCCCACTGGGCAGAGCGCGTTCCATGACTGGCCTTACCAGTTCGCGATGGTGGCGGTGGCGCTGATCGCGGGGGCCGCGCTGCGCCGCGACGCGGTTGGCCATGATGCTGGCCGGCAGCGCAGCGATCCGGTGTCGGTGGATGCGTTATGAGCCGTGAGCTCGACGCTGCCGGCATCATCGAGCCCGCGTTGCGCGCGTCGTATGCCCGGTGCCGGCAACTCAATGCGGCGCACGGCCGCACCTACTTCTTGGCGACCCGGCTGCTACCCCCTGGGCAACGGCCGGCGATCCATGCCCTGTATGGCCTGGCCCGGTACGCCGATGAGATCGTCGACGACCTCTGCGACACCCGGCCGTGGCCGCAGCGCCTCGCGGAGTTGGATGAGTTTGCCCAGCAACTGCTCGACGGGCTGGCGCACGGCCGTTCGGACCACCTGGTGCTGGCAGCGCCGGTACACACCGCGGTTCGCTACCAGATCGATCCGCAGCACTTCGCGGATTTCATGGTCTCGATGCAGATGGATCGACCGGTGGAACAAGGCGGGGTAGCGGGTTATCAGACCTTCGACGACCTGGCCCGCTATGTGCATGGCTCGGCGGCGGTGATCGGGCTGCAAGTGCTGCCGGTGCTGGGTACCGTGGTGCCCCGGGAGCGGGCTGAGCCGCACGCCGCCGCGCTGGGTATCGCCTTTCAGATCACCAACTTCCTCCGTGACGTCGGGGAGGATCTCGATCGCGGCCGGGTTTACCTGCCCGCCGACGAGCTGGCGTCCTTCGGGGTTGACCGGGAGCTCCTGGGGTGGTGCCGCAGCACCGGGCGACCCGATCTTCGGGTGCGCCGCGCGCTCGCCTACCTGGTGGCACGCACCAGGGCGATCTACCGCAGGGCAGCGCCGGGGATCCCGATGCTGACCCCGGTGTCCCGGGCCTGCGTAGCCACCGCGTTTCGTCTCTACGGTGGCATTCTGGACGAGATCGAGGCGGCTGAATACCACGTGCTGGCCCGCCGCGTGGCAGTTCCAGGCCGCCGTCGGCTCGCCGTCGCGGTGCCCGGCCTGAGCAGGGCCCTAGTGGCGCGGACCCGTCGTTACAGTGCTTGAGTCCGGACACCGACCCCTGCTTCGGCGGCGTGGTGTCCGCGGAGCCCCTCACCGGCGACGAGCAGCTGACCTGCGCGGCGGGTCGCCGCGGGGCGTGCGAGCACCCACGCGACGCCCACCAGCAGCCAGAGTCCGGACAATGCCGGATAAGTGCGGGCAGCACCGGTCGGGTACGGCCAGGTGTTGCGAAACAGTGTGTAACCGATCAGCAGCAACGCCAGTGCTGGGACGACGATCTCCCAGAGCGCAACCTCGCGGTGAGTGGAGAAGAACAACAGCTTCGCCGCGCCGATCGTGGCCAGCGCATAGGCCACCAGCAGGATCAACGTTCCGATGGTTCCGGATGCGAGGAACAGGTCGAATGGCCTGGCGCGCAGCACGAACCAGGTGGCACCAACAACCACGTACATGCCGATGACGACGGCTGCGGTCGCGCGAACCGGAGTCCCCCGAGTAGGCGAGATCGTGCCGAATGCGGTTAGCCCAACGCCATCCCGCGAGAGCGCGAACAGCAACCTCGCGGCCCCGACCGCGCAGGCCAGAGCGCAACCGAACGCGCTGATCGCTGCACCGATCGTGATGATCTCACCGACCCAACGCGCCACGTACAGCGAGCCGAGGTCGCCCAGCAGCGATCCCGAGGCGGTGAATGTCGCGACGCCTTTGTCGTCGGTACCAAAACCCATCATCTCCACTGCGGTGACGAACACAAAGAAGAACCCGCCGAAGATCGCGGTCCCCAGAATCGCTCTGGGGATATCTCGGCGAGGCTTTCGTGCCTCTTCACCGAGCGTCGCGGCGGCCTCGAAACCGGCGAAGGACAAGAAACCGAAGACGACGCCAAGGAATACCGCCGACACGCCGGTACCGGGCGGGACGGCGAACACCGACAAGTCGATCTTATGCCCTTGCGGCGCGGTGCCGGTCGTGAGCCGGACGAGCAGCACGACGGCCACGACCAGGATGAGCGCGACTGTGACACCCTCGATAGACAGCAGGATCCTGGTCGCTCCACGGACGGGTGCCACGGCCAGTGATACCACCCCGAGCAGCGCGATAGCACTGATCAGGAAACTAGACCAAGGCGGCTGATGGGTCCAGATCCCTAGGCTGTCCAAGAACGTCGCACCAAAGATCCCCGGCTGCCGTCGAGGTGACGACCCCGTAGAGCGTGTACGTACCCAGCAGCGCCCATCCAGCGACGACACCCAGGCGAGGTCCCAGGGTCGCCCCGACGAAGCCGTAAACACTCCCGGCGTGGTGGAACCGCTGACAGAGTCGGACAAACGTGTAGCCGATGAGCAGGACCCCGACCGTGGCCAGGGCGAACGCCAATGGGACGGCGCGCCCGACCACCCCCGCGGTGCCCTGGGGGTTGATGTTGACCGCCATCGAGGGCGCCATCAACGCCAGCGAGATGCCGATGGCCTCCCATACGCTCAGTTGTCGACGAAGTTGTGCATCGTTCATGGCGACTCCTGCATCCGGTAGACGCGTTTCGCGTTGTCCGCGCCCACCATCGTGACGACGCGCACCGCGTCAGCACCCGACCACTCCCCCGATTCCACCCATTCGCCGAGGACGCTGGCCATGGCACGCCGCCACAGCACGGTTCCGAGATAATGCAGCTCGGCCGGTCCCCACGCATCGGAGGAGAACAGCATTTTTCCGAATGGGGCCACTTCCAGTGACTCAGCGACAACTGCACGAGACCGCGCCCCCGTGTAGTTCACCGCCAATCCGACGTCGAAATACACATGGGGAAACACGTGGGCCAGGTATCCGGCGGTGCGATGATAGGGGTAGCCGTGCAGCAGCATCACCGGCACGTGGCGATCCTGTACCAGGCGAAGAAAATCAGTCATCAGCGACGGGTCACAGCGGTGCAGGGTGAGATCAGGATCCCCGTACCCGACGTGGAACTGCAATGGCAGACCACGTTCGACGCCGGTCCAGAGTAGGTGGCGCAATAGCACTGGATCGGTCAGGCGCGGCTCGCCGGCTTCTTGTCGCCGCAGCCACTGTCCGGCAGCGCGGCGCACCTCGTCGACACTGGGTGGTTCGGGATCGAAGTCAAGGCCGTACCGGTAGGCGATGACCGACTTCAACGCCACTGCGCACCGAGCCCGTTCTTCCAGCGTCGAAGCGAACCGGTCGGCGAACTGCGTCGCATCCACGCCACTGGCAGCCACCTGTTCGGCAACCGATTCCAGTCGTACAACCTCCGACACGGCGCCACCGGACGCCGCCGCCATCTCTTCGAGTCCCAAAGTCAGCTCAGCGCGGCAACCGGTATCGATAAGGAACAATCCGACACCACTGGCGGCGAGAAACCGGCGGGTAACCTCCTGCGCGCCGAGATCGCGCCGGCGGGACACGTACGCAGTGACGTCCGCATGCGGAGGTAGGTCCAGCACCGGAGCGCACCAACGGCGGACCGCGAAACCCAACTGGGAATCCAGGTGGGTCGTGCCCACGGGTGGCTGCCACGAGGACTCACTGAATCCAGCCTCGAATGCAGCACCTTTGACATCGCCCACCATGGCACTGTGAACATGATGGTCCACGAGGCGTAGCGCGTCGACAGCGGTGCTCAGCCGGTCAGTGGTCATGGACGCTTAATCCTGGACTCTTCCGCCTCCGGTTCTAGATCGACATCTGCGCGATAATCCCGTACAGGCAGCCCGGACAGATGCAAGTAGCTGAACCTGCGATCGAGGACTAGCTCGGCGACCTGGTCCCGGCCGGCAACCTTGCCTCTGTGAAAGACTCTGATCGCGCCGACTCCTTCCGGCTCTGGCTCACCGGCCCGCTCCAGCTCGAACGAATCGATCGACGTCCACCTCGGCCAGCTCGCGCCGTCCCGCAGCAGCGCGTACACGGCGTTGGCCTTCGCGCGAGTGTGGACCTGGATGTCGATGTGTTGCCTATGAGCCATTGGGTACAAATACCACCTGGTAGCGCGACGTCAACGCGATGACGAAGGGGTAGATCACGATATGTCCGCGTGGATCTGTATGACGTGCGGTGTTCAACAAGCCGACACCGCCGAACCGCCGCCGGCGTGCCCCATCTGCGATGACGAACGCCAGTATATCGGGTGGGACGGCCAGCGCTGGACGACCGCAACCGAGCTCGCCCGCGACCACACCAGCGATGTCCGGGAAGAGGAGACCGACCTGCTCGGGATCGGGACCTTCCCATCCTTCGCCATCGGGCAGCGAGCGCTGCTCATCTGCACCCCACAGGGCAACGTGCTCTGGGACTGCGTCTCCCTGCTCGACGATGCCGCGCTCGACGAAGTCACCCGCCGCGGGGGCATCGCCGCGATCTGCCTGTCACATCCGCACTTCTACGCCGCGTGCGTGGAATGGGCGGACGCGTTCGATGCCCCGATCCTCATCCCCACCGCGGACCAGGACTGGATCCAGCGTCCCTCACCCCGAATCAAGTTATTTGGCGCTGACGAGGTCACGCCAGTCCCGGGCCTGACCTTGGCCCGCATCGGCGGCCATTTCGACGGTGCGGCGGTGCTGCACTGGCCGGCCGGATCCGACGGGCGGGGCGCCCTGCTCACCGGCGACACCATTACAGTCGTGCAAGACCGGCAGTGGGTGAGCTTCATGTGGAGCTACCCCAATCTCATCCCACTCGACGCCGCTACCGTCGCGGCGATCTCTCACCGCGTGCAGGGTTACCGCTTCGACCGGATCTACGGCGGCTGGTGGGGCCGGACTGTCGTGGAGGACGGACCGGCCGCCATTCGCCGCTCAGCGCAGCGCTACATCACCCACCTCAGCGGCCCTCCATCCTGGAGCCGATGACCTGCGATCAGTGCAGCTCAACAAGGCCTGTCGCACCAGCAACGGTGATCTGCTGCCCGGAGGTGATGCGCAGCGTCGCGTCGGGAACCCCGACCACCGCGGGGATGCCGTACTCGCGAGCGACAACGGCGCCGTGTGAGTTCGCGCCGCCCATCTCCATGACCAGACCGCCCGCGGTGAGGAACAGCGGTGTCCAACCGGGGTCGGTCGACGGTGCGACAAGGATCTCGCCCGGCTCCAGACGGGCGCCGACCGGGTCGAGCACCACCCGGGCTGTGCCAGTCACCGTCCCAGCGGACGCCGGTGTTCCAGTCAGTTGACCATCAGCCGGTTGGTGATCGGGATTGGCGAGGGCCTCTGGCTGGGTGCCGTCGGAGAGCATGATCCGCGGCACCTGCCGTCGACGTAGCTCTCGTTGGTAGTCCTCGCGGCGCTGCACGACGACCGCCCGCAGGTCGGTACCGGCGAGCCCGGCCCGAGCCTCGACCAGGTCGAGGAAGAAGACGTCCTCAGGCCTTCGCAGCATCCCCGCCGCGGCGAGCTGGCAACCGATCACTTCCAGCTGTCCCCGGACGTGCGCCAGCACGCGGACCAGGTAGTCCTTGTGCGTCTCCCGCAGGCCGACGAGCTCCCGAACCCGTCTCAACGACCAGCGCACGGCTGCGGCGCGCAGCCGACTGCGGCGGCGCGCCCGACTCACCAACGCCGCCACAGCGGCCTCGGCGGCGCGGCTGCCCCGGGAGAACTGCACGTTCGGGGCGAGTTCCGGATCCTCCAGCCGCAGGTAGTTGACCAACACACCCAGGACATAGGTCGGGTCGTCGGACCATCGCGGCATACCCACGTCGATCTCAGCCACCGCCCGATGCCCGTGCCGCGCCAGAAACTCCGCAAGCCCCCGCTGAAGCTGTGCCGGCAGGTCGCGGCTGGTATAGCGCAGCGCCAGCACGGCAGCGGTCGCTTCCCGCAACGCGGCGGAAGCCTCCGCATCGGCACGGATCCGCGTCGCCAGCGCCCACAGTTCCAGATCCATCTCGGTGGTGACGTTGTGCGGCAACCCACGCAGCATCTCGTCCCACTCACCAGGCTCCACGTCCCGAGCGAGCTTGCCGGCGAGTACTCGGGCGACAAACCCGGCACCGGCCACCGGGGTGACCGCTGGCATGATCGGGACAACTGACGTGGCAAGCAGCCGCTGCGCGTGGTCCAACCGCTGCGTGGCGGTCACCCCGGCCGGCACGCTGAGCTGCGAACGCAGCCGCTGGCCGATGCGGTCTACCCGCCGCCGTGCCGCGGCGGGCCAGAGCAGTGCCTGGCCGATCTGCAGCGGGACCCGGAAGCGCACGAGCACGGCGAGCAGCCTCCGTACGAACGGCCACCGTGACGTGTTCTGCACCGCGAGCCGGGGGTCGTCGCACAGCCGTCGAAGCACCACCGCCGAGCGAGCCTCCATCACGTCGAGTACCCGGGGCACCAGCGCCCGGCCGACCCGGCTACGCAGGACGGGCGTGATGTCGACGAACGGCCGCTGCCCAGCAACCGCACACACCGCCGGCCCGGCCACCGGGTCGGTAACCACCGAGCCGAACACCAGTTCCGATATGCAGGATCCGATCAGCCGGAACGCCGCGATGCCCATCGGCGTCACCGGGCGGGTCAACCCCTGTGCGAGGCTCACGCAGAAGTAGACGTGCAGGTCATCGTCGAGCGGGGGCGCCAGTGGGTACAACGTGGTGATCGGCCGGGCCTGAGTGAGCCACAGCACCCCGGTGCCGTCCACCGCCCACTCGATGTCCTGCGGGGCGCCGTAGTGCGCCTGGACGCGCTGCCCTAATGCGGTGAGATCACGAATCCCTCCAGCACTGAGGCAGGGCTGGTCAGCGTGCGTGGGCCGGGCAATGCGCTCGGTTCCGCCGCCGGGCACGGCACGGATGACGACCCGTTTGTCGCCCAGCCTGCGCTGTAGCACCGCGCCGGTAGCGTCGACGACGAAGTGGTCGGGATTGACCGCTCCAGACACCACCGCCTCACCCAGACCGGGGCTGGCATCGATAACCGTGTGCCCGCGGTGGCCGGTCACCGGATCGGCGGTGAACATCACCCCTGCTACCTGCGGCTCGACCATTCGCTGGACGACGACAGCGAGCCGCACGGCGGCGTGATCGATACCGTTGGTCGTCCGGTAGCTGACCGCCCGGTCGGTCCAGAGCGACGCCCAGCACTGGCGCATCGCCTCAAGCACGGCGTCCGCCCCGACGATGTTGAGGAAGGTGTCCTGCTGCCCGGCGAAACTCGCCCACGATAGGTCTTCGGCGGTCGCCGAGGACCGTACCGCCACCGGCACGTTGTCGCCGAGGCTGCGATAAGCACGACTCACCGCCTTGGCGACGCCGGTAGGCACTGGCGACGCGAGGATCGCCGCGCGGGCTCGCTCGGCTAGCTCCTCGGGCGGAGCCCCGGCGTCAAAGGCGTCCTCAGCGACCTGCTGGTAGGCCGTCGTGGTGATGCAGAACCCGGCCGGTACCGGAAACCCCGCGCGGATGAGCTCACCGAGGTTCGCCGCCTTGCCCCCCGCCACCGGCAGCAGCTGCGCATCGAGGTAGCCGAGATCGAGGACGACTTCATGGTCAAACGACACCAGAACGCCGAACTGCGGTCATGACCGCGACGGTAACGCCGGCACTCCCCAAACTCAACGCTCGATGAAAATATCTCCTCACCAGAATGTCATTTGACTTCGAGCCACCTTGAAGCCGCAAGGTGTACCTGTGACCACCGAGGCAGTCAACCACCACGCCGACCATCCGGGCTTCGCCGGGATTCCGGGACTCTTGGTCGGTCTCATCATGAACTTCGCGGGGGGCGCCACCGCCCGCCTCGCCGCCAACCTGGCCGCCGTGTCGGATGCTGACCGGGTCATCGACGTCGGTTGCGGTCCAGGCACCGCGGCCAGGCAAGCGGCCCGCCGTGGGGCACGCGTGATCGGCGTGGATCCGGCACCCGTCATGCTCCGGCTCGCTCGGACCTTGACTCGCGATCGATCTGCAATCACCTGGACGCAGGGCGCCGCGGAAGACCTGCCAGAGCCGGACGCCTCGGCGACGGTGGTGTGGTCGCTGGCGACCGTGCACCACTGGCGAGACGTCACCGCGGGACTCGCCGAGATCAAGCGAGTGCTCGCCCAAAGCGGGCGGTTCCTCGCGATCGAGCGCCTCGTGAGTCCCGGCGCCACCGGGCTCGCCAGCCATGGATGGACAGCGCAGCAGGCTGAGGCCTTCGCGGCACTGTGCCGGGCGGCCGACTTCGCAGATGTCCATGTCGAGCGTCACACGCCAGGGCGACGCACGCTGGTGGTCGTCCAGGCCGTACGACCGTGAGCATCGGTCGTCGCCGTGGTGTCGTGGCTCAGTGAATGTGTGGCGGCCCGCCCCACTTCGCCACGAACCGCTGACGGTCCACCTGGGCGTACTCGGCGCGCTCGCCGGTCAGCGGCCGATTGGCGTGCTCAAAGGTCAGGCCCCGCACCAGGCCCGTGCCAGCGGCCTTGCGGTGCTGCCATTCGAAGTCGTCGGCGGCGAAGCACCAGCGGAACTGCTCGTCGAAGCGCAACCCGAGTTCGCCGGCTACCAGCATGCACACGCCGGGGATGCGGTGCTCCGCCGTCCACGGGTCCAGGTCGTAGCGGGTCTCGACCGCGCTGGTGACCACCCCGTGCCAGTCGGCGCCGACCATCGCGAGGTTGTAGTTGCGCAGCACCATCCGCAGTCGCGCCAGCGTGGACCATTCGATGCGCACGTCGGACGCCATGCACAGCACCTCGTAGGGCCCGGGTTCGTGGTGCTGCTCAATCCACTCCAGGCCGACGTTCCACCAGCGGGAGATGTTCACCCCCAGTTCGGGCGACAGCAGCAGGGTCACCCCCGGCAGGTCGTCCGGTTCGATCGGCTCGGGCAGGGTCGTGACCACTACCGTCCGGTCCACCGGGTGGTTCAGCTGCGCCAGGGACGTCGTGAGGTCACTCAGGCCGGGATGGTGGGACGGGGTCAGTACCCAGGTGTTCATGCTGTCTCCAGGAATCGCGATTCACTGGTTGGTCAACGCCCTGGGCGCGTAGTAGTCACGCGCCGCCGCGGTCGACACCGACGATCAGGGCAGGCCCCGGCCGGCAGCCCCCCGACCTGCGGCAGCGTAGCGAACAACCACGATTGGTAGCCTGGCCAGTCTGAACGATGCCCCATTCCATGATCGGGTTCAGCCCGGAAGTGAGACTGACGTAGGCGATGCTGGACCGCGTGGTGATCGACGCCCTGTTCCCCGCTGACCTGCCCGAACCCGCCCATTGGGAACAGCGCTACCCGGCGCGTCAGCTCCCCGAGGGCGCCCAGGTCACCCGGTTCGGCCCCTCCCCGACCGGGTTCGTGCACATCGGTGGCGTCTACGTCGCCAGCATCGACCGCGACGTCGCGGCGCACTCCGGGGGTGTCTACCTGGTACGAGTGGAGGACACCGACCAGTCGCGCGAGGTCGAAGGCGCCCTGGCGCAGTTCGCCCGCGCGTTCGACTACTTCGGTATCCGTCCCGACGAGGACGACGAGCACGGCAACTACGGCCCCTACCACCAGTCCGCCCGCGAACGCATCTACCTCAGCTACGTGCGGGAACTGCTGCGCCACGGCAAGGCCTACCTGTGCTTCGCCACCAAGGACGAACTCGCCGACATCACCAGCCGCCAACGAGCCGCGAAGATTCCCACCGGCTACTACGGATCGTGGGCGATCTGGCGCGACGCCGATCCCGCAGCGGTGCAGGCCAGTCTCGCTCAAGGCACCCCGTACGTGGTGCGCTTCCGCGCCCCCGACACTGCCGGGAATCGGGTCCGTTTCACCGACGTGATCCGGGGTGAGCTGGAGCATGAAGCCAATCGCAACGACACGGTCATCCTGAAGTCTTCCGACCAGACTCCCCGGCTGCCGACCTACCATTTCGCGCACGCCGTCGATGACCACCTGATGCGCGTCACGCTGGTGATCCGCGGCGAGGAGTGGATTTCCTCGGTGCCGCTGCACCTGCAGTTATTCGATGCCCTGGGCTTCGAACCAGTCAGTTATGCGCACATCGCGCCGTTGATGAAACAGATAGCGGGCGGGAAACGCAAACTGTCCAAGCGTACCGACCCCGAAGCCGGCGTCGACTTCTACATCGAAGCCGGCTACCCCGCCGAGGCCGTCCTCTACTACCTGCGGGGCCTGGCCAACGGTCGGCTCGCCGAGCTCCCGCTCGACCAGGCACTCGCTACCCCCATCCGGCTGGACCAGTGCGGCGTCGCCGGCCCGCTGGTGGACCTGGTCAAGCTGGAAGACCTCAGCGCGGACCACATCGCGACCCTGCCCGGGCACCAGATCATCGCCGCCGTCCGCACCTGGGCGGCGCAATTCGATCCCGAGCTGGGCACTGTCCTGGACGCCGAGCAGGATCTCGCCCTGCGGGCCCTGTCCGTGGAGCGTGACGGTGTCGACAATCCCCGCAAGGACCTGCGCAAATGGTCGGACTTCCGGGCCGCCTACGGATTCTTCTTCCCACAACTGTTCGTCCCACTATCCGGTCCCACCGACGAGCGCCTCATCCCGCTCGGTGTGGATTCAACCGTCGCCGCGAACTTCGCCCATGACTTCGCCGACGGCTACCAGCACCTGGACGACCCCCAGGAATGGTTCAACCAGATCCGGGAGCTCGCCGCGAAGCACGGGTTCGCGCCCAACGCCAAGGAATACAAGAAAAACCCCGACGCCTACCCCGGCTCGATCCGCGAAGCGTCGCAGCTCATCCGCGTCGCCCTCACCGGCTCCACCCGCAGCCCCGACCTACCCGCCATCGCCCAAGCCCTCGGCGCTCCAGAAGTCCTCCGCCGCCTGCACGCCCTGCCCAGCTGACATCTGTCACGTCAGAAACGTGACCGTCGGTAGTGTTGCAAGGCTGGCCCGCGCACGAGGGTGATGGCATGGAGAAATCAGTGCGCGACCTCCCGGAAAGCACCGCACCGGCCGTCGTTACGGTCGAGTCAGCCGACGCTACTACGGTCTGCACGCCGCCGGCGTCAGCGACTACCGGGCGCTGCTGGCCGGTACCGTCGTCGCCGGCCTGCGGGTGGCGTTCGTAGCCTTGCGCAGCCGGCGTCTGGACGGCTTCGCCGCGTTCCTCATGGCAATATTCACGGTCGGCCTCGGTCTGTCCTTCGCCACCGGCGACGCCAGGTTCATGCTCGCCAAGGACTCAGTCGGCACCGCGGTCGCCGGATTGGTCTTCCTCGGCACCTGCGTGGTGGGGCGGCCGCTGATGTTCCACGCCGCCCAGCGGTTCTCCGCCACCACCAGCGAGAAGCGGGCATGGTGGAACACCAAATGGCAGACCAGTCCCGGTTTCCGGCGCGGCTTCCGGGTGATGTCGGTGGTGTGGGGAGCGGGGCTGCTCGTCGAGGCAGCCGTGCGCATCCCGCTGATCTATGTGTTGCCCATCGACGTCATGGTCGGGCTCTCGACGGTGCTCCAGGTGACGGCGTTCACGCTGCTCATGATGTGGAGTGTGTGGTACGGAAAACGGATGCGGCGCTCCGGTCTCGCCGCCGAAGCGGACAGGTCAGCGGGTACAGACGAGCATCTGGTTTCCACCGGTCTGGAACTCGTAGTCAACGTCGACCACCCGGGTGATGACCTTCGCGTTGGCGAGCTCAGTTCGTAGCTGCTCGAGGCGGGGGTAGGGCACGGTCGCGGCCATCGCCACCAGCGGGAAGATCCGCAGCTCGGTGCCGGTGACCCGGATAAGCTCAAGAATCCCCGCGTAGTGAAAGGCATAGTCGAGGCGATCAGCGAAGGCGAACAGCAGATGTGAGCTGAGCACCAAGTCGAACACACCGTCACCGAAGGGAAGATGAGGCAGCGCGCCCGGGACGTAACGCTCGGGATGAGCGCAGCGATCAGCGGCGAATCGCGCACCCGCGGCGCTGCGCGACTGATAGTGATCATCAGGGCTGGCGAACGCGCTCCACCGGTACTGCTCGGGGTGGGCGCGGATGTAGCGGTTTGCCCGAGCCGTCTCACCCTGGGTCAGCGTCGCAAGCCGCTCGGCGGTGGTGTCGGCATAAACGGGGTCACAGGCGGTGACATCGCCGCCCACTGCGTTGAGCTCGGCGGTCAGACTCGCGGCACCACCGGGGCAATCCAGAATTCGCCGACGAAGATCCCGCTCGGTGAGGCTGAACATGGCCCGGTACTCGGGTAGGGAGCGCGAACTGATCAGAATCGCGCCGATCCCGCTGTCTGGCACTGCGGTGCTGGCTGTCGATCGGGCGTGACCGCCTGGGAAGGGACAGTCGCGGTGAGCCACGGCCGAAAATTCTCGGGCAGGAGCGATCGCTCGTCAATCGGTTAGCGGCAGATCGAGGTGAGCGCGCGGGCGAGGGCGTCCTCGTGCAGCGGGTCGAGGTGTCGGGTGTGCAACCTTCCTCTCCAGGTTGGGTCAGCGCGACCCGCAGCGCACCGAGGTGTGGTTGACCGCTCAGACCGGGCGGAGACCGCGGGCAAGGAGGCGGGCAACGTAGGTGGCCAGCTCTACGGCCGTCCACGGGTAGTGCTCCAGCACCAGCATGCGCGCGCAGGACTCGGCGATCGTGGCGATCACCTCAGCGACGACGGGTGCCTTGCGGTCGATGTCGTCAATCTCGGCCACCGTCATGGACTGACGTACCAACTCGCGTAGTTGACCCACCACCATGTCGCGAACCCGTCGCACCCGAGCGGCCACCTCGGACCCGGAACCCCAGCCGGAGTCGAACACAACCCGCCATGAATTCGGCGCCTGACCCACCCCGGCGAGAAAGGCCGTGAATCCCGCAGCCAGTACCGCCTCCACGTTGTCGGAGACCAGATTGCTCGGCAACGACTCGGAGATGGCGTCCATCAGGCGACGCTCCTCGCGGTCCAGCAGCGCCAGCAGCAACTCTTCCTTGTTCGGGTAGCACTCGTAGATCACCGGTTTCGTCACGCCCGCCGCATCGGCCACCGCCTGCATCGACGTACCTCGATAACCGCGCTCGACGTAGACCTCCAACGCCGCGTCAAGGATCAGTGGCCGCCGACGTTCGGGCCCGAGATGGGCGGCCCGGGCGCGTCCGGACCGAGCCGCCCGGCCAGCCGCCAGCGGCGTCACCTTTCGATCTGCCACTTGACAAACCTACCATGTCGTAGGAAGTTCCTACGTGAGGGTAGGAATGCCGGAGGGAGGCGGATACGTGGTAGCCAAAGGGGTAACCGATCCCGCTGATCTTGTGAAGTTCCGGGAGTTACAGCAGCTGTCCTACGCCGCGGCTCAGTCGGTCGGGCAGGCCCTGGAGCCGGGCGTCACCGAGAAGCAAGCCGCCCGCAGGCTTCGCGAGTACCTGATCGAGCGGGGAGTGCAGGACTGGTTCCACACGCCGTTCGCATGGTTCGGGGACCGCACCGCGTTTCGCGGTTTCCGGACGCCCCTCCAATTCTTCCCCACCGCCCGCAGACTGACGGAGAACATGCCTTTCATCCTCGACTGTGCACCGGTGCGTGAGGGATATATGGCAGACATCGGCTACGCCGGCTGCCTCGGCACCAACCGGATATTCGAGCAGCTGATGGACGACCTGGCCGAGTACCGGACCCTCATCGTCGAGAGGGTCAACGAAGGCGTGCCGCTGCGGCAGATCTATCGCGACGTCGACGCACTTCTAGTCCAACAGGGTTACGACAACCGGCACCGCGTCTATCCGGGTCGGGTCATCGGCCACCAGGTCAGCAAGGTGCGCTCCCGGCTGCCGAAGTCCATCGCGGCCGGCTTCGGCATCCGGTCGCTGCAGACCCTGGTCGGCGACCTGATCGTCGAGCGGATGCATCATCGTTCACCGTTGTGGGCCGATGGCGAGATCTCCAACCATCCGGCGACTCCCGGGTTGTGGGCGGTGGAACCACATATCGGTTTCCGCGATGTCGGGGTGAAGTTCGAGGAGATCCTGGTGGTCACCGCCACCGGCAGTGCGTACTGGCTTGACGATGATCTTCCACATGTACGCCGCTGGCAGCGAACGGCGGCCGCGTGATGGCCAGGGACGTCATGGCCAGCGATGGCGTGCCACTGCGGGTGCACGAGTCAGGGCAGCGAGGCGCGCCTACGGTCGTATGCATCCACGGCTACCCCGATGACCACACCCTGTGGGACGGCGTTGCGGCCGAACTGGCGCCGCGTTACCACGTCGTCAGCTATGACGTCCGGGGGGCCGGCGAGTCCGGGAAACCTCGCGGCCGCCAGGCATACCGGCTCGACCAGCTCGCCCAGGACTTGGCCGCAGTGCTCGACGCGGTCAGCCCCGACCGGCCGGTGCATCTGCTGGCCCACGACTGGGGAGCGGTCCAGGCCTGGCATGCGGTGACTGGCCCGTGGCTGACCGGCCGGGTCTCCTCTTACACGTCGATATCCGGGCCGTGCCTGGACCACGCAGGACACTGGCTCCGGGCGCGGCTGCGTCGGCCGACACCGCGAGCGCTACGCGAATTGATCATTCAACTGGTGTCGAGCTGGTACATCACGTTCTTCCAGCTGCCGCTGTTGCCGGAGCTGGTCTGGCGTACGGGGCTCGCCCAACGCGCGCTGGCCCGGTCCGACGGCGCCGCCAGCCCCGCTGTCGCTGACGCGGTGAATGGTGTGCAGCTCTACCGGGCGAACATGTTCCCCCGGCTGGTGACACCCGGTCCCCGGCGCACCGACGTCCCGGTGCAGGTGCTTGCGCCCCAGCGGGATCCGTTCGTCTCCCGACCCCTCCAGACCGACATCCGGCGTTGGGTACCCAACCTTGCGGTTCGCGAGCTGCCTGGTGGCCATTGGCTGCCGCGCACCCAGCCGCACACTGTGGCGCGGTGCGCGAGCGAGCTGATCGACGATGCCGAAAACGGGCCAGAAGGTGATCCCGCGGCCCGTGGCCTGCGCCGCGCTCGCCGTAGTGGGCCGCGACGGAAGCGGTTCGACGACACCCTCATGGTGATCACCGGCGCGGGCAGTGGCATCGGCCGGGCCACCGCGCTGGAGTTCGCCGAGCAGGGCGCGGAGGTGGTGGCCACCGACATCGACCAGCAGTCGGTCGAGCGCACCGCCCAGCTGGCCAGCATGCTCGGCCCCACCGCGAGCGCGTACGTCCTCGATGTCTCCGACGGCGGCGCGGTCGAGAAGTTCGCAACGCTGCTGCGCGAGGAACACGGCATCCCGGACATCGTGATCAACAACGCCGGAATCGCTGTGGCGGGACCGTTCTTCGACACCACGGTGGCCGAGTGGGAGCGGCTCATCGACGTCAACCTCTGGGGTGTCATCCACGGTTGCCGGGTGCTCGGTGGGCTCATGGTGCAAGGCGGTGCGGGCGGCACCATCGTCAACATCGCGTCGGCCGCCGCGTACCTGCCCACCCGAGCGCTCTCGGCGTACAGCACGACCAAGGCCGCGGTCCTGATGCTGAGCCAGTGCCTGCGCGGTGAACTGGCTGAAGCCGGCATCGGAGTGATCGCGATCTGCCCTGGTTTCGTGCACACCAACATCACCAGCAATACCCGCTTCGCCGGCCTCGACACCGCCGAGGAACGCACCGCCCGGCAGCGGGCGACGGAGTTGTACCGCCGGCGCAACTTCACCCCGCGCCGGGCGGCCCAGGAGATCGTGCGGGCGGTGCAGCGCGACTCCGCCATCGCCCCGATCACCATCGAAGCCAAAGCCGGGCTGTTGGTCTCACGGCTGAGTCCGGGGCTGCTTCGCGCCCTGGCCCGAGCCAACGTCGCCCTCTGATAACGCCCATCGAAGAGCACGACAACCCACGGAAGGGAGATCGGCGGAATGTTCGGCCATCACCGCACCGGCTCAGCGCCGCAAGACCCGGAGAACCTCGTACTCGAGCCGCGAAACGTCACTTTCGACTGGAGCGATCTGCCCACCCACTGGGTGCCCAATGAGCCCTTGGTCACGCACACCTGCAATGTGCTGCACCTGCTGCTGCCCGCAGGAGAGCGATGGTTCATCGACGTATTCGCCCAGGCGGTGCCCTTGATCGAGGACGACAAGCTGCGCGAGGCGGTGGTTGGCTTCATCGGCCAGGAGGCCATTCATGCCCGATCTCACCAGAGCGTGCTCGATCACTGGAAGGCCAGGGGCATCGACACCGATCCCTACGTCGAGCAGGTCGATTGGATGTTCCGCAGAGCCCTCGGTGATCGCGACCTGTCGGGCAAGCACCGCGAAGAGTGGCTGATCGAGCGGCTGGCGATCATCGCGGCGATCGAACACATCACGGCGATGCTGGGGAACTGGGCGCTCAACGCCACCGCGCTGGACGCCGCCGGAGCGGACGCCACCATGATGGATCTGCTGCGCTGGCACGGCGCGGAGGAGGTTGAGCATCGCGCGGTGGCCTTCGATCTGTTCACCCACCTCGACGGCCGGTGGCACCGGCGAGTGCGCGCGATGATGGTCACCGGGCCGATCATGGCCTGGTTGTGGGTGCGTGGGGTGGCTTTCCTGATGCGCATCGACCCTGAGTTGGGCGGCCGGGTCAAGGCGCGCTGGCGGCACTTCTTCTGGGCGGGCCACCGGCGTCTGCTGCCCACCGCCCGCCAGCTGGTCGGGACCACGTTCAACTACGCCAGACCGTTCTATCACCCGTCGAAGGAGTTCTCCACCAGCCAGGCCGTCGCCTACCTCGCCACGTCACCGGCGGCGCTGGCCGCGGAGGCCTGACATGGACGCCGACTGGGTCACCCCGCCCGACCTGCGGGGGCGTCACCGTGCCGACCGCATGTTCCGAACGCTGGGCGGGCTCATCACCTTCTACGACTGGCTCACCGCCGCTTTCTCGCAGCGTCCACCGACCCGGCGGGTCGACCGCGACCTGAACCTGGTGGTGGACGAGGTCCGCCTCGAGGCGCAGGACGTCCGGAGCCTCCGGCTGGTCTCCGCCGGAGGTGACGAATTGCCCAGCTGGCAACCAGGCGCCCACATCGACGTGCTGCTGCCCTCTGGGCGGTGTCGCCAATACTCCCTGTGCGGCGATCCAGCCGATCGCAAGTCATACCGGATCGCGGTGCGACGCATCCCCGACGGCGGCGGCGGTTCGCGGGAACTGCACGACTCGATCGGTACCGGCGGCACGCTGACCGTTCGTGGCCCGCGCAACGCCTTCCCCTATGTCCACGCCGCCGGGTATCTATTCATCGCGGGCGGGATCGGCATCACACCGATCCTTCCGATGGTCAAGCAGGCGGCGGCCGGAGATATGCCGTGGCAGCTCGTCTACACCGGACGTTCGCAAGCCTCGATGCCCTTTCTCGACGAGCTCATCGCGCTGGACCCGACCCGCGTGCAGGTTCGCCCATACGATCAGTATGGCTTTCCCAGCACGGGTGTCGAATTGCTCGAATACGCACCGCCCGGAGCCACCGTGTATTGCTGCGCCCCACCAACAATGATGGCCAACGTTCGTCGGGACCGCCCGGCGAGCGCAGCTGCGGCCTTGCATGTCGAGCGGTTCACCACAGCGCCCATCGTGGGCGGCGCACCCTTCGAGATCGAACTGCAGCGCAGCAAGCGCGTGCTCGCCGTGCCCGCGGACCGGTCCGCGCTGGAGGTCATCCGCGACACGGTGCCCAACGTTGCCTACTCCTGCCAGCAAGGCTTCTGCGGAACGTGCCGGACCCGGGTGATCTCCGGGGAGATCGATCACCGGGACCGGGTGCTGACCGACCGGGAGCGCGCCGACACCATGACGATCTGCGTGTCCCGCGGTCGAGGTGGGCGGGTCGTCGTCGACCGGTAGCTTGTGGTCGGGCTAACGGACGGTGACCAGGTCGACGACGAAAACGAGGGTCTCGCCGGGCCTGATCGCGCCACCCGCGCCACGGTCGCCATAGGCCAGGTGCGGCGGGATGGTCAGCCGTCGACGGCCGCCGACGCGCATGCCGACGATCCCGTCGTCCCAGCCCTTGATCACCCGTCCGGTGCCCAGCCGGAACTCCAGTGGGGAGCCCCGATCCCAGGACGCGTCGAACTGCTTGCCGGTGGAGTGCGAGACGCCGATGTAGTGCGCCCTGATCTGCGAACCGACGATGGCCTCAGCACCGTCGCCGACCACCTGGTCCTCGATCACCAAATCAGACGGCGCCGGGCCCTCGGGCACGGTCACCTCAGGACGGGTTGGCTCACTCACGTAGTCATCCTCCTTGTCATCCCGCCACCGTCGGCGGGCCCCCATCCTAGGCGCGGTGGATTCTGCCAGTGGGCTGATCCTCGGTGCCCGCTGCGGACTGCGTAAGGTTCTGGTATGCCGCACGTGCGAATCGGCACCCGCTCCAGCCCGATGGCCCTGCACCAAGCCGAGCAGGTCGCCACCGCTTTAGAAGCGCGGGACTCCACGGTCAGCACCGAGCTGGTCAAGATCACTACTAGTGGTGACCAGTGGATGGGTGACCTCGCCAAGCTCGGAGGCAAGGGCGCGTTCGTTCGCGAGATCGACCGTAACCTGCTCGGCGGCTCGGTCGACCTCGCGGTGCACTGCCTCAAAGACATCCCCGCCGACGTCCCTGCACCGGAAGGGCTGACCTTCGCCGCGTACCTGCCCCGGGAGAACATCCACGACGCCGTCATCTCCCGTACCGGAAAGCTGTTGGCCGAACTGCCCGCTGGTGCCGTCATCGGCACCAGCGCGGTGCGCCGCGCCGCCCAGCTCCGGCTGCACTACCCGCACGTGGAGATCAAACCGTTGCGGGGCAACGTCAACACTCGCCTGATGCGCCTCGACGAGGGCCACTTCGACGCGATCGTCGCCGCGGTGGCCGGCCTGTACCGCGTCAACGAGGCTGACCGGATCACCGAGATCCTGCCGTTGCAGACGATGTGTCCGGCGATCGGCGCGGGCGTCATCGCCTTGCAGTGCCGCGGCACCGATACCGCCGTCCAGGCGATGACCTCTCGACTCAACGACGCCGAAACCCACCGGCACGCCACCGCCGAGCGCGCCATGTTGCATGCCCTGCAAGGCCACTGCAACTCCCCCATCGCCGGCTACGCCAGCACCGAGGCCAACGGCAAGCTTTCCCTGTGCGCCAAGGTCTTCAGCCTCGACGGCAGCCAGTGGCTCGACTCCCACCACTGGGGTGTTGCCGATGATCCCGCGGCCCTGGGTTACTTCGTCGGCGCCGATCTCCTGCGCCAGGGAGCCAGAGCACTCATCGACTCCATCGCGCACTGACGCTCCGGAGCTGGTGACGTGGCCCGATCTGGTCAGCCGTGCCCGCGCGCTCACCAGCGGGGGTGGTCGGCGGATCCTGGGCATCACCGGTGCACCCGGGGCCGGCAAATCCACGGTAGCGCGACGACTGGTCGACGCGCTGGACGGTGCAGCTGTGTTGGTCGGGATGGACGGGTATCACCTGGCGCAGTCGGAGCTTCGGCGGCTGGGCCGCGCTGACCGCAAGGGCGCTCCGGACACTTTCGACGCGGCCGGCTTCATCGCGCTGCTGCGCCGGCTGCGCACTCCCGACGCCGGCACCGTGTACGCCCCGGAGTTCCGGCGCGCCATCGAGGAGCCGATCGCCGGTGCGGTGCCGGTGCCCCCTGACGTCGCGCTCGTTCTCACCGAGGGCAACTACCTGCTGCTCGATACTCCCCCGTGGTCGGCTGTTCGCGGGCTGCTGGACGAGGCATGGTTCCTCGCGCCGGACGAGTGGACCCGCCGCGGCTGGCTGATCGCCCGGCACCGCCGATACGGGCGCACCGAGGCACACGCCGCCGAACGCACCACCGGCAGCGACCAACACAACGCCCGCCTGATCGCACCCACCGCAGCCCGCGCCGACCTGATCCTCGACCCGACGCAATGGCACTCCCCTGGATAGCTCGGCAAACCTCGACGCTCAGCAGCGAAGTAGATTACGCAGTCGTGTCCGGGTGGGCTCTATGATCGGGGGCGGGATGAACTCGACGTGGCCGGGGTGGATGAGGATTTCCCAGCCGGTGTGATGCACGTGCCGGTGATGGGATTCACATAACAGGACGCAGTTGTGCAGACTTCTCTGGTTGGTACGTACTGGTGCTGGATGCTGGCGGGTGGCCCATCGCGATGGCGCCGCCGTTGACGACCACGGAGCCGATGTCGAGGTCGCGCATGGGATGGATGGCGACCGAGGCGAACGTCTCGTTGATCTCGAACAGGTCCACCTTGGCAGGCACGGCAGGACACCGCGCTGTCGCATGATCATGCGGCGGAGAAGTAGGCGACACAGGCTGCGGTGCTCCCCTGTGATCGCCACGAGCGCGCGACTTGCGGCATGAGCGGAACTTCCTTCCACGCGGTCATGCCGGTCGTGGATCTTTAGTTCTGCTGGTCAGCGATCGGTGAGGAGGCTGTTTGATGGCGCAGTGGCGGACTTGCTGGGTGGGCAGGCTGTAGCGGCGGGTTTGCACCTGCTCGGCTACTATCTGTGGTCTAGTGTGACCCGTCCGGAGGTGGGGCATTGGTGGCTGGCCGGGTGATTCCGCTGTGGGTAGGTGGTGTGGAGGTGCTGGTCGAGGCGTCCCCAGTGGCGGGTTCGGAGTCCACCTCGGCGAGGTTGGACCGGGCCCAGGACGCAGTCACGGAGGCGTGGGAGCGGGCGCAGTCGGCGATTGTGGAGGTTGCGGCGTCGACGGTGAGCACGCTCGGGCAGTTGGGACAGCGTTCGGTGCGCCCGGACGAGGTGGAGGTGAAGTTCGGGTTGAAGTTCTCCGCGCAGGGCAACGTGATCGTGGCTGGCGCAGCGGGTGAGGCCACCTTGGAGGTGACTTTGACCTACCGGGCCGACTCGCACGGGGCAGGCAACGGTGAAGGTTGACCAGCGGGTCGCCGGGTTTCTGGGTCGGCTCCTCGACGATGCCGACGACCCGATCGGCACCTGTTTCCAGGTGACCCCGGGTGTGTTGGTCACCGCCTGGCATGTGCTCGATGATCTGGGTGCCGCCGTGATCGACGCCGAGGTCCGCTTGGATCCGCTGCAGGGCGGCCCGTCTCGGGATGCTCGGGTGGTGCGCCTGGATCCGCGGCACGACCTGGCTGTGCTGGTCACGGAGGAGCCGCTGACGGAGTGTGTGGCGGGGTTGGCGGCCAGCGACGAGGTCACTGCGACCACCCCTGTCGCGATCACCGGAGTGGTTGCGGTGGATGACCCGGGGCACTCCTACCGCCATTTGGACGCCGATGGTCGCTGGGCGGGAGGCACTACCCGCGACGACCAGATTCCGCTGGGTCGGGTGGTAGCGGATGCGGTGATGAAAGGCATGAGCGGCGCTCCCGTGCTGACCGGACAGGTGGCGGTCGGGGTGGTGTCAGGTCGCTACAACAGCACCGACGGGTGGGGGCGGGACTCCGTGTGGGTGGCCCGGACAGAGAACCTGGCCCCGCTGCTGGACGGGCTCGCCGAGATCACGATGTCTTGGCGTCGCTGGGACGGGTCGGCTACCTTGCCACGCGACAGCGTGAGTTTCACCGTCGAGGAGAGTAAGCGGCTCGATCGGGCGGTAACCGACCTCGCTGGCGCGGTGCGTCGCCAGTGGACGCAAGAGGCGTCGGTGCGGTTCCTGCGGCGTCCCGAGCCGATCCGCATCCGGTGGTCGAGCACCGGTCGGCCAGTGGCGGCCAGGCTAGCCGACGTGTTGACCGAGGGTGTGGTGCCGGGCCGCCCGGTGCGGCTGCGTCACGACGTGAATCACGTGGTGGAGTTATTCCGGAAGCTCCGGGCTCGGCAGCTGGTGGTTTTGGGTGATCCGGGCGCGGGCAAAACTGTGCTGGCGCTGCTGTTCACCCTCGGTCTGTTGGACAGTCTGCTGCCGGGTGAGCCGGTGCCGGTACTGCTGGGCGCTTCTTCTTGGGATCCACGCACCGAGCACTTGCGCACCTGGCTGGCACGCCGGATCTTGGAGGAATATCCGGCGCTGGCCAACCAGGATGTCTACGGCCCTGACGCGGCCGAGTGGATGGTCACCGAGGGACGGGTCATGGTGGTCCTGGACGGCTTAGACGAGATGCCCGCGGAGTTGCTACCGGAGGCCATCGACGCCCTCGATGTCTCCGTCGCTGACAAGTATCCGGTGGTGGTGACCTGCCGTAGCAAAGAGTTTGAGACTGCGGTGGCCAGCGGCGGCGCGATCCTGATGCGAGCAGCTGTGCTGGAGATCGAGCCCGTCGACCTAGACGACGCGGCGACATTCCTTATGACGGCGGGGCCATGGGCCCAAGACCGCTGGCGTCCCGTGTTCAATCACCTGCGCTTGCGTCCCGACGTACCGCTGGCACGTGTCTTCACCAGCCCACTGATGATCAGTCTGGCCCGAACCGTCTATGCCGCCTCCACATCTGATCCCAGGGAACTGCTCAATTTTCCCGATCAGGCCGCAGTCGAACACCACCTGCTCGAGGCATTCATTCCCGTTGTCTATCGCGATTCGCCCACCCCACCGGGAACACAATCGACCTCGGCGCCGGGGAGGTACCCGCCAGAACAAGCCCGTCGATGGCTGACGTTCCTTGCCCACCACCTTGACGCACTCGCCACCCCGGACCTAATGGGGGCTACCGGGTCGTCGTAGGGAAGGCTCGGCGCCGGTAGCCGCCGGCAGGTGAGCACTCTGCGGACCTGGATGCTGTGGGAGTCCTAGTGCCAGATCGTGCCCCTGCTGGTGGTCGGGTGATCGAACC
>DATAWX010000223.1:0-1992 GCA_036266995.1 Pseudonocardiaceae bacterium | reverse complement strand
GCCCGAACCGCAGCTGCAAAGCGACCGTGAGGTGATCGTGATGCCGGTGGCGGCCAGTCGCTGCGACTACGACACCGAGATCGTCCGTGGCGCATCGCCGTTGCCGCCGCCCTTCGCGATCGGCCACGAGGCGGTAGCGCGCGTGATGTCCATCGGGGATGCGGTTACCTCGGTGCGCCCCGGCGACATCGCGGTCGTGGTTTGGCACCTAATGGGAATCGATCAGCGTGTCCTTGACGGGGATCTTGGTTCTTGAGCGGGAGGCTGATCACCGAGCCGCCGGCCGGTGAGCACCCTTGGCTCCTGGAGCGATTGCCGATTCTTAGGGCTAGATCGTGCCCCGGCTGGTTGGTGAGGTCATCTGTAGCGCTCGTGGGATGTCGTGCCGGTTGAGCACTGATCCATTAGGTCGCCGCTGGGTGTCCTTGGGCTCGAACAGGATTCATCCATATTGATCCGAGGAGGCCAAACGAATGCTGTTCGTCGGAGACGACTGGGCAGAAGACCATCACGACGTGTATCTGATGAACGAAACCGGTGGCAGGCTGGCGTCGCGGCGGCTACCCGAAGGCTTGACCGGGATCGGAGGGTTGCACGAGCTGATCGCCGAGCATGCCGAGGACCCCGCCCAGGTGGTGATCGGGATCGAAACTGACCGGGGCCTGTGGGTGGATGCCTTGACCGCGGCCAGATATCAGGTGTTCGGGGTCAACCCGCTGGCGGTCGCCCGCTACCGCGACCGCCACCACGTTTCGGGGGCCAAATCCGATGCTGCGGATGCCAAGTTGCTCGCTGATCTAGTGCGCACCGACCGGCACAACCACCGTCCGATCGCCGGGGACAGCGAGCAGGCCCAAGCCATCAAGGTGCTGGCCCGGGCACACCAGAACCTGATCTGGGCGCGCACCCGCCACACCAACGGCCTGCGCTCGGCGCTACGCGAGTACTACCCGGCAGCGCTGGAGGCATTCGACGATCTGGCCGACCGCGACGCCCTGGCCATCCTGGGCCGTGCTCCCACGCCGGCCGATGCCGGGCGCCTGAGCCTGTCAAAGATCCGGTCTGCGCTCAAAGCCGCTGGGCGCCAACGCAACCTCGACATCCGGGCAGTGCAGATTCAGGAAATGCTGCGTAGCGAGCAGCTGACCGCTCCCGTCGCGGTCACCGCCGCGTTCGGGGCCAGTACCCGCGCCATGGTCGCCATCATCGCTGAACTGAACCGCCAGCTCGCCGATCTCGAGGCCCAGCTGGCGACACATTTTGAGGTACACCCGGACGCCGACATCTACCGCTCCCTGCCAGGACTTGGTGTCATCCTCGGCGCCCGGGTGCTCGGTGAGTTCGGGGACGACCCGAACCGCTACACCACCGCCAAGTGTCGCAAAAACTACGCCGGAACATCACCCTTGACCGTCGCGTCGGGTCGCAAACGCGCCGTGCTGGCCCGCCACGTCCGCAACCGCCGCCTGTATGACGCCATCGACCAATGGGCCTTCTGCGCTCTCACGACCAGCCCCGGCGCCCGCACCTTCTACGACCAACGCCGCGCCGCCGACGACCTACACCACCAAGCCCTACGCGCCCTGGGCAACCGACTCGTCGGCATCCTGCACGGCTGCCTACGTCACCGCACCCAATACGACGAACACAAAGCCTGGGCACACCGCCAACCCAACCCGACCGCCGACGCCGCTTGACTTGACAAGTTGCATCCCTGGGATATCTAGCCACGTCGTGGGCGATGGTCAGGCCGAAGGCGGCGTCGTTGCGCGGACCGGCGATCTCGGCGGTGATTTCGTGTCGCACCCCGATCAGCCACAATCCCGTTGTCCGACAACGGTTCATAGAGCGGCGCGCGCCGCGGCGCAGGCTCGGTCAAGGTGTCGGCCAGTCCGGGCGGCAACCACACGTCGGTCACCATTAACGGCTCGTGGGTGCGTCGGCTGCCGCTGCACCCGCGCGTCCTCGCTGACCGCCGGTAAAACGCCGGTG
>DATAWX010000222.1:0-12995 GCA_036266995.1 Pseudonocardiaceae bacterium | reverse complement strand
CGACTGCGATCTGTCTCCAGAACTCGGCGAGGGTAAAGGGGTATTCCTGATGCGTTGCTGGGGCTGCCCTCCACGCTATATAAGCACCCGGGGTCAGTCCCCGGGTCATCACGCGTGATTCACAGTCGCCGGCGGTGGGTGCTCATCACAGGGCACCTTGCTGCCGTAACTGGGCAGCAAGTCGTCCCGAACCCAGCCCTGGTCCCCGGTGGAGGTATTGCGCAGGAAGGTCCACGTGCCACCGTCTCCGGGCGTGTAGCAGAGGTACTGGGCACTCTGGTCGTGCAGCCCCTGGCCGGTTTGGATGCACGAATTGCTGGGGCCACTGCGCATGGTCACGGTATTGGGCGGAAAGTTCACCCAGGGGCTGTGGTCCTTGGCCGGGTAGCTCAGGCCGCAGGACACCATGGTGGAGGATCCCACCCCAGGACTTTGTCCCTGTGGGGAGAGCGCTGTCGCGCTTGCCGGCGTGGCGAACGCGACAGCGGCCGTGGTCGCAGCTAACATCGAACCGGCCACGCGTGCGGAGGTCCAAGACATCAAGAAAGCCCCTCTCTTGCTCGACTCGTGGGAATCCCAGGTCCCCCGCCCGACCGTTCTCCCGGGATCCGTTGCGTTGCGAGCACCACGGTAGGTCCTACCGCTTTCCTTCTGCTTTCCAGCGACTTGCTCTCGTTCACCCACGTTCGCACCACAGGCCCCCGCGGTGACCCGCTGGAGCCCGATGTGAGCACAGACACGAGACCGTGTACCGATCGGGGGAACGTCCGGTTACCAAGCGACAGCATCTCGCTACACTCGGTTCCAGTCTGGCGGGGCAAAGCGGCGGAGCGGGGTGGCAGATGGACTTCGAGGTTCTCGGCCCGCTGCGGGCCCGGCAGGGAGAGCAGCCGGTCGGACTTTCCGCGCCGATGCCCCGCATGCTGCTCGGCGTCCTGCTCACCCGGGCGAACGCCCCGGTCCCGGTAGACGTCCTGGTTGACGCCCTGTGGGCGGGTGAGCGAGACCCGCGCGCCGCCAAGAAACTGCAGCTGCACGTCCATCGGTTGCGCCGGATTCTGGGCGATCCAGCGCGGATCCGGTTTGACAACGGCGGCTACACGCTAGTGGTGCATCCTGGTGAGCTCGACGCGGAGCGATTCGAGTCCGCGCTGGCCGAGAGCACCGACATCGGGGAGCCGGCACATGCCGTTGGGGTGCTACGCACAGCGCTGCGATTGTGGCGCGGGGATCCGTTCAGTGACATCACCGACCTGCCGTTATTGCGCGCCGAGGCGCACCGGCTGACCGAACGGCGGCTCGCCGGCCTTGCCCAGCTCTATGGCGCTGAACTGGCCTGCGGACACGCCAACGCGATCATCCCCGAACTCGTCGAGCTGGCTGCGCGGCACCCGATGCGGGAACAGCTGCAGGGGTTGTTGATGACTGCGCTGTATCAGGCCGGCCGGCAGGCTGAGGCGCTGGAGGTCTACCACCGCACTCGCAGCGCCCTGGTCGAGCAACTCGGGTTGGAGCCCGGCCACGAGCTGAAGCGGCTGGAGCACGCCATCCTGACCGGCGACCCGATGCTGGAGGCTCCGACCAGCCCCTTCATCACACCGGCACAGCTGCCCGCCGACATCACCGACTTCACCGGGCGCCGGGCCCAGCTCTCCACGGTTGCGCACCTGGCCACCGCGGCAGATCGGGTCGCAACGGTGCTCGTCGCGATCACCGGGAAGGCCGGGGTGGGAAAGACCACCCTCGCCGTGCGCGCCGCGCACCGGCTGCGGGTCCATTACCCCGACGGGCAGCTTTTCGTCGACCTTCGAGCACAGGAGCACCCGCTCGCACCGGCGGACGTGCTGGCCCGGTTCCTGCGCTCGCTCGGGGTGGACCGGATGGCGATCCCCGACGATCCCGAGGAACGCGCCGCGTTGTATCGCAGCCGGCTGGCCGACCAGCGGCTGCTCATCCTGCTGGACAACGCGCAGTGCGAGGCCCAGCTGCGACCACTGCTGCCAGGTACTCCCGGGTGCGCGGTGCTGGTCACCAGCCGGACGCGGCTGGCCGGGCTGACCGGCGCCCGGCTGGTCGATCTGGACATCTTCGAGCCTGACCAGGCGGTCGAGCTGCTGGCCCGGCTTGCCGGACCGCGGCGGGTCGCGACGGAAGCGTCGGCGGCGCGGGAGATCGTGCGGCTATGCGGATTCCTGCCGTTGGCCCTGCGGGTCGCCGGAGCGCGGCTGGGTAGTCGGCGGCACTGGCCGTTGTCCCGCCTCGAGGCTGATCTGGCCGAGGAGCAACACCGTCTGGACAAGCTGCGGCTCGGAGATCTGGACGTGCGGGCCAGCCTCGCGTTGAGCTACCAGAGCCTGGACTTGACGGCGCAGCGCGCCTTCCGGCTCCTCGGGTTGCTCGAGGTCCGCGACTTCGCCCCCTGGGTAGCCGCAGCCATGCTCGACGTCCCGCAGTGCCACGCCGAGGACCTGGTGGACACTCTCGTCGATCTGCATCTGCTCGATGTGGCCGGCCACGGCGCTTCGGGACAGTTGCGGTACCGCTTCCACGACCTGCTGCGCGCCTACGCCCGGGAAGTGGCCACTACCCAGGAGACGGAGGCTGACCGGCGTGCCGCGCTGGATCGAGCGTTCGGCGGTTGGCTGGTGCTGGCCGAAGGAGCAGCCCGATACCTGACCAGTTCCACCTTCGCCGAGACATTCGAATCCGGTACCCGCTGGCGACCGGACGAGGCGACGCTCAAGGCTGTGATCACCGACCCGTGCGGTTGGTTCAAGGTCGAATGGTCAGCCGTGGCAAGCGCCGTCGAGCAGGCCTTCTCCGTCGGGTCGGGACAGCTAGGCTGGGCGCTGGGCGTACGACTCGCCAGAATCGTCCTCGTCCGCGGGTACTACGACGACTGGCGACACGTCTGCGAGCTGATGCTCACTGGCGCTCGGCGTGCGATCAGCGGCGCAGGCATGACGCTGCGCGCTCCGACCGAGCTGCGCCGTCTTGCGCTGCGTCTCGATGAGGTGCTGGAGGGCATCGACGAGATCCTCAGGGCATGCGGAGCCGCGGGCGGCCGTGCCGCCCGCCCGCCGGTTGGTGACACTCTCGGCACAGTCGACGAAGCCCTGTCCCGCGTGGAGAACGCCCTGACGTCCCTGCGCGAGCTGGCGGACCGCCGCAGCGATGCCTCGGCCATGCGCCAGCCAGGCACGGTGCACCGGCTACAGAGGTCATACGAGAAGACGGCCCGCTGCGTGCAGCAGGTGCTCGACGCCCTCGACGTTTTCTCCGATCCCTTTCCGGGCGTGGCTCTGCTGGCATCGGAGGTGCCGCCCGGGCCCCCGAGAACTACCAGGTTGGCCGCTCTTCAAGGCGTCCCGCACGCGGGTTGGTAGCCCTTGAAGAGCGGCCGAACCGGTCAGTGCGCGTACTCCTCGAGCATCTCGGTGACCAGCGCCGCGATCGGTGAGCGCTCCGACCGGGTGAGGGTGACGTGGGCGAACAGCGGGTGCCCCTTGAGCTTCTCGATTACCGCGGCTACCCCGTCGTGCCGGCCCACCCGCAGGTTGTCCCGCTGAGCGACGTCATGGGTGAGCACCACGCGAGACCCCGTTCCCAGCCGGGACAGCACCGTGAGCAGCACGTTACGTTCCAGCGACTGCGCCTCATCGACGATCACGAAGCTATCGTGCAGCGAGCGCCCGCGGATGTGGGTCAACGGCATCACCTCGAGCATCCCGCGGTCGATCACCTCGTCAATGACATCCGGGGAGGCGATCGCGCCCAGGGTGTCGAACACCGCCTGCGCCCAGGGCTGCATCTTCTCGTTCTCACTGCCCGGCAGGTAGCCCAACTCCTGGCCGCCCACGGCGTACAGCGGCCGGAAGACGATGACCCGACGGTGCGCCCCACGCTCCAGCACGGCTTCGAGACCGGCGCACAGCGCGAGCGCGGACTTGCCGGTTCCGGCCCGGCCACCGAGTGACACGATGCCAACCCCGGGGTCGAGTAGCAGTTCGAGCGCAACCCGCTGCTCAGCCGAGCGGCCACGTAGCCCGAACGCCTCCCGATCCCCGCGGACCAGCCGGACGCGCTTGTCGCTGGTGATCCGGCCCAGCGCGGTAGCCGTCCCGGCGAGCAGCCGCAAGCCGGTATTGCAGGGCAGACCAGCGATCTCCGGATGGTCGTTGAGATCCGCGATCCCCTCTTTGTAGAGCTGCTCCAGCACCGCGGGCCCGACCTCGACATCGTTCATTCCGGTCCACCCCGACGGCACCACGTCCTGCGCGTGGTACTCGTCTGCTGCCAACCCGACCGCACCCGCCCTGACCCGCAGCGGCATGTCCTTGGTCACCAACGTGACGTCGCGGCCATCGGCGACGAGGTTCAGCGCGCAGGCCAGGATCCGGGAGTCGTTGGTGTCGGTACGGAACCCGGCAGGCAGCACCGTCGGGTCACAGTGATTGAGCTCGACCCGCAGAGTGCCCCCCAGGTCTCCGATCGGGACCGGCGCATCCAACCGGCCGTGGGCTCGCCGCAGATCGTCCAGCAAGCGCAACGCCTCTCGAGCGAACCAGCCCAGTTCCGCGTGATGCCGCTTGCCCTCCAGCTCACCGATGACCACAAGTGGCAGCACCACCTCGTGCTCATCGAAGCGGCTGAGCGCCCAGGGGTCGGACAGCAGCACTGAGGTATCCAGTACGTAAGTGCGCGAGCCGGGGGCGGTGGAGTGTGGCGAGCGAGAAGCGATCACGGCAGCTCCCTGGCGTGCGCGGCACCCGCGCCCGCTACTCGGTGGGCCGGCCGGCCTCTGGTTGATCGCTACCGCAGCGCCCGGTCGGGCTTAGCGGCGCCGACCACGAGGGCCGGGTGCCGACCCTCCCGTGCTCGCCGTGGGCGGTTTACCCGCCCGATCGACAAAAGCCACGATCAGGGCCTCCCGTGGCGAGACGCGTCGAGCACATCCCGCTGCTACCGCACGGTACCGGTGTGTGGCCGTCCTGGGAATACGCCACTCACGAACCGGCCAGTTCGGCACGAACCACCGACGGGATGAGCGGCTCGTCGAGCAACCGCAGATAGCGCTGGCCCAGCGGTTGGATGGGCGGCCGGTCGGCGAGCCAGGTGCACAGCAGCCGGAAGCCCTCAACGTAAGTGGTCGTGTAGGCACGCCACAGCGGGTCGCCGAGAAACCGCAACATCTGCTTGGCCCGCGGTTCGGTGATCATCAGCCATCGTTGCAGGTAAGCCAGCACGTCCGCCGGATCGGCATGCTGATCGTGCAGCATCAGCGCGGCGTCCTGGCGGACCCCGAGCAGACCCGCTGCCGCCGTCTCCAGCCGCTCGGCGAGCTCCCCGTCCATCCGCAGGCCCAGGTCATCCAGAATCTCACCAGCCCACGGCCCCCACCCGGGACCGACCGCGGCGGCCAGCCCGAGGTCCGCCAGCCCCTCAGCCATCAGGCACTGTGGGGTATTCACCAAGAAGATCGTCTGTTCGTCGTGGTGATCCCTGCGCACCAGGCCGGCCTCTTTCCGGCAGTGTTCGGTGTGATGGCCCGGGTAAGATTCGTGGGCGACCAGATGCGGCAGATGGGCCATCCGGTGCCCGAGATCCGCATTGATCGCTACCCGTGAGCAGAAGTCACCGAGGTAGTAGTTGAACCCGCTCCACGGCTTGTCGGTGACCACCTCGTAGCGCACTGTCTCCTGCGGGGGCAGGCCGAAACCCACCCGAACCCGATCCCGCAGCGCGCTGGACAGCGCCTCCACCGCGGGCTCCAGGCGCTGCGGCGCAATCTCATCACGGGCTCGATGGGCGGCCAACCGATCGGCCAGTGGATCGGAGCCGGGCAGTAACCGGTCGATCTCGGCATGCGCCTGGCGGTAAACCTCGGGATCCCCCGGTGTGATGACGACGTCGAAGTATGCCGCCACCTCATCCACGAAACCCACCTGCTGACCAGCGAGCACCTGGCCACTGCATTCCAGGGCGGTCAGCTGCGCTGCCAGGAAACGAGCCCGCGGCTGCACCAGTCCGGAATCGGGCAGCTCCGCCCGCAGTTGGGCCGCCCGGCGGCCCAGCACCGCCAGATCCGGCCGGGGTTCGTTGCCCACCTGGCGCCGCAGCGCCAGGTCGCCGGTGTAGGCATCGACGAAACCCTCGACGAGGCGGTCGAATCGTAGGCCCAGCAGCAGGTACTCGCGGACCAGCTCGGCGGCGTTCATCTGCCGACGATAGAGCTTGTGAGTGGGATCGAGTGCTATAACACTGTTTCGCACTCACGAGCCAAACCGGCGGTGCCGGGCGGCGTAGTCGCGTAACGCACGCAGGAAGTCCACCTTTCGGAAGGCCGGCCAGTACGCGTCGCAGAACCAGAACTCAGAATGCGCTGACTGCCAGAGCAGGAAACCGGACAGCCGCTGCTCCCCCGAGGTGCGGATGACCAGATCAGGGTCGGGCTGACCAGAGGTGTACAGGTGCTCGGCGATCTGTTCGACGTCAAGCACCTCGGCGAGTTCCTCCATGGTGGTCCCGGCCTCGGCGTGCTTGAGCAGCAGTTTGCGCAAGGCGTCCGCAATCTCCTGGCGGCCGCCATAGCCCACCGCGACATTGACCGCCAACCCAGGACGATCTCGGGTCCGAGCCGCCGCGCTGGTCAACCGCTGCGCCATCTCCGGCGGCAGCAGATCCAACGCACCCACGACCCGCACTCGCCACGGCGTGTCCGGTGCGCACAGCTTGTCGACGACATCAGCGATGATCTCCAGCAAGAGCTCGACCTGGTCCGGTGGCCGGTTGCGCAGGTTATCCGGGGATAGCAGCCAGAACGTCGCGATCTCGACGCCGCAGTCCTGGCACCAGCCGAGCAGCTCGACCAGTTTGGCGGCACCGACCCGGTGGCCGTCACTGACGTCGGTGAAGCCGGCCTCCTTGGCCCAGCGCCGGTTGCCATCCATGATCACCGCGACATGGCGGGGGCGGTTGGCACTGCGAAGCCGGCGGGCCAGCCGGCGCTCGTAGACGACATAGACAAGATCCCGCAGCGTCACAAGTCGGGAAGGTTACGCCCGGCACCGCAGGACAGCGGCAGCGCGTGTTCGCCTACTGGAGGCGCTTGATCAGTCAGACTTCAGAGTGACGTTCACTACCAGCGGACGCCCATCGCGAACCAGCGAAATCGGCACCCGTTCGCCGATGGCCCGCTCGCGAACAGCGACCGTCAGCGCGTCGGCGGTACCAATGATCCGGTTGCCGACTTTGGTGATGACATCGTTTTCCAGGATGCCGGCCTCGGCGGCGGCGCTACCCTGCTGAACGTTCTGCACTCGGGCACCGTCGGACTTGCCGTCGGTCACCGACGCGGCGTTGACGCCCAGATCGGCGTGCTGGTAGTGCCCGGTGCGGATCAGCTCCTGCGCGATCGTTCTGGCCGTGTCGATAGGGATGGCGAAGCCGAGCCCGATGGAGCCCCCGCCTTCGACGGCGCCCAGGGTGCGGATCGCGGTGTTGATGCCCACCACCGCACCCGCGCCATCCACCAACGCCCCGCCGGAGTTGCCCGGGTTGATCGCCGCGTCGGTCTGGATCGCGTCGATCACCGCATTGCCATTACCGCCATCGGCCTCCAGCCGCACTGGCCGGTTTACCGCGCTGACGATGCCACTGGTCACCGTCCCGGCGAGACCGAGTGGAGACCCGATAGCGATGACCGGGTCGCCCGGCTTCAGCGCCGATGAACGGCCGAGCTGTGCCACCGTCGGGTTGGCGACCTCCACCTTGACCACTGCGAGGTCGGTCTTGGGATCCCGGCCCACGATCCGTGCGGGCAGTCTGGTGCCGTCTGAGAAAACCGCTTCCAACGTGGCGTGCGGAATGTCCGCGGCGGGAGCCACCACGTGGTTGTTGGTCAGCAGGTAGCCGTGGCTGTCAATCACCACACCGGAGCCGAAGCCACCCTGATCGCCGACCCGGTACTCCAAGGACACCACTGCGGGCAGCACTCGACCGGCTACCGCTGCCACCGAGCCGGCCGGTCGATCGATCGACGGCTGCACCTGGGCCAGCGTGATGCCCGGATCGTTGAGCAGCGAGCCGCCTTCGGCGGTGAGCCGGCCCACGAGCCCGCCGACTCCGCCGATCAGCAGCGCCACCGCCGCCAGGGCAGCAAGCGCCCGGTTGGTCACTCGGCGACCGAACAACACCTCCGCCACGCTGAGCCGGGCCCCGGCCCGCGACGCGTCGCCGGCATCGACGTCGAGTGGCCGCACTGCGGGGGCGCCGAGCACGGCTGCCGCCCAGGGATCACGCCACGGGTCACGTCCGGCACCCTGCGGCCAGAAGTCGTCATCCCCCGCCGAGGGTCGCGCTCCGTTGCGCCCAGGAGGCCGCTGCAACCGGTCATCCGACGGCGACGGCCTACCGAACGCGGCCGCCAACGCCTCCGGGGTTGGCGGCGCGGCAGCCCGTTCACCGATGGCGTCACCGGGCTGATCGGCGAACGCTCCGAGCACTCCTGGGGGTCGGCCGAACTGCTCCGCCGCGGCCGGCTCGACTGGGGGCCGCGGCGTCGGTCTCGGGACGAACGGCGGCGGCCCCGGATGCCCTTCCGTCGTGAAGGGCCGGTAGGAGTCGTGATCCTGCGACGTGGCCATGGTCTCCTGGGTCAGGTGGGCACCGGCGATCAGCCAGTCTTCCCGCGCCCTGGTGAAGTATGCGTAGCGCGGTTATCGCCCGATCCATCGACCTAGTACCGAGGGTCCGGTACCCCAACGTGGGCTGGCACCCAGCGGCCCGGGGGGCAAGTCCGGATCAGCGAGCTCGACGATAGTGCCCTCGGCCGTCACCGCCAGCCCGGCCGGCGCGTGGGGCAGGTCCGCGGTCCGCGGAATCTCGCGTAGCGCAGCGAGCAAGTCGGCGGGGACCGGTGGACACTGCGCCGAACGAACCACGCTGCGGGCCTGGTGTTGCGCGGTCACCTCCGCTGCGCAGGACTGGCACATGGTGAGGTGGGCGGCGGCACGGTCACGAGCAACCGGGCCGAGTTCTCCGTCGACGAACGCCACCACGGCGTCCACTGCCAGGTGTTGTCCTGCGTTGAGGCCCGCTACCAACTCGGAGAAGCTGCGGCCACGCAGGTCCGTCATCCAGCCCTCCTTACTCAGCGTCGGCGCGTCGCTTTTCGAGCGCCGCCTTGAGCGCCTGCCTGCCGCGGTGGATCCGGCTGCGAACCGTCCCGAGCTTCACCCCGAGCGTGGCACCGATCTCCTCGTAGGACAGACCCTCTACGTCACAGAGTACGACAGCTGCCCGGAATTCTGGTACGAGGTCGTCCAATGCCCGCTGCAGATCCGGATCGAGGTGGGTAGCGACGTAGACTTGTTCCGGGCTCGGTCCGTCGCTGACAAGCCGGTCGGTGTCCTCGGGTAGGCCCTCCATCCGCAGCCGGGAACGTCGACGCACCATGTCCAGGAACAGGTTGGTGGTGATCCGGTGCAGCCAACCCTCGAACGTGCCGGGCTTGTAGGACCCCAGGCTGCGGAACACCCGGATGAACGTTTCCTGGGTGAGGTCCTCGGCATCGTGCGGGTTGCCGGACAGCCGGTAGGCCAACCGGTAGACCCGGTCGGCGTGTTCTCGCACCACCTGATCCCATGAGGGCGGTACCCATGCCTCGGCTGCCCGTTTTTCCACGTCCTGCGCCCGGACGAGGGAGATCTCCTGCCCAGGAGCAGCGAGATCGGAAAAGCGAGTCTGGGTAGCCATCGGCTGGTTCTCCCACCTCCGGGTTGACGACAGGACGCCGGTCACAGGGGCACGCACGGGTAGTGCAACGCGAAGACGGCGGCCAATGTTTCCGAGGTTCCATCGCGGATACCGGGGCAGGAAACCCGGGCACACCGATCCGCAACGAATCCCGCCTCATATGATGGGGTTCCCGCGTGTGCACCAGGTAAGGGCCAGGTAAGAAGATCCTGAGAGTAGGCCGGTCCGGGTGCGGCTGATTCGGTTGGGGTGTTGGCGCTGATCCGGCGCGGCGTCGCCCAGATGGTGCACGCCGCGGCGCTACGCTGCGCAGCGTGAGGTCGACCGGCAGCGCAGGCGGGCCGCCTGCCCTCTCCGGCAGCGCCGTGCGCGAGTACCTGGAGAGCTTCGTCACCGAAGACGGGTTACTGGCCGCGGCGCGCGAGCGCGGCCAGGAGTTGGGCTGCATTCCGATCGGGCCGGCCGGCGGCGCGGCGCTGCGATTCCTGGCCAGCGCACTCGCCGCACGCGCTGTGGTCGAGGTCGGTACCGGGGCGGGCACCAGCGGGCTGTGGCTACTGCGCGGGATGACCCCCGCAGGGGTCCTCACCTCCATCGACGTCGAACCCGAGCACCAACGCGCTGCCCGGCAGACGTTCTCCGAGGCCGGGTTCCCGCCGTCGCGCTACCGGCTGATCATGGGGCAGGCGTTGGACGTGCTGCCCCGACTCACCGACGGCGGCTACGACCTGGTCTTCGTCGATGCCGCCAAGCCCGAGTACCCGCGCTACCTGGAGGCCGGCGTGCGGTTGCTGCGCCCCGGCGGGGTGATCGCGTTCGACAACGCCCTATGGGGTGGCCGGGTGGCCGATCCGGCATGCCGTGACCCGTCCGCAACTGCCCTGCGCGAGACCGGCGCCAAGGTACGCGACGACGAGACCCTCATACCGCTGATGCTGCCGATAGGTGATGGTCTCCTCCTCGCGCTGCGGATGTGAGAAAGATCACGTAGCCGCCCACACCAGCGCGCTCAGCGGCTGGTTGCCGGTTTGGTGGCCGACAGGATGCTGTAGAACCACGCATCGCGGCGAAGCGCTTGATACTGACGTATCGACGCGATCACATTGCCGTGCTGGACCTCGGATCGAACTCCCGTGACGCGGCCGAGCACGGCCAGCGGATAAGTCCAGTAGGCCATCCGATACAACCGGCACAGCGAAGGGCGGGTGTGCGCGGTGACGTCGTCGAGCCGGGGCTCGGCGAATCCGGCGCCCTCCAGGTGCTCGAGGTGCTCGCCGGGAGTGTCGATGTCCGGGACGGCCCAGCCGTCGAGCCACTCGTGCAGCAGTCGCTCGCCGGTCGAGTCCAGCGGGCGAGCGACTCGGACGAAGTCGGCGACGACCACTCGCCCACCGGGGCGCAGCAACCTGGCAGCCTCCCGGTAGAAGGCCGCCTTGCGGGGCGCGTGGCACAAGCTTTCCACCGCCCAGACGACGTCGAAACTCGCGTCCGGGAAGGGTGTCGCGGTGAAGTCGGCCACTTCGAAGTGGACGCGGTCGGTCAGGCGTCGCTCGACGGCGTGACTGCGCGCCATCGCGGCCTGTCTGGCGGCCAACGTGATCCCGACGACCTCGGCGCCGCGCTCGGTGGCCAGCCACAGGCTGCTGCCGCCGACCCCGCAGCCCGCATCCAGGACACGCTCACCGGGCTGGATCGCCACCCGGTCCGCCAGCACCCTGTTCATGTTCTTCAGCGCATCGGTATGCCCGCGGGTCCGGTCATCGGTGTAGCCGAAGTGGACGGCCAGGTTGTCCTTGTTGAGCCACAGTATTCGATAGTCGAGCCAGGTTTCGTCGTAGTAGCCGACGATCGCCTCGGTGAGTGAGCTGGCGGTCCGCTGGGTGGACGGCTCGTCTGCGGCTGTCATGAGCGAATTGGACCACACTGCGCGGCTTCAGCGGCGGCGCGCCAGCGCGACAACCGCCAGCGGCCACAGTGCCTGCGCCCCTGCCAGGAAGCGTTCGGACAGCCCGATCCGGGAACCCTCGCCGAAGTAGTCGATTCCGAACCAGCCGAGCAGGGCCAGCAGGCCCGCGGCGGCAGAGAGCCAGCCAGCCGGTCGGGGCTTGCCGCCGCGCCGCACCGCCAGTGCGGGCCACAGCGACAACGCGGTGAAGGCGACCGCCGCGGCGACGACGTGAGGTGGGGAATCCCCGGTGACCGGTAGCGGTGACGCAGCCAGCGCGATAGTGGCCGCTCCCCCGGCGGCAAGCAGCAGGCGCCCCGGAATGGCCGCCGGCGCCAGCCCCGCTGCCGTGATCACGTGACACATACCGACCCCCACAAGAGCCGTCGTCATGATCCACGGGTCGGTGGCACCGCGGCCGGCCAGCTCACTGATCGTCTGACTCACCTGGTCGAAACCACCCCGCTGGCGGGTCGCGGCAAGTTGCCAACCACCGATCAGCAGCACCGGAGCGCAGGCCGATGACAGCACAGCCCACCAGGGCACGGTTCGCACCGTGCCACGCTAGCCCACCGGCCTACTCCGCCTGAGCTCCCTTGCCCAACACCACGACGCCGCCCCCACTGACTGTGTAGCGCTCCCGGTCCAGGTCAGGGTCCATGCCGACCTGGGCACCGTCGGGGATCACCACGTTCTTGTCCAGAATCGCCCGGCGCACTATGGCACCCTTGCCGACCCGCACGCCGGGCATCAGCACGCTGCCCTCGACGTGGGCGCCGGCCTCCACCACCACGTCGCCGGACAGCACCGAGTGGCTCACGTGAGCGCCGGAGACGATCGAGCCCGCACCCACGATCGACTCCTGGGCGCTGCCGCCCTGGACGAACTTCGCGGGTGGCAGCGGGGGCATCGCGGTACGGATCGCCCACGCGTGGTTGTACAGGTTGAACACCGGATGCACCGACACGAGATCCATGTGTGCGTCGTAATAGGCGTCCAGCGTGCCGACATCGCGCCAGTACCCGCAGTCGCGGTCGGTCGCGCCGGGCACCACGTTGTCGGCGAAGTCATACACCGACGCTTCGCCACAATCCACCAGCATGGGGATGACGTCGCCGCCCATGTCGTGATCGGAATCTTGATTAGTAGCGTCGGCGCGCAGCGCGGAGACCAACAACTTGGTGGTGAACACGTAGTTACCCATCGACGCGAAAGCCATCTCAACGTCGTCCGGCGTGCCCGGCGGCCTCGCCGGTTTTTCTAGGAACTCGGTAATCCGACCGGACAGGTCAGC
>DATAWX010000221.1:0-3831 GCA_036266995.1 Pseudonocardiaceae bacterium | reverse complement strand
CCGGCCTTGACGCCGTTGATCCAGGCGTTCAGCTCGGCGTGGGTGAACAGGATCATTCCATCGGCGGGGTGTTTGCTGTTGCGCACGGCGATGTGTCCACCGGGTATGGCGGCGACCTCGACGCAGGTTCCGTTGTTGCCGCTGAAACTACTGGTGCGCCAGTGGGTGATGGAGGGGTCTGGGGCGGTCACGGGGTGTCTCCGACCTTGAGGATGTGATGATCGAGAGGATGAAGGTAACGGGCTCCTCGGGGGCAGCCCATCGCAGATTTTTCGAAGCTATGGTAAGTGCGTGGACTTTAAAGCCTTGTAACAACTTGAGAATGTCTTGTGAGAACTTGCGAATCTTGTAAGTAGACGCGGCCATCGTGGAGCCCGACACAACCGATCGAGCGCACAGTCTCGACGTCCACCACCGCACGACCTGGCGAGAGGAGGCGTTCGGCGTCTACTTGGCGGACCGTCGTACGGTGTCGATGAGGATGTCGATGAGTGGACGGCGGGTCTGGGTGCTCATGGCGTGCAGCACGGCCATGAGGCGTCGGGCCGTGTTCGCGTCAGTGCCGGTCACTATCGGTTCGGCGGCGGGGGTGATGCTGAGCTGGACCCGTCGACGGTCCTGCGGGTCCGGTACGCGCGTCACCAGCCCGGCCTGGACCAGGCGATCGATCATGGCGGAGGTAGCCGGCAGCTTGGTATCCAGGGCCTGGGCCAGATCGGTGGGGGTGGCCGGTGCCAGCGCACGGATGAAGTGCAGCGCGATGAGCTGCAGCAACGTCATCCCGCGGCCGGCCCAGACAACAGGGCTGGCAGTGACCATCGTTTGCAGCCGCCCCACGAGCCAATCGACATCCTCCGTTGTGACCACGGCGGCGCCGGGGGCCGCCACCGCACCATCAGACTGCGAGACAGCACTTTTGCTGCCCGATGACACGCCGCTGGGGCTAGCTCGGCGCTGCGCGCGTTGATGACCAGTCGCCATGTCCTCTCCTACGAGTTGGGCTTGGCGTCTTCGGTCAACCGCACAAACGTGCCGGCGTCGACCAGCTGGCGCGTCAGCCGCTGCCACTCCACCGACGATCCGTCGCACCAGACCACTTGGTCGGGGCGGGTGAGCTCGGCGACCTCGCAGACCCACTCCCGCAGTCGACGGTGGCGGGTGGGTGCCTGGTCAAGGCCAGGAACGGTTGCTGCCGTCATCGCCTGTGTCGTCACGGGCGCAGGCATCACCGGCTGCGGCGCCAACCGAACCGGGGGGCGCGTGCGGGGTTGGGTGGGCGGCGGCGGAGACCACCGCCGCTGCGAGACCGGGATCCGACAGACGGGCACGCGGTGTAGGTCGCTGCCATGGCTGTGGGTCGGTGTGCGTCCGGGTGTCGCAGGTCCGCGAAGGATGTCGCGCTCTCGGCGTACCGCCCGCGTGCAACACCAAGCCCTGTGTACGGCGATCACCAGGCCGCGGCCGGGGCTAGCGGCCGCCGTGCGACAAGCTGGACTCTTCGGTTCGACACGGGCGAGTAGTTCCCGCTTCGGTCGCGGTTCCGGGCCGTCAGCTCTAGGAGCATCGACGTGGGATGACCGGTGTGCCCAACACCTCCACCGCCTCCCCCCACGCCGCGGACCACCTCGACTCACTCCTGGGCCAAGGCGAACGGCAGCCGTGAGCCATCCACCCATGTCGCGACGTCGATGCCGCGGCGCGCGGCCATGTCCATCAGGTCTTCCAGGCGCGCGCGGTGCAAGTACACCTCGTACGGCAGACCGGCCTCGCCCGCGAGGACTAGGTTGCGCTGAACCGTCTTGATCTGTGTACGCAGCTTCTCGGTCACGACCGTTAGCTCTCCTTCCCCAGCCCTCCAGAAACACAATATCTGCACTTTAGAAATCGTGCAATTGCGTGCGGGGTGGTGTGTGGCGCCAAGTTTGCCGAGCATGCGGTGCCGAGTACCGGCCCGGGTCCGGGGAAGCTGGTGATGATCGGAGCCTGCGGGTGGTGGTCCACACGCCTCCGCGATCGAAGGGAAGCTCATCGGTCTACAAGTCTTGCTAAGTTTGCAACTGCTGTATCTTTTGGGAGCGTGGGCGTGGCCGGTTCTCGTGCGATGTGCGGACGAAGGAGGCTCGCCGGTATGACGAGCGAGGGCAGCGATCAGGCGCCGGCGGCGTGCAGCCATACGGGCGTTGACTCCTGCGGAGCTGATCTGAGTGAGTAGGCCGCTTTATCAGCTCAAGGCCGAGTTCTTCAAGACCTTGGGGCACCCAGCGCGGATCCGGGTGCTGGAACTGCTCAGCGAGCGTGAACACGCGGTGGGGGAGATGTTGTCGGAGGTGGGGATCGAGCCGGCCAACCTGTCGCAGCAGTTGGCGGTGTTGCGGCGGACGGGTCTGGTGGCCACGCGCAAGGAGGGTTCGAACGTCTACTACTCGTTGACCAGCCCCCGCGTGGCCGAATTGCTCGCCGTCGCCCGCGCGATCCTGACCGGTGTGTTGTCCGGTCAGGTGGAGTTGCTGGAAGAGATGACGGTGTCGGCGCCCGAGGGAGATCAGCCGGATAGGGTCTCGCGGGTTAGTTGAGCCGCGGTTACACCGCCGGTTCGCCTCAATCCTCCCCGACGGGAGACCGCTTCCACGGTCCGGGATTGGAGGGGAAGTGTGCCAGCGGATCTGGCACAAGATCTACACGACTGGCCGGGGAGCCGGACCGTGTCCTGACCCGCGCCATTCCGCTAACCCTGACCCCTACCCAACGCGCCGTCTCCAAGGCGCCCACACCCCCGGCCTGCTCCGATCTTCGACCAGCGCCGCGCCCGAGCCCAGCGCACCTTGCCCCGGGGGCACCCACGTCATCGGCCAACGCGTCCAAGTCGGGCTGCGCTAAGCCGACCAGATCGTCACCATCGAAGTCGACGAAACCACCCTGCGCGTTTACGACCACCACGATCACTTGATCAAGCATGTTCCCCGCACCAGCCGCAAGGAGGTCACCCGACACAAGGCCTACGGACACACCACCAACCGCAAAACCGGCTAGGCACTGTCACCCATCAACTGAACACGATCCGTCACCCATCATGTGGAGTCAGACATGTCATCGCGGGCTTACGGATGGCGGTCAGGTAGCTCATGGTTTTCCCTGGTCAGCCCACCTTCAGGGTGGGGGTCTCCCTTGCGGCGCAGGCGTAGCCCTACCCGGTGGGGCAGGGCTCGGCATCGCCGACCGCGTAGCGGCTTGGCCTTGCGTCATCGGGTAGCCATCGGTGCGTCGCAAGGGAGACCCCGACCCGAACGTCTCCCGTGCTCCCGAAGCGGTCGCCGGGTCCAGGGCAGCGCCCTGGCCGCCGGAGGCACCAGCATTGACGAGAAATTGGGATGACACCGGACTAGTTGTGGTCGATCACGGCGGACTAGCTGGGGGACCTTCCGGGTTGCCGCTCGGGCCGTTTTGATCAGTTCATGTCATTCGTGCGCTCGACAACCGACGGCACAGCTGAGGTTTCCGCGACGTTCCCGGACACGGGGAGCGGTGTACGCGGTAGCCATCGCCGGGTGATCATGACCACCTGCGCGGCGCATGGCTCGGCTGGGTTCACGAATCTGCTGGTAACCAAGGAGAACGGGACCATCGTGCTGAACCCGCACGTGGCGAACTGCTGCGTGCTGCGGCTGGATGAGCACGCCGCGAGGGCACTGCTTGTCAGCCGCCGCTGAGGATGACGACGTAGTGCCGGTTCGGCGCCGTTGAGCGTGCGGATCGAGTCTGGGCTGGGCGAGTCGTGTTGACCTTGTTGGTCGGCGCCGCCACCGTGCCGAGGTCGTTGTAGGCCACGGCCCT
>DATAWX010000220.1:0-7099 GCA_036266995.1 Pseudonocardiaceae bacterium | reverse complement strand
CGGGGCCGCGCCCCGGCCGCCGGAGGCTCCGGCCCCTTGTGGGCCGGTGGGTGTGGGTTGGTCCGGTGGAACAAATGTTCCGGCTGTTTGCCGCGAGTCCGGGGTTTGGGGTTCGGGTTGTCGGGGTGGTTGCGCATACTCGGTTGTGTGGCAGGGAAGATATGGGCGGAACGGACTCCGGTGTGGGTGGTGCCGCCGTTGAGTGAGGTTGTTACTTATTGCCCGATGGCGTTCCGCATGGTGGAGATCACGGGTTGTGTGCAGGCCCGGGGGCAGTGCGCCGCAGTGCGTTGGCTGCTGGGCACTACAGACCCGGCGCCGATCACCGAGGGACAGAGTGCGGTGACGCGGGAGACAGCGCGTCTGGAGTCGCGGCTGGCACTGTGTATGGCTGCCGGGCGTCCATCCGAGGCGGACCGGGCGCGGGAGCGGCTCGGTGTCCCGCCGCTGCGGATCGTTGAGGGCTCTCGGTGGTGGGCGCATGGGGTGTGGCGGACGTTGAGTTGGGTGTTGGGTGACCGCGAGGATCCGCCGATTCAGCTTCCGGTGTTGGCGGAGGATGGCTCCATTTTCCCGGGGACTGCGGTGTATGCGGCGACGCGTAATCCGGAGTCGGCGTTGTGGCGCCGGTCGGAGGCGCGGCGCGAGCAACTGGAGCTGGCGGAGGCCTACCAGTGGTGGCGCGATAGCCATGCGGTGGCGAGTGACACCGGTCGGGGCTGAGCAGCGGCTCCCACCAGGTCGTTGTTGGGGGTGGCGACGCTTGGGGTCAGTCATGGGGGCCCACTGGTTCGAGAGTGGGCGGGGCGTGATCGGTGACTTGTGCGCGTGCGGTCGTCTGTTCGGCGGCCTGGTCGTCGGCGTGCCAGCGGGCGATTTGTTGTGAGCGGGCTTGTTTGGCGTGGTGACGGGCGTTATCGGCTTGGCGTTGGCGGGTTTCGGCTAGCGCTCGGCGGGCGCGGGTGAGGTCGTCAGCGGTCTGCTGAGCGGTGGGGACGTGGACGGTGTCGTCGATGGGTCGCGGGGTTTCGGTGGCGGCGAGTTCCCGGATGTCCGGTACCACGGTCTCCACGACCGGGCCGCGCTGGGTGGTGTCGTCGAGGCTGGTCAGGTCGGTGGCGTCGTCGTCGGTGATGCCGGCCAGGTCGTGGTCGTCGGTGATGCCGCGGTGCGGGTCTTCGGCGAGTCGGTCGTCGGCATCGGCAGCGAGCCAGTCTTCGGTGCTGGTGGTGTCCTCGGGTGGTGGGGCGATGGCGTGGCGGGCTCCGAGGGCGGCTTCGGCGCGGTGGGCGTTGGCGCGGGTCCCGGCGGTGTCGACGAGGTGGTAGGAGTAGGCGTCGTCGATCTCGGTGAGCGCCTCGATTTGGGTGTCGAGGAGGTTGGCGAGGGCGGCCGCTTCGGCTGCTTCCTGCTGGAGCCGCCCTTGGGTTTCGGGGTCGGCGGCGGCGCGGGCTTCGGCGGCGCGCAGGGTGGCGGTGTTGCGGTGGCGGGTGGCGGCTTGCTGGGTGCCGGCGAGTTCGTGGGTGACGTTGGGTGGTGCCCAGGCTTGTTCGCGTTCCCAGGCGCGGATCCGGATCCGGAGTTGCCCCTGGCTGAGCTGCATTTCCTCGGTGTCGGTGTCGGGGCGGCCCAGCGCGCGGTGCGCTGCCCGGTATGACGCGTAGTGCTCGGGTTGGCCGGGTTTGGGTGGCAGTCCGATGGGGGTGTGGGGGTCGGTGTGGCCGGACAGTTCCCGGTGCGCGGCGACGATCCCGGCTTTGTGTTCCCAGGCTTGGCGGGCCTCGGGGTCGGTGGGTGGTGACCCGAACGCTGCCACCGCCCATTTAGGGGGTTGCTCGGCGGCTTGGGCGCCGAGTTCGGTTCGGCGGGTGTCGGCGGCGTGGGTCAGGGCGGTGATGAACCGTTGCTCGTCGGGGTCGTCCGCGGTAGGTGCCCGGTCTGTGTAGCTGTCCCCGATCGGGTCGAGAGAGAGCTGACGGTTGGTGGCAATGCGGTCATAGAGGACGTTGCTGAGCTGCCGCGCGCCGGCGAGGTCGCGTGCGGTGACCGCGTGCTGGAGCACCTGGGCGGGGTCGTCGCCGGCGAGCTCGGCGCAGCGCAGAACCCGGGCCAAAGTGGCGGCGCCGTCCTCGGCAGCGATCCGCCGTCGTTGGTCTGGGGTGAGGTGGCCGTGGTCGACAAGCTGGTCGAGCCAGCGGACGGTCCGCCGGGTGGTGACCTCGGCGGTGAACCCGGCGAGGCGGTCGATCGCGGTTTGCACCGACCGGGCGTCAGCGGCGGATTCGGCTTGGATGGCCAGAGCGGAGCGATCCGGTTCGTCGCGGTCGAAGGCCAGGCCGAGGATGGCGGCGGGACTGCGGTGAATCGCGTCGTGCACCGCACCCGGGGCCGGGTCGGGGTCGGCCACGGTTTGGGTGGCCATGTGCGCGGTGTTGCTGTCCTGCCCGCGGGTCATCGCCATGTAGAACGCGCCCCGACTGGTTTGGGGGTGGCCAGGTTGTGGCTAGTACCCACGGTGACACCCTGGATGGAGTACTCGGTCGCCGCGTAGCCGAGCTCGATGTGCTCGGTGACGTAGCTCCCGGGCAGAGTCAGCGGCTGTCCGTGCTGTTCGGACCCGGTAGCGTCGCGACCGAGCACGGGGGCGAGCACCAGGCCCCCATCCTCCCGGGTGGACAGGACGCGGTATTGCTGCCGGTTGACCGGTCCGGACCGGTTGCCCTCGTACCCGACCAGCTCGCGAGCGATGCGGCGGGCTTGGACCAGGTCGTTGACCCCGGCGTAGTTGCCTTGCACCCCGACCGGCACCGCAGCGGCCTCGTCGACCAGGCCCAGGCGGACGAATTCGGCGCGGAGTTTCGCGGACAGGCGGGCGGCTTGGTCGTTGGAGTTGACGCTGAGCAGGGAATGTTTCCCTGCCAGGGTGTCGGCCAGCCATGCCGTCGCGGCGGAATCCTCGGCCTGTTCCAGGGTGCCGCAGTCGAGTAGCCGGCCGTGCTTGTGATAGTCGCCCAGCACGCTCTCGTCCCCAGCGCGTAACCGCAGGGAGGCGTCGCGCTCCCATTCGTTGGTGAACCGGCGGGCCTCGGTCAACTCATAAGCCGCGCCCGCGTCAACGATCAACTCCATGCCGCCCCCGGCGCCGATCGCCGAGCATTGCCGGTGGTCCCCGGTGAGCAACCATTTCGCCCCAGCGGCGGTGACGTGCTCGTGCACCGCGGCCAACGTCGTGCGGTCCACCATCGACGACTCATCGACCATCACCAGATCCCCGGCGCCCAGCCGCCATGCCTGGTCATCCCCGACCGGGCGGCCGTCAGCGAGCCGGTCCTGAATCCGAAGCCAGCGGGCAATGTTGCGCGCCGATAGTCCTTCGCCTTCCAAGACGCTGGTGGCTTTTTCGGTGGTGGCCAACCCCACCACCCGCCGGGCCTGCCCGTCCCACAGGCTGGGGTCTTGCCAGGCCTGGGCCAGCACACCGGTGACGAACGATTTCCCGGTCCCGGCCGGGCCGACCCGCGACTCGACACAGGCCCCCGAGCTGAGTACTCCCCGGACGGCGGCGGCCTGATCCGCGCCGAGCTTGATTCCGTTTTTGGTCAGTGCGGTCATGAACTTTTCCACCGTCGCGGTCGACAACGCCGGTGCTCCCCGGCGGGTGGCGGCGGCTTGCAGGAGGCGTTCGGTGTGGATGTTGTCCGCGGAGGCGTAGCGCTGTGAGCCCGGCTGGGTGTAGGACGAGTCACCGTTGCCCAGGCGCTGGGACTCGGTGAGCTCTTCATCGCCGGGTTTGGGCTCCTTGAGCGCCTGCACCAACGGCAGTCCGTCGGTGGCCGCCTTGTCGAACAGGGCCACCACCTCCGGTCCCGACAGCCCCCCGAGGTAGTCCGGCAACGCGTTGTTGAACTCCCGGATGTACTCGGGCTCCGACCAGCCACCCCGCTTGTCCCCGGCCGCGGCGATCGCCGTCTCGATCACCGCAGCCGGAGACCACGACGGAGCCACGGCCGGCGTATCGGCCAGCGCGACGACGTTGTCCGCGACCGCCTCCAACCCGGCACCAGTGGCGGTGAAGAACATCCGGTCGATCCGCCGCAGGAACTCCTCCTGCGACTCCCCGCTGTGCGACTTCGTGGGGCGAGTTTTATCGGCCGCTTCCCGGTTCAGCGCATCGAGCGCCTTGCCCTTAGGAGCGCGGCCGGTGACCGCCTCGTACGCGGCGGCCAGTTCCGCGACCTTCGGGTTGATCGCCCGGGTCCGGGAACTGGCCAGCTCGACTAACTCCCGGCCGATGCCCAACACCTCCCGGGCTTGACCATCGGGGCGCATCGCTAACCGGGCCGCTACCGCCCTGGTCAGGTATTCCTCGGTGGTGCGCTCGGCGACGGCCGCGGCGGCCGGGCGCCACAGCAGCAGCACCTCCGCATCCAGGGTCCGCCAGACCCCATCAGCGCCTTGCACCCGGTTGAGGATGGTGTTGTGGATGTGTAGGTGCGGGTCGTGGGTGCGGGTGTCGTGCTGAAAAAACGACGCGATGGTCCAGTTGTGGGCGTCGATCCATTGGCCTTGGGTCTCGCTGTGGTGCCCGATCCGGGAGTAGCCGGCCTTGGCGGCGAGGTAGTCGAGCATCGCGTTGTTGCCTGCCCAGACCGCGTCTTCGACTGCGGTCCGGTACTCCTCCCACATCGCGGCGGCGGCCAGGTCGCCCGTCTTGTGGGCGGCGGCGGCTTTGGCCTCGAACGCGGTGTGCAGTATCGAGATCGACTTTTGTACGCTGAACGTCGCGTCGCGAAACGCCACGTTGTGCCGGGTCCGCTTCGCGGCGTCCAATCGGAGTTCATCGCGGCGTTCAAAGTCGGCGTTGGGTTCCTTGGCCAACGCCGCGGCGTAGAGCTGTTCAGCCGACTGGTAGTTCCGCCCGGTGTGCCCCAACGTCGCGGCCTCCGCCCACTTCTCGGGGTCCCGGAACCGTTCGTCGCGGGGATCGATGAAATGCGCGTAGACCGCCGTGGCGTCCTGCGCATCGACCAACCCGGACAACCCCAACGCGGCCGCCCCAGCCCCGTACCAGCGCCCTGGCGGCTCCCCCTCAGCCACCGCACCCGTGTAATAGGCTTCCCGCCCGGTGGCCACCGCATCGAGGTAATAGGTCACCGAGTGCCCCGCTTGGATTCTCAGCACCACTCACCACCCCCATCAAGATCAACACTGACGGTGTCAAGATCACCACGCGGGGTGTTGGTGTGGCGGCGGGCGTCAGCCCGCACGCCCCCTCGGATCGTGATGTAAGGGTCCGCTCCTAGGTTTGTTGTTGTTTTTAGATTTTGACTTTGACTTTCTGGTTGGAACTTCATCATCTCTGTTGCTGGCCTTGTCTCGTGTTCTGGCGTGCTGGTGTCTGATCTTCGGGTTGATCTTCTGGTTGTTGGTCTTTCTGCTTGGTTGGTGGTCGTGTCGTGTTCTTTGGTCATCGGTTGGTCCTTGTTTCGTCGGTGCTGGTTGTGGTCGTGGGCTGCTCGTGTTGGGTGCGGAGGTCTTTCAGTGCGGTGGCGGCGGTGCCTCGGGCGACTTGGGCCAGCGCCATGAGTTCCGAGACGGTGGGCAGGGCGCCGTGCCGGGTGGCGTAGCCGGTCGCGGCGGTCTGCGCGCGGACCCGTGCGGGTGCGGCGTCGCGCTGGACGGGCGCCCGTTCAACCGGGTCCGTCGCGGGCGCGGCGGGGTGTTCAATGCGGTGTTCAATGGGCGTGCTGGTCAACGGCTGTACAAGCTTGCGCGGCACCGTTTGAACGGCGGCCTGAACGGCGGGCGTTGGCGTGCTGTCCCGCGCTGTCAGGACCGCGCGCCCGGTGGCCGGTGGTGGTGAGGTGAGGGCAGGGAAGGGAGCCGTTGTGGGCACCGGTAGCGCGGGTTGGACCGGTGCAGCGGCGACCGGCGCCCCGGCGTCGGAGGGCTCCTCACGGCGCTGGGTGGGTGGGTGGTCGACACCGAGTAGGTAGAGCAGGTGGGCGACGACGGCGGCGGCGATGGCGGGCCAGGCGCCGATGGCGAACCGCAGCGGTGGTGGGGCTGAGGCGACGCCTCCGGCTAGGTAGCTGGCCTGGGTCAGACCCGACAACCCCGCGGCGATGACCACGACGGTCCAGGCGTAGCGCCGCCCGGACTCGGTCAGGCGGGTGGTGGTGGCGTAGGCGACCAACGCCAACCCATCAGTGATCAACGGGTACAGCCACGCCAGCCCTCGTGGTGTCCCGGCGGCGAGCGTGACCTCATACAGGCCGTGCGCGGTTGCGACCCCCGCACCCAGCGCGACGACCAACCCGGCTGCCCACACAGTCCACCGCGCCCACCCGCGCCGTCCGGCATGCTCGGCGTGGTGCTGTGTCGGGCGGGTCATCGCCGTGTCCCGGGGCGGCGGCGGGCGTTGGCGGTGGCCAGGTGCCACTCGTCGGGCGCCGGTGCCGGGTCGTCGCGTGCGGTGGCCCACCAGGTGGCGATCTGCTCTGCGGCCTTCTCGACCGGCACGACCGGCCCACCGGGCAGGGGATGGCCGTCGCGGGGTTGGTGGTTTTCCAGCGAGCACCGCCCCGCGGTGGTGGTGATTCGGCGGATGACGCCGGGGCGGTAGCGGTCGTGCCAGTCCCCGGCCAGGGCGACCGCGGCCTTGTCGTCGCGGTAGGCGTCGAGCCAGGCTTGCATCAGCCACAGCAGTTCTTCGGTCACGTCGGGGTGCCACAGCCAGCAGTCCGGCAGCCCCGCAGCGGCGTCGGGGTAGCGCAGGTACACCACCTGCATCCAGGCCAGCAGCTCACCCAGCACCGCGGCGGCGGTCTTGACCTCGGCGGGCAGGTCCTGCCACGACGCCACCCCACCCGCAACCGCGGGGGAGGCGTTGACGGCGTCGGCGAGTTGCGCGACCAGCTCGGCCAACTCATCGACCCGGGACGGCAACCCGCGCAGCTGGTCGATCGACTGGCGCAGCGCCTCGATCTCCCGGGCCAAGCCGGCGACCGCTCCCGAGTCGGTCCCCGCGTCCGGGTAGACGTAGGCACCTCCGTTCGGGCTTGCCTTGGTGCTGCCGTTCGCGCCGCCATTGGTGGGG
>DATAWX010000219.1:0-42385 GCA_036266995.1 Pseudonocardiaceae bacterium | reverse complement strand
CCCGAATGCGAGAGATCCGGGAGATTGAGCGAGCCCAGCGGGCGCTGCAACGATGTATTGCCGCAGCGCACACCGCGGGGAATGACGGCGAGGAGTGATGGCGATGTCGCAGAGGTCCGACTGGCAGGAGCTGCGCAGCCGCCGGATGGCCGAGCCCGGTGCGGCCGAGGCGTATGACGCTGCGCGGTTGGCCTTCGAACTCGGTCGGCGGGTGCGGGAGCTCCGCATCAAGCAGGGCCTAAGTCAGTCTGAGCTAGCCCGGCGCGCGGGGATGACCCAGCCCGCCGTAGCGCGGTTCGAGGCCGGTGGCACGGTGCCTACGCTGCCTGTCCTTGAGCGCCTGGCCCGCTCGCTGGGGGTTGAGCTGACCGTGCAGCTGACTGCTGTCTCGTCGGTGGCCTGATCGCCAAAGAGGGCTGCGCGTGGAATCAAACGTGGTGCGAACTCAGGCCTAACGGTGCCGCTGGTGCACCCAAAGGTGTGAGAACTGCAACTGTTGTCGCTGGTAGACGCCGTAGTAGGCGTGGTACGGCCTCCTCGTAATGAGCAGGTCCGGGGTTCGATTCCCCTGAGGGACTGTGCTGTCCTGGTCTCCTGTCGGGAACGGGCGGTCCATCGTCATAGCCCCCGTCCTCCAGCACCGGGCGGCGGCACGGTCACGGTCACCGCTAACGCGGAGGACCGCCGACCTACGGATGGAGCTAAAGACTCCAGCGGCATCGACCGCGAGCGCGGCGAACCAACGGGGAACTCGGCGGTTCCCTACGTCCGCCGACTACGGTATCACGACACGCAGATGTGCTGGCGATGCGGAGTTGATTGGTGAAACCCCGTTGGGCTGAATACGAGGCCCTTGCCCATGAGATCGTGACAGAGCTTGCTCCTTTCGCCACGGCTACGCACGATGATCACATCGTTGGGAGGGAGTCGGAAGCGCGCCGCCAAATCGACATCTCCGCACGATGGACTGACGGAGGTGACGAGAACCTTCTAATAGTTCAGGTGAAGGACTACAAACGAAAAGCCGACGTCAACACAGTTGGCGAGTTTCGTTCGGTTATTCAAAGACGTCGGAGCTCAGAAGGGTATCCTTATTTGCTGCGGTGGATTCTATAAGCAGGCCAGGACCCATGCTCGTAATCTCGGTCTGCTTTTGTGGAGCCTAGCCGACGCGAGATCTAAGAAATGGGTGATGGAACCCACCGTACCGCCACTCTGGAATCGCCTCACCACGACGCTCCATGTCTCGGGCACGTTCCGCACCCAGTCGGTGCCTCTGACCATACAAAAGAGGGAAGACGGTGGAATCGATCTCTGAGAAGACGACGGTAGCCCACTGTTTAGCTTGCCAAAGACTTTTGAAGCTAGGTGGACCGCAAGGCTAGTAAGTTTTGAGCCAGGAATCAAGCACGCGTTCCCAATCGGCAGGCAACTCTTTCTTCGCGGAAGTCGAGCCGGCGGTGCGTATATGATGCTACCATTCGACGTTGACGTAGCTTATATGGTGACCTGTGAGAGTTCCTTGGCTCAATTTCCACCCTCGGACTATCGAGGGACAATCGATCATCTGGACGAAGGTCAGTTTGTGCCGTCGCATCTCGATATGCAAATACCATCCTTAGATACCGATGTCTGGATCCGCATCTCTGGTCCGTCCCGCTTCGCGGTAAATGTGCGCGGCTTCTTCATCACCTTGGAGGATTCCCGGATCGGAAACCCCACGTGGACACCGTTGACATTAAAGCGCATTGGAGACAACGACCAACGGTAGACGTCATGACGTCATTCGTGATCTGGTTCCACCGCATCCTCGGTTGCGCCTGTATCGGCCTACGTGCCGGTCACCGTAGCGCCTGAACTGCTTCAAGACGAAGAGGCCATGCGGATCGATCACCAGTTAGGCAACACCGCGCGGGTCCTATAGTGGCCGTTGTAGGTCAGTGCCCACAGCATGTGGCCGCCCAGGTTCACCTGCCCTCGCTCGACGACCAGCCGTACCGTCAACACCCCGTTATGGCTGACGAGCTGCGGTGGGTCCTGCAGTGGTGACGCAGCGCTCTGCGACCCTCGACCGCAGCCAGCAGGCTCGCGAGCAAGCAGGCCAGGATCGTCACCACCCTGATCGCGCCCACGTGGCTCCGCGCGGATGACAACAGTATCGTGACAACCACATTTCTCCCCCGAATGTCCGTCCCGCTCACCTCGAATACAATCGGCTACTCGTCAGGGGCCGCATCCGGATACCCGCCGCCAGCTACGACCGGAAGCTCACAGGACACTGTCGTGCCGCGGCCCACCGGGCTGTGCACGGACAACGTCCCCCCCAGCGCCTCGATACGGTCCTTGAGCCCGACCAGTCCTGAGCCCCGCACCGGATCGGCACCGCCGATACCGTCGTCACGCACGCGCAGCCGTAGCATGCCCCCGGAGGCCTCCGCGTCGATTTCGACTACCGAGGCGCGGGCGTGCTTGGCGGCGTTGGCGAGCATCTCTGAGACGACGTAGTAGGCGCCCACTTCGACGGACTCGGGAAGCCGGCCGTCGACCCGCACCTGCATTTCCACTGGGACGGCGCAGCGCCGCCCGAGCGCGCGCAGCGCCGGGCGCAGCCCGGCCCTGGACAGGATGGCCGGGTGGATGCCCCGGGAGATCTCCCGCAGGTCATCGATCACGCCCAGGAGCTCTGCGGCGACGTCGTCGAAGATCTCGGTAGGGATCTCGTCCCGTGGGGAGGATGCCGCCGCGGCTGAACGCAGCCTCAGGGCCAGCGCAACGAGGCGTTGCTGGGCGCCGTCGTGCAGGTCGTGCTCGATGCGCCGGCGGCCCTCATCGGAGGCGGCGACGATTCGCGCGCGCGAGGCCATCAGCTCAGCCCGGCTCTGCGCATTCGCGATCGCTGTAGCGACCAGGTCGGTGAACTCGGTCATCCGCTGCTCGGTGTCGGGCGGCAGTGGCCCCTGCCCGGACCCGACGGCGATCAGTCCCCACAGCCGGCCATTGACCGCTACCGGCGTCGCGACCGCAGATCGCAGCCCCTCGCCCAGATAAGGCTCCCCACCCGGGATGTCGAGGTAGTCATCAACCCGGGCAGCCCGCCCCGTACGCAACACGGTCGCGGTCAGCCCCGTTGGCGGAAAGCCCTCCCAGCGTTGACCGACCCGCACATGGGGACCCGTCGTGCCCTCGTTGGCCACCAGCGTCGCCGTCCCGTCCAGTTCATACCTGATCATCCTGGAGGTGTTGCTCCCGAAATGCCGCAACACCTCCCTCGTCACCGCCGCGAACACCACCTCGGGCGGTTCACCCCGCGCGACCAGCATGGCCAGTCGACGCAGCGACGCCTGCGTGTCGGCCAGTGCGCGCAGTTTCTGCTCCACCTGGGCGTTCGCGATGGCCATTGCGGCGAGCTCCATGAAGTCCGCCATGCGCGACTCGGTGCCGGCTGGGAAGTCCTCCCGCGAGGTCGCCGCCACCGTTACACCCCAGTGGCGCCCCCCGACCACAATCGGCGTAGCAACCCCGGCCCGCATGCCCAGCCGGTCAACCCAGGCGCCATACGGACCCTTCGCCAGCCTCTCGCCGTTGATCCGCGCCGGGCGCCCGGTCCGCAGCACGGCAGTGTGAATCATCCCGGGCCTCAGCTCGAGCCGAAAGCCAACCGGTACCTGATCACTTACCCGACCATAGGACCCAACAACAGTGACATACCCCTCCGACGCACCGCCGTCCCCCGACGAGTGATCAACACGGGAGACAAACGTCGCCTCGGCACCGATCAACCGGCCCAGCTCATCCGCCACCGCCGTGAACACCACAGCCGGCCGGGCGCCGCTGGCCACCAGCGTCGCCACCCGCCGCAGCGCAGCCTGCTCCCGGGCAAGCTCACCCAGCCGTGCCCGATCCACCGGATCACGGCTCGGCCCCACATCGGCAGCATGGTCCACGTCGGTTCCGGTGTCTGGCGTGCCCCCAAAGCTGACCGTAGTCCGATGTTCACCGAGCGCCTAGCCCCGGACGATCGAGCAGCGTGGCGACCCGTCCGGGCCCGACCGGTCCGGTGACGATAGTGGCCATGTCGGGTTGCCCGAGCGCGGCTGCGCCTCCCCGGACATGCACTCAACGAGGGAGACGAACGTCGCTTCGGCCCCGATCAACCAGCCGAGCTCATCCGCGACCGCCGTGAACACCTCGGCCAGCCGGGCGCCGCTGACTACCAGCGTGGCTACGTGACGCAGCGCGGCTACTCATGCGCAAGCTGACCCAGCCGTGCCGGTCCAGCGGATCAGGGCTCGGCCCCGCGTCGGTGGCATGGTCCACGTCGGTTCCAGTGTCTGGTGCGCTCCCACGGCCGACGGTAGTCCGATGCTCACCAGGCGCCCAGCCCCCGGACGTACGCGTCAGGCAGGGCCCGCGGGGCCCGGCTGATTCTCGCCCGACGCTACGCCGAGCCGGGCGCCAGTATCTCGATCTGGCCCTGCCTCACTCGGGTGTCGAACGCGGTCAGCTGGAAGTTGCCCGGATTGGTGCCCTTGCCGGTCAGCGCGTCGAACTCCCACCGGTGGTTCGCGCCGCGCAGGTCAGCGTGCACCCGTCAAGGTCGCCAGCACTGAGCTGGAAACCCAGATGGGGGCAGCGGTCCTCGAAGGCCCGGATCTTGCCTCCGACGTTGAGCAGGGCGATCTTCTTTCCGCCCAGCTGGATTGCCGTCAGCTCTCCTTCCCAGAGGTCTGCTGCCGACATCACCACCTGCCACGTCACGGGCATGATGTGGTCCTATCCCGCGAGCCCCACCTCGTTGAGTACCCGGCGCCGGGCCGAGTTGGCGGCGTTCTCCACAGTCTCTGCCGAGCGACCCCAGGATGGCAATTGCTCGAACAGTTGGCCGAGCCCCGCTGCGGCAGCCTCAGCGCGAGGAGTCCACCGGGCGACCCAGCGCTGGAGAACGTCCCGGTTGCCCAGCCGTTGTTCAATCGCGTACTCGGCGAGCGCGGTGCTCCAGCGGGTACAGCGGTCGGCATCGACGGCGAGATTGCCCAGCAGCAACCAGGTCAGGTCGTCGTCATTGTCGTGGGCCGCGTTCGCGAGTTGCCGCAGCAGGATCTGGTCCAGTGTGGGACGCAGTACCAGATTCATCGCGGTGAAGCACTCGCCCCAGTCGTAGGCGGTCAGCAGCTTCTCCAGTGCTTCCCGGGTTGGCTGCCAGGCTTCGTTACGCTCCCACACGACCCGTTCGGTGTTGCCGATCGATGAGCTGGTCGCGTCGGCGAGCTGCCGCGTCCGGTAGGCCACCAATGACACCCGGCGCAGCAGATCCCCGGCTGCGAAGACGGCGCAGTTGGATATGTAGGACGCGGGTGCCATGTGTCCCAGGTAGGCGGTGCACATCTGCAGTGCGTGCACTGGGAACCGGGTGGGCGTGAACAAGGTCGCGAGGCACTCCACCCACCGTGTGGGCAGCGAGGCATCGTGTCCGGCGCGGCCGTACTCGTCCAGGACTCCCTCGACGACGGTTTCCTGCTCGTCCTGCATCGTCACGTACTTGCGGTAGGTGATCTCGTCCGGATCGCGGAAGCCAAGCCAGTCATCCGCCTGCAACGGCGACTTGTCCCGGTAGGTCAAAAACCACATGTTCGCCGGGGTAGTGGGGTTCGACTCCAGTGCCGAGGTCCGGTTAGGGCGGGTGGTGTAGTTGAGATTGTGCGTGACGACCTCGTACTCGCTGGGAATGCGCCCAAGCTGACCCAGCGAGCTCCAGGTCTTCAACCTCCGCTTCGGGCGCGGCGGGCGGCCTTCGGTCATGCCGACTCGTTCTTGAGCCGCCACCGCACCTCTTCCGAGGTCGTGTCGATTCGCCCGGCGAAGGCGGACATCAGGTTCTCGAGCTGGCGCATCTCGAAGTCACGCCCGAGATGCCGCCGGATGGACTCACGGGTCACCCGCAGCTCCCCGTCACCGTTGACCCGGGTGTAGGCACCCCGGTCAACGATGGTGACCTCCCGGTCGGGGTTGTCGTCCACGATGGCGGCGACGATGGCGTCCACGTCGTCGGACATGCGCAGAACCGGTCCCACGGGCTTGCTCATCGGTTTCCTCCCGCCGTCACTGCGCCCAGCCGACATGCACGATGTCCAGCGCAGAAACGCCGGACTCGGCCACGGTGACGTCGCCGGGGACAACCCTGCCGTCGAGGCGGACCACCAACCCGGCGTGCCGCTGAGGCACCCGCCTGCCCACCACCTGCGCGGCGACCTTCCTGGCGGCATCGGCAACGGTGTCGGTGTCCAGCACCACCACGAGCTGGGTGACGAAGTCATTGTCGAACATCGCGTTGACCGGCACGGCCTGCGCCCCATCGGGGGGTGGCGAGAACTCCATTGCCTGCACACCCGGATCCTGGGTCTCGGGCCGGTTCTCCGACTGTGGCTTGCGCGCCCACCGGTAGCCGTAGGCGTCGTCACCCCTGACGTCCGGGGTGAGGCCCATCCACGCCAGGATTCCTTCGAACGTCGGCGGCTGGATCTCGCCGCCGAGCAGCCGCTCGATCACCGTCGGGTCGTGCAGGGTGTCCCGGTCCTCCCACCAGATCTGCCTGCAGGGTCGCGAGCAGAAGTGGTAGACGTAGCCATTGTATGTGAGCGGGTAGCTGCGCACCGGGTACTTCTCGTTGTGCGGTGAACCGGCGGTGCCGATAGGCAAATGACACAGGTTGCACAGCCACGGCAGCGTCTCCGGAAGGGTGAGCTCCATCCGGTTGTCGTTGATGTTGCCGGTGATCACATTCCAGATCGGGCCGAACTGCTGCTCCCATTGCGGGTACTTGTCGTGGAGCCAGTCCCGCTCCTCAGGGGATACCCGCCCTGCGGTTTCCACCACACGGTCGGGCGCCAGTACCAGACGCCGAGGTGCAGCGAGTGGTGCCAGGTGTCCAGCCCTGCCATGAACTCGTCCCAGTACCAGGGCTTTTTCAGCCCGTAGTCGCGGAGCTGATCGAGGAACTGTCCGGCGATCCATTCCTTCATGAACTCCTTGTAGGACTGCTTGCGCGTCTGCAGCGGCGTGTAGTAGTCCATGGCCGGGCCAGTCAGCACGGAGAACAACCGCGCGGACACCCAGAAGGTCTTGTCGATGATCCACTGGGCGCGGCGTGGATCGTGCTCGACGAGGATTTCCAGGGTCGGGCCGCCCTGCTGGGAGTGCCGTGCCTCATCGGTCTGGATCGACGAGATCATGTTGGCGAAGTTGATGTCGCCGGATTCCAGCGCGTCTGCGGATAGCGCAACGAACTGGACGTTGGTGAACCCGGTCTCAAAGGTGAACGGCAGCTGGACCGCGACGTCGACCACGTTGGGGTTCATCATCATGCCGTCGAAGGTGGCCCGGGCGGCGATGATGGCCCACTCGTTGGTCTGGTACGCCTTGTGCGCCCAGTCGTATTGCGGATCCTTGCCGAGCAGCTCATGCGGGAAGTACAAGCTGATCTGGGTGTGACGGGTCTCGTCCAGGGCACCGAAGGTTGCCATGTTGCGCCATGCGGGCGACAGGCCGAAGCGAGCCATGCGCAGCTCCGCGTAGGCAGCGAGATCCTCGACGAGGGCAACCGCGCCGAAATGCTGCTTGGCCACCGACTTCCAGCCCTCGTCCAGCTGATCGAAGACCCGAGATTTCTGTAGCACCGCCTTCACCGAGTAGGCGCCGGTCTCCTTTTCCCGCTGTGTCGCCACGTACTCGGGATAGGTCACCTTGTAGGGCTCGTCCCACTTTGCCCAGGCCTCACGGGGAACCTTTCCCTGCCCGCACATCCATTCCGGGAACACCGCCTCGTAATCCACGTAGGTCAGTTCCCAGTCAAGGTCGCGAGCGATGTCATACCACTTTTCGCGGGCCATGCGTGCCATGACGTCCCTCCCGCCGGACCGGCCCCTCCTGGCAAATTGCCTAGTCGACCTCGAACCAGCCGAGTTGCTTTTTCCACTGCGCGTTGTCCCAGTAGGACACCACATCGTCGATCAACCCGTGGCCGGTGACGTGGAACAGGAATAGGTGCGGCAGCTCGAAGTCACCGCCGGCGCAGGCGATCACACCGAAGTCCTTGGCCTGGGTCCCGCTGATGTCGGCCTGCACCGCGACATTGCCCTCCCCATCAGCGCGGATGCTGGTCACCGTGTTGATCAGGTCGGGGAAGGCGTCGATCAACGCGGTCCAGATCGGCTTGCCGATGGTGCAGACCTTGCCATCTCCGTGCAGCACTCGCTGGCGACCCCACACCTCGAATGGCACGTACCGGAAGTCGGCGTTGTCGGTGCACAGCTCGATCATGCCCTCGACATCGCGCGCCCGGTAGGCGTCAAAGAACCCGATCACCGTCGCCGTGGCGGTTGCTTCACGTGACGTCGTGCCGCAACCCGCTGGCATGGCCTCGGTACCCAACGCCACCTCCCCTGGTCGTGATCGTGATCTTGTCGAGGCGTTTGACGCCAAGCCGGCGGTAGAGCTGGTTCTGGTCCCAGTACGCCGTGACAGCGCTGATCCGATCGTCGGGCGTGACCTCCAGAATCCAGCCCTGGTCGAGGTCGACATGCTTTTCCAGGTTGGCTGCGCCGAGAAAGGCGTCGGCCTGGGTGCCTTCGATAGTGATCTCGGCTACGGCGGTGTTGTCGGTTGTCACAAACAGCCGTCGCAGCCGGATCACCAGGTCGGGGAATGACCTGGCCAGCTCACGCAGGTAGTCCCCGCCCTTGGCCGCCATCGAGCCGTGCACCTGCAATGGCACCAGGGACACGGCAGCGTCCGGTGTCATCATGCACAGGATCTCGTCCACATCTGCGGCCTGCATGTGATCGAAGAACTCTCGCGCCACCTTGCGCGCGCTCATCTGTTCAGACCGCCAGGAGCTTGAGCACGGCGCCTGCGGCGGCTTCGGATGACCCCTCGTTCTGTGCAGTGATGAGATTCCGATCGATGACCACGTGGGACACCCAGGCCGCATCGCCATCGTCGAGGATCGCGCCGCGGTTCTTCAGGGCTGCCTCCAGGGACCAGGGAATGCCGATCTTTCCGGCCTTGGTCTGGTCCTCCTCCTCGTCGGTGAACGCGGTTATCTTGTAGCCGTCGAAAATCCACGCCCCGTCGACCTCGGGGGCGGACAGCAGCGCCGCCGGTCCGTGACACAACGCGCCGACGATTTTGTCCGCGCCGTACATCAGCCGCAGGACGCGGCCGATATCGGCGTTATCCGGCAGGTCGACCAGTGCCCCGTGGCCGCCCGGGATGAACACGCCATCACAGGACAGGATCTCCTCATCGGTCAGCTCGCTCAGACTGCGGGGGTGCCGCAGTCCGGCAATACCTGAAAGGGTCTCGACCGCCTGCTGGGCGTTCGCCTGGCTGGCCTGCCACACCTGATCCCGAATCTCCCTGATCCGCTCCACGGACAGCCGGCTCGTCACCTCGTCGTCCGCCGCGAGCACCTCGATGAAGTCACTGTTGCGTCGCCAAGCCCGGTGCGCCGCCGTTTCGACTGCCTTGCGCGCCTCCGCCGGCTCCATGCCGCTATCCAGCAGGGCGACGTAGACTCGTCGGACCGCCACCAGGTTCAGCTCGCTGAAGTGCGTGAATGTCACCCGGACGCGATCCGAGTGATAGGCGAACCTACGGATCACCGAGAACATGAAGTCCTCGTCCACCTGCGGATAGTGAAAGAACGGCTCAAGGCCCCACGGGTCCGGCTGTGGCGCCTTCCCGTCAGGGGTGGCGATCATCACGTCGACGCCTGCGGCTACGAATGTCTCATAGGGCACTCGGACCTCTTCCGCCCGGTAGCCGGTTGGATGATCGCTGCCATCCGCCAATCTGATCATCTGCGCACTGGATACGATCATCAACAGCTTTGCCATGCGAGCTCCTGGGTGAGGGGATGGCATGCTCGCTGCGCTGCAAGCGAGGTACGGTGAAAGTCACAAACATCCTTCCCCACATGGAGCGGGGAAAGCAGTCGGATGCCTGCAGACCTCGTGCCCATTCTTGCACAACGGGGCGCGCCCGACTTCGAGTCAGAGCGTGCCGAGCAAATTCTCCTGGTCAGGTGCTTGCGGTCAGATACGTGTCGCGATGTCCGCGGGAGTCAGGTCCGCTCCCGCACGCAGGGCGCGATTGACCTCCCGCCCGCTGTGTCGCCGCTTCTTCATGCCATCACGACCAGGTCAGACGCCGGGCAGTGCGTAGTGCAGGGAGATGTTGAGCGTCGTCGCGAAGGTGAGGTACATCAGCCACAGACCGGTAGCGAGATGGAAGAAGCCGAGCGCGCGCTCTCCGGGATTGTTCGGTGACCGCGCTAGACGCGCCGCTGGCGCCAAGCGCGCCTGTGGGTGCCGAATAGGTCGTCCATGTTATGCAACCTGGGCATATTGAAGTGTGCCACGTACTCGGCCAGCACAGTCTCGAGGTGGCGGCGGTTGATGATCAGTATCCGGTCGAGTAACTCGCGGCGGACAGTGGCGATCCAGCGCTCGGCGATCAAAGACGCCGGTGAACTTGGCGTCGCGATCCCTGATCAAGAACGTGAAACTCGCCACACGGTCGTCGAGGTCCATCAGAAGATTGCGCGCCTGCTGAGCGACCCAGGCGCCGGTGGGGTTCGCGGTGATGCCGAGGAGGTGGACGCGGCGGGTGGCGTGCTCCACGACGAACAGCACCTAGAGCCGCTGCAGCAGCACCGTATCGACGCAGAGGAAGTCGGTAGCGAGAATGCCGTGTGCTTGGCCCGTCAGGAACTGCCGTCAGGCAGGCGCAACATCGTGGCGGGGTGACGACGGCCACGGCGATCATTTCTTCGGCCTGAACACGATCTTCGATGCGTTCCCCCACGCCAGAGTCATTACCGCAGCGGCTGTGGTCCCCGAAGCGCAGGGGCAGCTCAGCCCGGAGCTGATGCAGTTCTGGAACGCGATCTTCCCGGGTCAGATCCCGGAGCACCCGATCGTGCCCGATGCGCTCGACGGCGACGTGATCGACCTGGAGGCCACGGCTTCGCATCATCACCGTCGGGCAGTCGGACACGAGCGCGTCGACGATCGTTCACATCTCGAGCTTGGACGCCCTCATCGCCGGCGACGTCGCCTACAACGGCATCCACCAGTAGCTGGCACAGACCGACCACGAGAAGCGGCTGCAGTGGATCGCGAAGCGTCGAGCAGATCGAGGCGCTCAAGCCCAACATCATCGTCGCCGGCCACACGCGCCCGAACGTACGCGATGACGACCCGGCCACCATTCTCGGCGCCACCAAGACCTACATCCGCGACTTCGACACATCGCTTTCCGAGAGCCGTCCGACCAGGACCTGGAAACTGCGGGAAGTCATGCCAAGCTATCCAGTGCAGTGGGTGCAAAAAGCATGCTAATATCATGCCCGTGGCAACCTTACAGGTGAAGGACGTTCCGGACGACCTACACCGTGAGCTGCGGCGTCGTGCCGATCTGGACGGGTTGAGCATCCGGGATTATCTACTGCGCCTGATCCGAAACGATCAGCAACGCCCGCCCGCGACGGAGTGGATGGCGCGCCTTCGTCGGCTTGAGCCGCTTGATCTCGGGGCACCCGCCGCCGACCTCATCCGGGCAGACCGTGCCGCGCGCGACCTCGAGGCGTCGCCGGAACAGCGCCAATCGTGATCGTGATCGACGCGAGCGCGTTTCTCGAGGTGCTCATGCGCTCGACATCCGGGTTGGCCGTGGAGACGCTACTCGAGGACACGATGGCCCCCGACCTGCTGGATGCCGAGGTGTTCCATCGGCTAGTCCGCGCCGGACAGGGCGGAGCACTTCAGCCGGCACAGCTTGACGAGCGCCTGGCGCTGCTCTATGACGCTCCGATCGAACGGATTCCCTGCCGGGAGCTGCTTACCACGGCCCGCCGGTTCGTCACTGCGATGTCCGGCTACGACGCGCTCTACGCCGCCCTCGCTGGAAGCCTGCGATGCCCGCTGGTCACTACGGACGGACGCCTGGCGCGTACCGCAACAACACAATTCGGTCTCACCGTGACCCACGTTCCGACGAGTGGCCGGTGATCTTTGGCGAGTCAGGGGGCGATGACGCCCCCGCGACCCGCCGGTGATCTCGGTCGGCAGCAGGTCAATTGCAGGCCACGGTGCTCGGCCAGGATGCTTGAGGCGAAATTAATCATAGTGCAGAGAGCGAGGAGTTGGCTGGGATCAATCTATCTGCCGAGCCGGGTCGCGAAGCGATTATTGAGTCGGTCGACGTTGAAGAACTCAGCGATCGTCATGGGCGACCCGCAGGAAGTAAAGTGATCCCGCCAGATGCCCCGCCACTGCGGCCGTTACCGGCTAAACGCACTGAGCCAGATCCGGTCGCTGTTGCTGCAGCCCGGGTTGCAGAGAAGTGGCAACAGTTAGAACAGCTAGACTCCAGGAGAGTTGAGACCGGGGCCGATCTGGAGAGCGAAATGCAAGGGGTGTTCCAGGAAGGGCAAGATATAACAACGGAAACCTTTGGGGAAATAAGCGATCGAGTTATTTTCGAGGTAAAAGTCCGATGGGTGTGCTCATCCGGCCTTAGCTCGGGTTCTCCCAAAGCGTTGTCCAGTGATCCAGTAAGGTCCGTCACCAGCTGGTGCTTGTGCACAACGACACTGCGCCCGCGCTGGGTCGGTATGGATCGCGTCCAGGGTGATTGACGCTGCGTTATCGTGCTCGGCCGCTAGGCGGAACCGCGCGGGTGATCCCTCGGTGCAACGGCGGACAACGAAAGGCAGGCGATCCGGGCAGCCCCCTTAGCCACCTGGCCCGAATCTGTAGCACTCGCCGTCGCGTCGTCCACCACGATCGACCCTGGCCCCCGGTCGGTGAAGACGAAGGGCACCGTGGTGCGTGACGTACCTGAGCCGGCTGTGTCAGTGTGCACATCTAGCCAAAGCTCGTTGCGCGGATTAGCGTATTCAGGGTTCGTGGATGTTTCTCCGGAAATAGAGGTCGGGCTGACTGTAGGATCAACACGATTCTGGTAACGTGGCCCTTCCGCAGCGGGGTTAGGACTACAGGCGTCGACGTTCGCGTGCACCGCGTAACCCCGGTTAGGCAGCAACCCGGAGACTGTCAACTCCGCGTTGGTGGACTCGTCCGACGGGGTCATCACGGCCGTCAAACGCGCGCCCGCCGGTGCCAATGCCGGGTTATACGTGTATGCCAAGGTGCCGGTGTTAGGGCTTGCGGTCGACTCCGGGGTCGGCACGGCGAGGGTGCCGTCGCCATGGAGGGTCATCGCAGTTACTGCCGACATGGTGAGCCCGTTGTAAGCGCAAGCCATCGGCATCAGCGCCAGGATGGCTGTGACCGTGGCGAGCCTAAGCCGTCGGCGCATCGGCCGACCAACGGTCACCGGTTGTAGGCACGGCTCGACGCACGTGCACGCTGTGTGATGCGGATCACTCCAACGTCCCCTCATGAGAGTATGATGCCGTACTTTCCCGCAGCCCGCGAGGGGGAAACGACTCCCCGTTGAGCAGGTTGCGACTATGCGCTCGCTCGGATCGCCGCGCTGGGTATCACTTACCGGAACTCGCCGACGGTGGACCCCGCAACAGCTGACACGGCCGCATCCTACGAGCAGTCGATGACGACAATGACATCGACTGGGGATCGACACTGATCACTCCCTGAAAATTTGACCCGAGTGCTCCGATGAACGCTCTTAGCACGCATTATAGGAGTAGGCGATACTGGGATCGAATCAGTGACCTCTTCGGCGTGAATCCGGGTCAGGCCCGCTAGTTAACATTGCTGAACGCTGTTGTTGCTGGTAGCCATGAGGCGAAGTGATGGTTGTACAAGGTTGAACGTGGACCAGTGGTGTTGCGCTTACGTTCCGCTACCGCTACGAGATCCACTTTGCCGACGAGGCTATGCCCGGCTGAAGCTGGGACTGCCTACAGGCCTGCTTATTACGAGTCCGTCCATTGATCGTCTCCGCCCCGGTCAGCCTGACACCGCCCGGCCTTGGCTGGGTGAGCTGCCCGCGGTGGAGGTGGCTGCTCGATGCTCGGCCAGGGTGCTTTGCAACCGACGGAGACTCGGAAGGGCCACTCATGCAAACACCCGTGCCGCCAATGCCGCAGTCGTCGTCGCCGTTGATGACCCGGTGGCGCTGCGCCCGCATGTCAAGGTCGCCGCGCTCGCCAAGGATTGGCATAAGCGGTACCTGAGTTCTGCGAGGATCGGCCACTCGACGTGATCGCGGTGTTCGACTGGCCTATCCTCAGTCCGCTGGCGTTTCCGGTCACGGATCGACCGCCGCCGCGCCCCATCGCCAACCGCGACGGCTGAAACCCCGGAGACACCATGGCCCAACTGAGGAATGTGACCCTCGGTTCACCGAGGACTGCTGAAGACGGCTGTCGTCGCTACCGACCCATCGCCCTGACCTTCGATGCTCGAAACACGGCCCTAGAACAGGAGATCGGCGACGACTGGGACCCGGACATCAAGGAACAATGGCGGTCAAACCAGGCGTCCATCCGAATGGGCCTACTCGGCGAACTCGGCACCGTCCACGGCGAAAGAAAAATCGAAAACTACATGCTCATTGGGCCCGCACCCTCGTCAATCATCTTCCGTCATAACCAGATGCTCGCCCAGATCCGCAGCGCATTTGCGCATGGCGACTTTTATCCGGCGCTCCTTGGGGCCTGCGGTCTCGGCGAGCGGCTCCTTAACGAATTGCTCAATGTCTTGCGCGCTGACTACCTGAACCACCCAGCAACCACACGCCGCATCCGAAACGGGGATGTCATCACCCATTGGGGCACCGCTGTCGAGGTTCTACGCGGCTGGGGCGTGCTTTCAGACGGGCTTGCGGCCAACTTCCGCGACTTGGAAGCGCAGCGCCACCGATCCGTCCACTACAACGAGGCACTGGCGGCAGCCGAACGCGAGCCTGCGCTACAAGCAGTGCAGCTCGTTCAGAAGATCATCGCGGGACTGTTCACGCCGCACGGCGGGCCTCCTACCTACATTCGGGACACGCCTGGAGCGTCATTCTTCTCGCTCCAGGCTGAGGACGTGCCCCTCGTCAAAAGGGTGTTCCTCCCCCACTCGGCGCTGCTCAGTCCAGCACACCGCATGTACCCCAATACGACGCCGTCCGGCTACGAATGGATCATCGTCGACAACTCCGACTACGATCCCACGCCGCTCACCGATGAACAGTTCGCCGCAGCGCTGCCAGCGGGCATCGCGTCCATGCACGAGGACCTCGGCTGGACCGCCGAAACCTTGCGCCCAGCGCAGGACGTCCACCCTCCGCAGGACTCAAGTGAGAGCCCGGCGTGAGAGCCAGATGGAACTCCCATACCACCAGCTCGAACCAACCACGACAACCCAGTCGCAGCCGGAGCGAGCTACGTTTCGGCAGGTCGTTGGCGCCGTACTGCAAGCATGCAACGTCACTCCACGTCCGTTGTGGCGCTCGGGGGCCTTCATGTTCGTATGCTCTCTGTACGAGCCGGCAAGTTCGGCAGATGCGACCGTGAACGAGGCCGCTGCCATTCCGGCGATCGCGTTGGTCACCATCGACCGCGAAACCGGGTCTGCGGTGCTGTCGCGCTCGGACGGCAAGGAAGCACGCGTTCCGCTGTGCAGCAGAATGTTCGCGAACACGAGCGCTCTGTTGCGGCTGCACTGGACCCCGGACGGAGGCGGCCTGCTCGCGGTCACCCGCGCCGGCGACGACATCGCATTCGAGATGCCCCGCCGCGATGGGCCGGACGGGCCTCGTGGCCGGCTTGTCGTCTACCTCGACCAGAACCAGTGGAGCCTGCTCGCCAGGTGCACTCGCGTCCCAGCCGACGTGAAGAAGGAGGACCTCGCCGCCGCCGAGCAGATCGCCGACTGGTCCCGCCAGCGGCGAATTGTTCTATCCGCGTCGGCAGGCCACTACTTCGAGACGATGAAGTGGCGCGAACCGGCCCGGCGGTACAGCCTCGGGCTGACCGTTCTCCAGCTAAGCTGCGGCTGGCAGATGCGCGACCCTCTACTGGTTAGGCGCGACGAGATCCACGACGCGTTCCGATGCGCCTTCGCGGACGGCACCGGCACGCGAAGCTCGCCGGTCTTCACGCTCCGCCCTAACGTTCTCCACGGCCCGCCGCGCGGCGGCCCGCCTCATCAGCCCCCGGCCGACTTCCCGCCCGACATCGCGTACGCGCGCGAAGCGCTCACATCCGCCATCGTCCTCATCGACGTGATGCTCGACGCCGAGCACGTCGAGTCCGGGCCGAGCGCCGGCTGGCCCGCGGTGAACCAGCAGTTCAGCGATTGGCTTGACGGCGAGAAGCGCGACGCCCAGCAGAAGCGCCGATCGATCGATGCGCTGCTGATGTCAGATCTCCAGAGGGAGATCGCCGAGGAGGCGCACACCGCCCGCGCGACATCCGAGCAGATGAGCCAGTGGATTGGCAAGAGCTTCGCCGCCGGTATCAGCGCACTGCCCGCCACAGGTCTGTTCCGCGAGCTGCTCCACGAGAAGCACCTCAATAAGGGAAGCCGCTGGGTGCCGAACGACCTGACCGACATGATCTACCTATCCTGTGCGGCCGGATACGCCGACATCGTCGTCTGCGAACGCTTCACGGCGGCTGCGCTGAGTCGAGGACAGAGACGACTGGGCCGCACACCTAACGCGTTCCGCACCCTCCGCGAGGCCGTGCCCGCGGTCGAAGCAGCTCTGGCCGCGTCGGCGCGATGACGGCGCAAGCCCGCCCTCCCGGCCGGCGTGGGTAGACGAAGACGATCACGCCGGTTATTTGTTGATCTCGGGCCGACCCGATCGCACTCTTCTGCCGCTGATCGGGCGGTAGCTGATTCCACTCTAGGCCTGACTGGAGTACCACAGCAGTCGAACCTGCCCGCCATTCGGCAACGGCAACGGCGCCGTCTCAACAACGCCATACGCGAGTTCGTAACCGAGGCGTGTGCTGAGCGGAGTTGTCGCAAATCCCGAAGATCCTACCGCGCTGAAGCGGATCGAGGTGGTGTTTCGACTGTCAAGGGATGAAGGCTGGTCAGGATGCTAGGTAGCCGACCGATCACCCGAAGGGGTACTCATGCAAACACCCGTGCCACCGACGCCGCAATAGCCGTTCGGGTTCTTGGTGTCGCTCAAATACTGCTGGGGGTAGTCCTCGGCGTAGTAGAAGGCGCGCAGCGGGGCGATCTCCGTGGTGATCTGCCCGCGCCCGGCGGCGGTGAGCGCCTGCTGGTAGGTCGACCGGCTCGGCTGCGCCTCGGCGGCCTGGTCGGCGTCAGTGGTGAAGATCGCTGAGCGGTACTGGGTGCCCCGGTCGTTGCCCTGCTGCATGCCCTGCGTCGGGTCGTGGTTCTCCCAGAACACCCGCAACAGTCCGCCGTAGGAGATCTGTGCCGGGTGGTACACGACCAGCACGGCCTCGGTGTGGCCGGTGCGCCCGGAACACACCTCTTCGTAGCTGGGGTTCGGGGTGTGACCGCCGGCGTAGCCGACCGCGGTGGAGTACACACCAGGGGTGCGCCAGAAGATCCGCTCGGCGCCCCAGAAGCAGCCCATCCCGAACACCGCGGTGCGCAGACCGTCGGGGAACGGGGCCACGACGCGGTGGCCGGTCACGGCGTGCCGCTCTGCCACCGGCATCGGGGTGGATCGCCCGGGCAGCGCCTCCTCGGCGGTCACCATGCGGGTCTTATCGCGTCCGAACAGGGCCATGCGACCAGATTACGCCGACGCTGCCGGCACGGCCGGTTTCCGCTCGGTCAGATCGGGGCGCTCGCGCAGCTTCTCGACATGGTGCCGAGGAACACTGGGACGTGGCTTGCCGCGCGGAAGATAGCGGCGCAATGACAATGTCGGCACTTCGATGTAGCGCCAGGACAGCCAGCCGAACAGGTAGGTGAGTGGCAGGGCGGTCAAGGTCAGCGACCATTGGGTATCTGCGCCAGCCATGATCAGCAGTTGCTGGACCGGGAACGCCCACACGTACAGGCCGTAGCTACCGAATACCCATGAGTCGTATCCCTCCAAACGAGCCGGCCAGTGAAACGCGAGCACTAGTGCCCCATAGCCGGCCATGAACGGGAGGGTCAACGCCCCAGCCTTGGTGGTGTGCACCGCGATCTGCAGCCCGACCAGCGACCACGCGAAGGAAGGCGACAGCGCAATCCTGTCCCGGTAGGCGTGCAGCACCATGCCGATACTGAACGCCACGAGGAACGAGACCAGCGACCCTAGCGGCACCTGAAGGAACGAGCCACCATGTCCAGGGTTGCCCATGCTCGCATCGAGTCGACGATCGAGCCCGATCAGGGTCAGCATCAGCACGATCGTCAACCACGGTGCCCGACGGAACAGTCCGGCAACGCCGAACCCGAGCACCAGAAGGTAACCGGTGAGCTCCATCGGCAGTGTCCAGATCGCGCCGTTCGCCGACCAGGGATAAGGATTGTTGTCGAACACCCCGGTGAGCCGATGCTGCAACGTGTACAGACCCGCATTGTGGACGATGTAACCCCAGGTTCCCCGGGCAGAGAAATACTCCGACAGGTCGACCGTCGACACCAGTGGCCCGATCACCAGGGCGGTGACGAGGACCACCACCAGCAGCGGAGGCCACAGTCTCAACACCCGCTTGGCACTGAAGCGGCACCATGACGGGTCCTGGCGCCAGCTGTCGCTGATCTGGTAGCCGCTCATCGCGAAGAAACCCATCAGCGCGATGTAGCCGGGCGACAGGTTCCACGACGTGGGGAACACCGTCAGGCGTGACGCCTCGGTCAGCGGCGCGGAATGATCGACCACCACGGTCAGCGCACCGATCATCCTGAGCCAGGCGAAACCGGTGTTCGGATCCGCCTTCGGGGGCCGCGGCACGGGCGGGAGGCTAGCACCGGTTGCTGACCGGGCCGGATTGCTGGCTCGGCCGGCGGTGGGATTGCCGGCTCGGCCAGCGTGGGAGGTCGGCCGTGAACGCGGGGTGGCTGCTGTGCACAATGTGCCCTCGACCCGATGACGCCGATCGGATGACCCAGGGAGTTGCAGAGTGAAGCAGAATGAGTCGCCTGCAGACGGTGCTCCCGACGAGCCAAGTCCGTTCCCGCCGGCGTTTCATTGGGAGGACTCCACCCAGGATGCGCCGACTCAGGTCATGGCGGCGATCGGGCCGGACACCGCCCAGCGCGACACCCGGGCCACCGATCCCGCCAGGCCGTCATACCAGCAGCGTCCCGACAGGGACCACGATCTGTTCCAGCCGGTCAATCCGACCTCCAGCATGCACCTGCCGCCCATTGCCGAACAACCCATCGCCGAACAGCAGAGCACCTGGCTGCGCCAAGGCCCCGAGGGCCTCCAGACGCCCGCGATGCAGCCCCGATCCAAGCAGATCATCGGGATCGCGGTGCTGGCGATCATCGTGCTGGGACTGCTGGGAGCCACGGTGGCGTACTTCCTGACCACGGGACCGGCCCGAACCGGTGACCCGCAGCTCTCCGCGCCACCGCCGATCGGGGTCCCTCGTGACCTGCCGTCCCCGCCCGCCCCGCTCCCGCCGCCGGTGGACACGGCGCACGCCGTCATCGATCCACCCGGCCAGAGCCGCGGCGGTGGCGGGTCGTTCGACCTGCCCACGCTGCTGGCAGAGAGTTCTCCCCCGTTGGCACCCCCCATCCTCAAGGCTCTGCAGTCCGGCGGGATGACCGATGGTGTGCTCAAGGCCACCAAAACGGGTGGTGCCACGATCGGGTTGTTCGCTCTGACCATGCCCGACCAGCAGACCGCGACGGCGGTGGCGCGGGAGATTGTCACCGCGCAGCTCGATGGTGGGTTGAAGGCGGACGATAACCGCGCGCTGCAGGGCATGGTGGTGATGGCCAGTGCCCCCGGCTCGGAGTCCGTGGCGTACCGGGCGGTCTATGTCCTCTATAACCGGGCGATCTTCGTCGACGTGTCCGGGCCGAACCGCGGCACCGTGCAGGCCACCTTCGACTCTCTGATCAAGCAACAGGTGACCCACGCCCCCCCAACGGTCCGGGTCGGCCGCTAGTGGCCGACCCTCGTGAGTGGGAAACAGTGTTCTAACACTGCTTCCCACTCACGACCCGAGTTTGGCGGCGGTGGCAAGGACGTCTTGTAGGGCGGCGCGTGAGATGGCGGGGCCGAAGCGGTCGGTGATCGCGTTGGCGCCGGTCTCGGACAACGTGCCCCACAGCGCGTCGTCGTCGAGCAACGCCACCACGTGATCGGCGAACCCACGGGCGGCGGCGGCCACCAGCACATGCTCGCCGTCCAGCAGTCCCATCCCCTCGGCGGCCACCGGTGTGCACACCGTCGGCAGGCCGGCGGCCATGCTCTCGCCGACCTTGCCCTTCACCCCGGCCCCGAACCGCAGCGGCGCCACCGACAGCCGGCACCGCTGGTGCATCGGCACCAGATCAGCCACCCAGCCGTGCACCTCGACGGTGTCATCAGCCAGCGCGAGCACGTCGGGCGACGGGTTGCTGCCCACCACATGCAGGACAGTGCCCGGATGGCGGCGGTGCACCAGTGGGAGCACCTCGCGGACCATCCAGGCCACCGCATCGCGGTTGGGTAGGTGATCGAAGCTGCCCACGAACAGCAGTCCCGCGCGGCCCTGCGGCCCGGGTACCGCACCGGCCGGGAAGTGCACATTGGACAGCACCCGCACATCCGCTTCCGGCACCAGGCTGCGCAGCAGGGCCTGCTCGTGCTCGGAGACCACCAAGGTCACGTCGGCGGCCCGTACCAACCCCAGCTCCAGCTCCCGCGACGCGGCTGCCTTGCCCGCCAGTGCCGTCGCGCCAACCTCATCGCCCGTCGACGCGGCCAGCTGCGCCTGCCGTTGCAGGCGCAGGAAGTGCACGTCGACGGTGTCGTAGCTGACCAGGCAGCGCGGTGCGCGCATCCGCAGGTCCTCCAGCAGCTTCCAGCCCACCTGCGGCCGGGACAGCACCGCTAGACGCAGCGCGGCACCCGCCTCGCGCAGGAAGGCGTCCTGCCTGGCCGCGTCGGCGATCACGGTGATTCCGTGGCGCTGCAGATCCGCGGTGTAGGGCTGCGGGAGGGCGCCGTTGCACGGGAAGAACACCACCCGCTCGCCCAGCTCGACGAGCTGGAGCAGCAACCGGTACATCCGCAGCGACCCTGAGTCACAGTCCGGCATGGGAACCTGGTGATCGGCGACGAGTACCAGGCCGCCGTGGTGGCCCGCTGGCCCCCGCTGGCGCGCCAGCCACACATTGAGTTCACTGGCGGCCGGCAGGTGCTCGGCCAGGGTCGCCGCCCACTTGTCGACGAACTGCGCGCGATTGATCTCCTGGAAGCGCTTGACGCCGCCGGTGCGGTCGGTGCCATGGGAGACTCCCTCGTGGTGCACCACCACCGCGCGCGGCTCGACGATGCTCCGGTGCCCGGTCGCTCGGATGGCGAAGGCCAGGTCGGTGTCTTCGTAGTAGGCGGGCGCGTATCGCTGGTCGAACCCGCCGACGCCCTCGAACAGCTCCTGGCGGACCAGGATCGCCGCTCCGGAGCAGTAGTCGACGTCGCGCCGCACCGCGAACTCCGGCGCGTGAGCGTCGTGATCGCGCCCGTAGTTCCAGCCCGAACCATCGGCCCAGACGATGCCGCCGCTTTCCTGCAACCGGCCGTCCGGGTACACCAGCATCGCGCCGACCAAGCCGATCCGATCGTCGGAGTCCGCCGCATCGACCAGTGCGTCCAGGGCGCCGGGCCGCACCTCGGTGTCGTTGTTGAGAAAGAGCAGGTAGGCCCCGCGGGCGTGGCTCGCGCCGAGATTGCAGGCTCCGACGAATCCGACGTTGCGCTCGGTGCGCACCAGCCGGACGCCGGGGCTGGCCACGACCAGCTCCGCGGTGCGATCCGGGGACGCGTCGTCGACGACCAGCACCTCGAACGGGACCGTCGGGGGATGCGCCTCGATGCTGGCCAGGCACGCCTGGGTGTACTCCCACTGACCGTGCACCGGCACGACGATGCTGAGCAGCGGCGACGTGCTGGTGCGCAGCGCCACCGGGCCACCCGGTGCGACTTCTGGAGCCGCAGCCGGCAGACCCCGGCCCAGGGCACGCTCGTAGAGGTCACGGCGCAACGTGCCACGCGGCGCGGCACGCTCCACGGTTCCCCGGTAGCGGGAGATCAGTCGCACTGCGGTGGCCGACTGCTCCGCCTGCAACGCCAGCACCTGGAGTTCCAGCTCGGCTGCTCGGCGTTGCGCTTCGCCGGCGAGCTCGCGTTGCCAGTCCGCCAGCGACTCCGCCCGTTGGACCCGGCGTTGCGCGCCGGTCAGCTCGCCACCCAGCCGGCGCACGTCGCCTTCCAGCCGTTGCCGCTGTCGCGTGGTGGTTACTTCGACGGCGGCGGCGTGGCGCCGCTCGTCGTCCAGCTCACCGCTGAGCTGTGTGATCCGGTCCCGCTGCTCGGCCAGCGCGCGGTGCGCATCGCGCACCAGGGCCAAATCGGGATCAACCAGCACGCTGAGCTGCGGCAGCTCCGGCAGTGCCGCGTCCGAGGCGACCCCGAGCAGGTAGGTGTGCGGCACCTCCGCCGCCACCCGCCAGCCACCATCCGGCGCCCTGCGCAACGACTGCGCAATGGCGGGACCGGGTGTCGCACTCGCGATGAGCGATCCGGCGGCGACGTTCTGGCGCAGGATCGCGACGTGGCCGAACGAGCCACCCAGCAGCGCTCGGAACTCCGGTTCGGTGAGCTCCCGGACGTGAAACGGGTTGTCGTTGCCGTGCACGTGGCTGTATACGGCCACATCTGGCGTGCTGGTCAGGAACAGCCCGCCCGGCGCCAGCAGCCGGCGCACCACCGCGATCAGGGTGTCCTGCTGCTCGACGTGCTCCAGCGCCTCAAAGCAGGTGATGACGTCGAAGCGGTCCACCCCGGTGAGCAGCTCAGGATCGATCATCGACCCGATCGTGAAATACAGGTTGTCGCCGCGGTAGTTCGCGGTGGCGTGCTCCACGGTGCGCGGGTCGATGTCGACGGCCACCACGTCGCGGGCTCCGGCGGCGAGCAGCGCGGCGCCGTAGCCCTCCCCGCAGGCGAGGTCGAGCACGCGCGCGCCATTGGTGAACCGGGCAGCCAGCGCGTACCGGTGGTAGTGCTCGTACACCACCTGCAAGTCGTCGGTCCAGGGCACGCAACGTTCGCCGGTCCACTCGATGCGGCGGTCGTCCATCGGCGTTCTCCCCACGTCCGGCGGGTCAGCCGGTGCAGGATAGGCGAGAGGACTGCGCTACACGAGCGGGAGTCGGCGGCGGCCGGCGATGCCTAGGTCGGAGCGGTGATACCAATCCAGCGTCGGCTCACCTTCCAGCCAGCACAGCCGTACGGACACTCCGTCGAGCTCAGCTGGGAAGTCGATGAGCAACGGTGCGAACCCCTTGAGCTCGATGCCCTGGTCGGGAAACCACTCGAGCATCTCGTCGAGCCGGGCCTGCAATGCCTTGGCCTCCGGGATACCGCCCAGTGCGGACGTGCCGGAGCGACGCAGGTCCATCGACAGCTCGGTGAGGTCTGCACGTACCTCAACCACCGCATCGACCCTCCTGCGTACCTCGGGTAGCAAAGCGCGCGCGTCGTGCACTCCGAACAGCCGGTGATCGCCCACGGTGGTAACCGTAGTCTTGCTGTACAGGTCCGCTCAGCCGTTGGTCGGCGGTCGTTCCACGAGCTGGCTGAGGAACAGCTGCTCACCGAGCTTGTCCATCAGCTCCAGGTTGGTCTCGAGGTAGTCGATGTGCTCTTCTTCGTCAGCGAGGATGCGCTCGAAGAGGTTGGCGGTGGTGATGTCCCCCTTGTCCCGGCACATCGTGATACCGGGACGCAGCCGCGCAACGACCTCCATCTCGACGGAAAGGTCCGCCTGGAACTGCTCTCGCACGGTCTGTCCCACCCGTAGCGGGAGCAGCTTCTGGTAGTTCGGGAGACCCTCGAGGAACAGGATGCGGTCGGTGATCTGCTCCGCGTGCTGCATCTCCTCGATGGACTCCGACCGGGTGTGTTCAGCGAGCTTGGTGAATCCCCAGTTGGCCTGCATCTTGGCGTGCAGGAAGTACTGATTGATGGCGGTCAGCTCACTGGTGAGCTGCTCATTGAGCAGCGCCAGGACGTCGTCATCGCCGCGCATAACGCCAAACCCCCTCGAAATTGATCACTCGGTGATCATGACGGTACTGGTTGCCAACGGCGTTGTCATCGAAGGTGAGCCTGCCCTGACCAGGGAATACGAAGATTCCGGGCGATAAGGCACGGCTGATTCAGGCGCGGCTGGCCACCGGGTTAGGGTGCGCGCCGAGCAGGGCAACGATCGTCCCGACGCAGGTCCCGCAACCGGTCCCAGCCGCGCTGCGGTTGACCACGTCCCGCACGGTGCAAGCCCCTTCGGCGATGCATCCGCGCACCTGCGCCTCGGTCACCGCCCGGCAGATGCAGACATACATGGCGCGAGGCTCCTCGATCGTGTGATTAGGCAAGGCTAAGCACAGCAGATAAGCTGGCTGACGTCTAGCCCCCAACTCGGCAAGCGGCTGGGTGCAGCGCTTCCTCACCCGGGCGAGAACGAGGGCGGCCGTCAGTAGGCGTTTTGGGTGGTCGGCTGGCAAGAAATCATCCCAAGACGGCCGCTGCCGTACTAAAGGGTCGAGCGAAACTCTCGCTCAGGGTGAACTCAGACGAATGACGGGCGGGCCACTGATGGCTTTACCTGGAACTGCTCCGACTCATGAGGGCGCCAACGCGTGCGTGGCTCTGCGGCCGATGCCGCGAACTTCGAAGCCGACCCGGCGTAGCACGTCGGCGTCGAGCAGATTGCGGGTGTCGATCACGATGCGGTGCTCGACCAGCTCGGCCAGCCGACCCCAGTCCAGTAGCCGGAACTCGGGCCATTCGGTGAGCACGACCAGGGCGGCAGCGCTCGAGGCGACCTTGAGCGGGTCGTCGGTGACCTGCAGGTTGTCGGTCATGCCGGGTACCGCGGCGGGCACCCCGGGGTCGTAGCCGATCAGGTCGGCGCCCTCCGCGGCCAGCAGCGCGGCCACGGTCAGGGCGGGGGAGTCGCGCAGGTCGTCGGTGCCGGCCTTGAAAGTCAGTCCGAGTAACCCGATCCGCTGCCCGGCCAGTGACCCGCCGACGGCGTCGCGGACCTTGGCCACCATCCGGTGCTGCTGGTGGGTGTTGGTGTCCAGGCTGGCCTGCAGTAGAGCGAAGTCGAAGTCCGCCGCAGCGCACACCTGCAGCAGCGCGTGGGTGTCTTTGGGCAGGCAGGATCCGCCCCAGCCGGGACCCGGTTGCAGGAAGGCCTGCCCGATCCGCCGGTCGTAGCCGATGCCCTCGGTGACGTCGAGGACGTCGGCCCCGAACCGCTCGCACAACTCGGCGATGGCATTGACATAGGACAGCTTCATCGCCAGGAAGCAGTTCGCCGCGTACTTGACCATCTCCGCGCTGGCCGCGTCGGTGAGCACCGTCGGCGCGCCCAACCGGGCATACAGCGCCGCGACCCGCTCGGCGGCGTCTTGGGCGTCGCAACCGACCACGATGCGGTCGGGATTGAGAAAGTCCTCGACCGCCGAGCCTTCCCGGAGGAACTCCGGGTTGCTGACCACGGCCACGTCCGGGCGGTCCAGCAACTGTGAGGTGCGAGCCGCGGTACCTACCGGCACGGTCGACTTGTTGACCACCACGCAACCCGCCGGCAGCAGTGCGCGTACGTCGGCAGCCACCGCTTCCACCGCCGACATATCCGCCGCTCCGCCGGCACCCATCGGCGTGGGCACGCACAGGAAGACCACCTCGGCATCAGTCACCGCAGCTGCCGCTCCCACCACGAACCGCAACCGGCCAGCGGCCAGGCCCTGCGCGACCAGGTCCGGCAGCCCCGGTTCCAGGATCGGCACCTCGCCCACGGACAGCCGGGCCACCTTGGTCGCGTCCACGTCGGCGCACACCACCCGGTGCCCCAATGAGGCCAGGCACGCCCCCGTGGTCAGCCCCACATACCCGGAGCCGATCACCGCGATGCGACGCACGAACATGCGGATCCTCCCCTCACGCTGCGTTGCTGCTTATCGTCGCACAGTTATAGGTCGCCGGCGTAGGGCACGTCGTTGACCTGCTCGGAGCTCATCCATCGGCGCAGTGCCCGGGTGGCGTGCACGTCGTCGGCGTTGTAGGTGAGCAGCCGGGCCCGCTGCGTCGGATCCGGCTGCCCGCCGGCCAGCCCCACAGCGTCGGAGTACCAGCGCATCGAGTTCTCCCCGCTGGCTTCCGGATCGTGCCAGCTGAACCCGGCCGCCGGAGCGATCGTTTTGAGTCCCTTGCCGTGCGCGCAGAGAAACTCGGCGCTGACCACCCCGTAGAGATCGATCCACTGGCCGCTGGTGATAAACTCCTGCACCGCGGCGACGGTCGGAACCCCGGGGGATCCGGCGAAGCGCTCCGCGGAGCAGAACATCCAACGGTTCTCGGCTTGCTCGTTGTAGCAGTAGGCGGCGAAGCTCAGACCGCGTGCGGCGGCGCGGCACCGGACGTCGGTCAGCCAGACCCAGAACTCAGCGAACGACCGCGCTTCATCGAGGGTCGGCACCGGTTCCCAGGTGGCGAAGGCGTGGTAGCCGCCCGCAATCCCGATATCGGAGCCCGAAAGAAGGCAGCCCCACAGGTACGCACCGGACTCGTCGAAGCTCTCCATGTCCACGTCGACCTCGACATCGGCGCGTGGCACGGCGATACGCCGGTTGCGGCGCACCAGCGTGAGGTCCCGCTGCCAGGCACGGGCCAGCAGCACCGCGTCCCGAAAGGGCATCCCAGCCATCGGCACTGGCGGGCCGTCCGCTGGGTCCAACGCGGCCAGCTCGTCGACGGTGGATAGCCCGGCCGCCCGCAGGGCCACTGCGTCCTCGCCCCGCAGCACCATGCTGACGTCCCGAGATGCTCGCAGTGCCGGGCCGCACAGCGGCCACCACGGGCAGGACCGGCATTCAGTGACCCGGGACGGCTGGGCCAGCGGCTCGGCCTCGGTAGCGGCGGCGCGCGCGACCGCCAGTCGGTCGGCGAACCGGGCGTCGTACTCGGCCATCGCGGTCCGCCCGCCCGGCCAGGTGGGCGCGTCGAGGTCATGCCACAGCACGACGTCGGCCTCCAGCCCGATCACCCCGCCGGCGGCCCGACCACCGGCCGCCAACCCGGCTGCCTGCAGCAACCGTACCGCGTGCGCCAGCCGCAGCTGATCACGGGACTGAGGGCGGACCTTGCGCGTCGGGTCGATGCCCGCCAGCGTCGGTCGGGCCAATGAGCTGGTGCGGGCCCCGGAGCCCGGGTCGGTCACCTTGTGCCGCACGACGATCACTGGAAGGTAGCCATCGCGGTGGCGCACCAGCAGTTCCACACCGCCCCGCCGGCCATTCTGGGGATCCGCCAGCAGCAGGCCACCCCAGACCAACGGGGCACCTTGCATGAGCAGCGCCAGGGTGGCGGCGCACCGCTGTTCGGCAGGCAGATCAGGCGAAACCTCCGACCAGTCAGCGGTGTGGTACCCGGTCAGCCGGTCGGCGACGCGGCGGCGGTGCGCGGCGGCGTCGGCGATCCGTCTCGCGGCGGTCGCGTCCAGGGCCACGCGCGGAACGCCGGCTGCCGCCGGGTCGTGCTCCAGGTGCACCCGGCGGCGGCAGCGGGTGACCACAGCTGCGTCCAGCAGCACTGTCGAGTCCACTCCGTCAGACTATGTCTCGGTACCGACAGCCTGCGCGATCAGGATCCGTTGGCGATGAACCGTGCTGATTGAGCCAGTCGGGTCTCACCCGACCCGTCCGCTGACCAGCCGTTCGGCGACGCCGCCCAGCCAGTCGATGATCAACGCCAGGGCTGCCACGATGGCCGACGTGGCGAACACCGCCTGCGCCCGGCCGAGGTAGAGCATGCTGCTGATGGGTTCGCCCAGGCCGCCGGCGCCGATGAAGGTGGCCAGTGTGGCGGTACCGACGTTGAGTACCAGAGCTACCCGGATGCCCGCCACCATCACCGGCACCGCCAGCGGAATCTCCACCTTCAGCAGGGTCTGCCTGCCGGACATCCCCATGCCTCGGGCGGCCTCGATGAGCGCTGGATCCACCTGCCGCAGCCCGACCACCGTGTTGGTAAGCACCGGCAGGAACGACGCCAGGACCAGTGCGATGATCGCCGTCGTGGTGCCGAAGCCGAGCAGGAAGGCCAGCAGGATGATCACACCGTAGGGCGGCAGCGCCTGCATGAAGCCACCGAACGCGAGCGTCCCGGTGCGGATCCGGGCCGCCGCCGGGCGGCTCAGCGCGATCCCCAGCGGTAGTGCCAAGACGATCACCACCACGGTGGACGCCACCGTGAGCCAGATCTGCTCGAGGAACCTGGGCCACAGGTAGGACGGATCCAGCGCCCGTTGCTCGACGCTGTCCAGTTGCCGAGTGGCGGTGTAGACCAGCACGCCGGCCAGTCCGACGACCACGATCACCGGCGTGGCGACCAGGTCGCGGTTGCGCCGGATCCAGCCCGGTGCACGGGTGGGTGCGGCCGCTGTCATCGTGGCTGCCCCTTGGTGTGCAGGCCGGCCACCAGCGCCTCCCAATGCAGCGCACCTCGGGGTTGCCCGTCGTCATCGACCACCACGACCACCGGAGCGCGCCCGTCGAGCATGACGTCGACGGCGTCGTAGACGGTGCCCGACAGCGGCACCGTGACCAGCGGCGGGAGTTGCTCGGATCCGGGCAGATGCTGCCAGGCCGATGGGTGGCCCGCACCGTTCACCGACAGCACCGGATGGTCCTTCCCAGCAGCCCCGGCGCCGGAGATCACTATCTCCTCCAGCTCCAGCAGGCTGATCTCCAGCAGCGACAGCCGACGGACGGCGGCGCCGCTACCGACGAACTCGGTGACGAAGTCGTCGGCGGGATGGGCGAGTACCTCACTGGGGGTGTCGTACTGCGCCAGTCGCCCCCGAGCAGCGAACACTGCGATCCGATCACCCAACTTCACGGCTTCGGACAGATCATGGGTGACGAAGCAGATGGTCTTGGCAACCTGGCGTTGTACCTCGAGAAACTCGTCCTGCAACCTCTCCCGGGTGATCGGGTCGATGGCCCCGAAAGGCTCGTCCATCAGCATCACCGGGGGGTCGGCCGCCAGACCACGGGCCACCCCGACGCGTTGCTGCTGCCCGCCGGAGAGCTGGCGCGGATAGCGGTCCCGGAAGTCGTCGGGCTCCATCCCGACCAGGTGCAGCAGTTCGTCGACCCGGCTGGCGACCCGGCGCTTGTCCCAGCCCAGCATCTTGGGCACCACCGCGATGTTGTCCCCGATGGTCAGGTGCGGGAACAACCCCACTTGCTGGATCACGTAGCCGATCCGCCTGCGCAGCTGGTCGCCGTTGACGTCGGTGACGTCCTCGCCGGCGAGCAGAATCCGCCCGGTGGTCGGCTCGATGAGCCGGTTCATCATTTTCAGGATGGTCGTCTTGCCGCACCCGGACGGCCCGATGAGCGTCACGATGGCGCCCTCGGGAACCTGCAGGTTCAGCTCGGCCACCGCTGGCTTCGACTGCTTGGGGTAGGTCTTGCTGACGCCTTCCAGGGCGATCATCGGACGTTGCCCGGACCGGTGGGTCGAGTCGATCGGAGACTGCACGGTCTCAGACACGGCTCCCCCTGGGGGTGGTCAACCGCCGGATGACAACGAACACGATCTCGTAACAGGCCGCCACCACGAGGCATCCCAGCGTGCCGGTGATGACCTCGTTGAACGAGTTGACGGCGCCGAGCCTGGCCAAGCCGTCCTGCAACGGCTTGCCGAAACCGGGGCCGTTGATGATGGCCGCCACCACCGCGATCGAGATCACGATCAGCACGGCGACCCGGATCCCGGATATGATCACCGGCCAGGCCAGCGGTAGCTGCACCCGCAGCATCCGGCGTACCGGGCCCATCCCCACGCCGCGAGCGGCTTCCAGCACAGCCGGGTCCACCGAGGACAATCCGGCCAGGGTGTTGCGCAGTACCGGGTAGATCGCATACAGGGTCAGCGCGACGATGCTCGGGGTGACCCCGAGTCCCAGCAGCGGCTGCAGGATGCCGAACAGTGCCAGTGACGGGATGGTCAGCGCGGCGGATGCGAGCAGCAGCGACGTCTCCCGGCCGCCCACCCGCAGGCTGCGCCGCCACGACGGCGGGGTGAGCTGGTTGGTGTGCAACAGCAGAGCCAGCGCCAGCGCGATCACGCTGGCCAATCCCACCGAGTAGCCCACCAGGAGGAAGTGCTGCTGGGCGTAGAAGATCAGTTCAGTGGAGTTCTCCGACAGGTACCGTAGATAAGACTCCATCTCGTGAGGTTAATCGCCGTGTTGCGCAAGACCCAGCGTAAGCGCAAAAACGGGGCATACCGGTCCGCTGATCCCTGGGGTGCCACCGATGATCAGGAACCTCTGGTGATGAAACCCTTCTGCGCGAGCCAGTCACGGGCGACGTCGCGTTGTGACTTGCCCTGCGCTGATTTCTGCCGGTTCAGCTCGGACATCACGTCGTTGGTCAGCGCCGCGGAGATCGGGGCGAACACCTTGGCGATGTCGGGGTTGCGGTCGTAGGCGACCTTGCGGATGCTGATCGCCGCGTTGTACAGGGGGTGGTAGAGCTTGTCGTCGGCCAGCACCGTCAGCCCGAGCTGCGGGATGCGGCCGTCGGTGGTGAACACCTCCCCGAACAGGCACTCCTTCTGGTCGGCGGTGGCCTGGTAGATCGCACCGGTCTGGAGGACCCGCAGCCGATCCGGTGGGACCTGGAAGTTGTAGGTCCGCTGCAGGCCGACGAGCCCATCGTCCCGATTCTGGTATTCGGTCTCGACGCACATGTTGCCCGGCTTGCCGGAGCGGATGTACGCGGCCATGTCCGACAGCGTTCGCAGCCCGAGCTGTTGGGCGCGTTCCTTCTTGAGCGCGAAGGCGTAGGTGTTGTTGAACGGCGTCGGTTGCAGCCAGACGATCTTGTTTTGGGCAAGGTCCTGTTGCCTGACCGCCTCGTACTGAGCCTTGCTGTCCTGGATCGGTTTCTGTTTCAGGAAGGAAACCCACGCGGTGCCGGTGTACTCCCAGTACATGTCGATGTCGCCGCTGAGAAGCGCCTGGCGGGTCGTGTCCGTGCCACCGACGTTGCACCGATCGGTGACCTTGGCGTTGACCGACTCCAGGGCGGCGACGGCGACTTCGCACAGCACCAGCTGCTCATCGAAATCCTTACCGCCCACGGTGTAGGACTGGCCTTGAAGGTTGACCTGCTGGGCGAGGCTGCCTCCTTGGGCGGACGGGCCGCTGCTGCTCAGCCCGCCACACCCGGCGACCAGCGCGGCAAGGGTCACCAGCGTGGCCACCGCGCTGGTGCACCGCCGGCGACCGAAGGGGGACATCGATCCCATCTGGTTCCTCCGCTCTGTCGATCCGCGCCACGCTGGGCGTAGAAGATCAGTTCAGTGGAGTTCTCCGACAGGTACCGGATAGGACCCCATGTCGTGAGGGTAAACGTCGTGTTACGCGATACCCAGCGTAAGCGCAAGGACGGCGCACTCCGGTCTGATCATCGCTGGGGTAGCACGGTGGCGGCGGTGCCGGGGATCTGGAGGAGCGCGTCAAGGCCGGCCAGCGCTCGACCGATGCGGTGTCGCAGCTCGCGGCGGCTGATCCAGCCCTGGGAGCAATAGCGGTAATCCTGGGCGAGCATCACCAGGACCGCGAGCGCCTCAGCGAGCTCCTCGCGCCGGTGCATCGGCAACTGGCCGATGAAGTCCAGTTGCGCGTCGACCAAGCCGTCTAGGTAGTCGGCTTCCCGCGCCACGGCGTGACGCCGTCTTGCCCCCATATGCACCGCCTCTGTTGGTCCGGTCGCAGTAACCATCGCCAACCCACCCCCCACCGTTACCCCACCCGCCGCATTCCCGCGGGATCGGCTCAGCGGTGCCGGAGGCGGGCGGCCGCGAGGAGGGTGGGGTCTACTCGGCGGCGGCCTTCGGTGAACAGGGTCCGGGCGAAGGGGACCATGAGCAATGGCTGGTCGTCGCCGATCAGGTCGCAATAGACCGGAAGGAAGTTGCGATGGTCCAGGCTCACCAGGAACTCGGCACACAGCACCCCCCGACCGTCCAGGCATCCGGTGCCGTGCCAGGGCAACAGGGTGGAGCCACCGAGGTAGGAGAAGCCACTGCAGCCCAGCCTGGAGGCTACGGTGGCCAACCGGACGTGCGGTGGGAAACGCCGGGCAACTCCGACCGCCACATCGGCCAGCGAGGCCGCCAGATAGTTCACCGTGTCCTGCCACGCGCAGCCAACCACCTCGCGCCGAGCTGCGACAACCTCCGGGGACAGTCCCGGCGCGCTGAAGCCGTCTGGGCGGGCGAGCACCTCACAAGCCCACCGGCGGGGTTCGACTCCCGCGCGGGCGGGCACCGGTACCGAATAGACCAACGAGGCCAGGATGGCGCGGAACGACGGCACATTGACCAGCAGCGCGCGCGGCAGTTCCTCAGCCAGTCGCTGGTCGATCCCGGTGGCGCTGTCCAGCGAACGTGGACTGCCGGCCAGCAGCGTGATCAGTTCGCGGAACCTGCGACGGTACTGCTCGCGCCGAGCCCAGCCGCGTGCACCGAGCAGCTGGGCGACGAAGCACGACTGGTCGCAGAACCGCGCAGCGTCGTCCAGCCCGAGCAGCCGCGCGTAATGTCGCAGCTGCCGCCGGTATCGCCGCATCTCCGCTCCGCCGCGCGGTCGTGAGTATCCGCCGTCGTTGAGTACGACCACCCGCAGGCCAGGCGGGTACACAGCCGCAAAGGCATCGTGGAGCTCCTTGAGGCGAAGCAGTGCACCAAGCTCGGCCAGGTCGGGCCACGGGCCGGCAGCCTTGAGTCCGTTGTCGTGCTGCTTGAACGGGAAACCAACGGTCAGGACTGTGACCGGCTGCAGGGCTTGGATGAATGGACCCATCTGTGCCACCGCAGCATCCAGCGGAAAGCAGGAGCGAGAACCCTTGAGAAACCGGGACCGGGTCAGGATCCGGTGTAGCGCTGCCACCACGTCGCGCGGGGCCTGCGGTGGCCACCTGCCGGAGACCTGACCAGTGATCCCACCCATCGAGGCGGTGGCGTGGGCGATGGCGCTGTCTGCGAGGCGGGCCGACGCGGCCTCCGAGCCGGCCCGCAAGGTGCTCAGCAGGGTGTCGAGCTCGTCGGCGTCCAGACGAACGGGCCACTGATCCACCCAGCTCGAGGTGCGCAGCAGATCCAGTGGGAGCGCGCGCAGCGAGCGCGCATGCGAGATGGTGAGCGCCGGACCGTTGGTGGGTGCCAGGCCGGTGGCCGGTGGACCGCTGGTGGACGCCGGATCAGGAGAGCGACACAGTCGGTTACTCGCGGTGCGTGGCGGGGCCAGCGCTCCCGCCACCGAAGGGGGGGCCGGCGACACAGGATTCGACAGTAGACGCCCCGGTAGATCAACACACCCCTTCAGCGCCGGACGGTCCGCCAACGGTCGGACAACCGGCCGGCCCGCAGACTGGCCATCCTGCGGTCGAACTCCGTATGTACGGCAGGGGAGGAGGTAGCCCGGGGAAATACCCCGGCGATCAGCTTGAGATCCCGGATACCGCGCAACACCTCGAAGCCGTCCCAGTCCCGCACATCGAATCCATAGGTCTTGATGAAATCACGCTGGTGCGCGGCGGGCTTGCCCAACCGCACCCGGCTCACCGCGATCGGGGTCAGATCCCACTCCGGCGGGCCGACTGCGCACGAGTCGAAGTCGCACAGCACGGCGCGGTCCGGACCAGGGATGACGTTGCCGAGATGCGCGTCGCCGTGCAGAACTGAAGTCGGGAGCGCGTACTGCAGTTCGGCGACCGCAGCGCCCAGCTCGGCACTGCGGCATAGCAGAAAGTCGCGGTCGGCCGCGGCCATCGCGGTGGTGTGCCGCACACGATTGTCGAAATCGGTGAGTGGATCCCAGGCCGGCAAGGCCCGGCGGGGCAGCGGCACCGCATGCACCGCGCCCAGCAGACTGGCCAGCTCCGCGCCGCCCGGCACGGGACCGATCGGCGGCACCGACTGCCACACGGTCGCGACGTGTTCGCCGACCCGCACCGGCTGCCGGATACCGGTTAACAGTCGGATCGCGGGCACGTCATGCTCGGCGAAGACGGTGGCCGCAGTCACCGCCAGGCTGGCCCGCGGTACGTAGGACGGTAAGGTGACCAACCTGATCACGACCGGGTCCCGAGCTAGCTGGAACACCGCATTGTTGACGTTGCGGAGCAGCCGCGCCCCGACCGGATCCAGGCCGAGCTCGGTGCACACCGCGCGCAGCGCAGCGATGAGCCGCTCGTCACAGCGGGTCCTGGTCAGCACCGTCCCGGTCTGCTTCATCAGACGCTTCGCTGTTGCCGGATCAGGTGTGCGAGGTCACGGGAGTCTGGGTTGGTGGACCTTCGGGACGCTTCGATCTCCAACGGCTTGAGCCGATCGGTGACCCGCTTCGACTTCACTGTGGACGCCGCCAGCAGGGCCCTGCGGCCGACCTGGAGACCGTGGTCGACATCGCCCTGGCGCAGGTAGCTGGTGGCCAGCATGGTGAGGGTGAACGCCTGGCTGCGGCCCATCGAGTCGTCGTAGCGGGCCAAGGCCTGACTGAACGCGGGGATGGCAACCGCAGCGTGGCGCGGATCATGTGCCGCAAGCTCGTTGTGGACCGTCCCGATCATCGCGTACATGTCGGTGTCGTCGTAGAACCTGGCCCAGTCGGGGGTTTCATTCGGATTCGCCCTAGCCAGCTCGTCCCGGGATCGGCCGAGCAGTTTCTTGGCCTGCACGTCGTCGCCCATCATGGCGTACGCCCAGGCCTCGTTGCCGCACAACACCGCGACAGCCAGCTCCGAGCCGGAGTCCTGCGCGGCGATCTGGCCCAGCTGGAACCACTTCAGCGCGTCGTTGGCATCTCCGTGGTGGAGATAGACCCGGCCGATCCGGTACATGATGTTCGACATCAGGCTCGAGTCGCCGGACTGCTTGGCGAATTCCAGAGCAGTGGCGAAGTGGTTGCGCGAGGAGTCCAGCAGCCCCACGTCGAAAGTCGTCCAGCCAGCCAGATTCTGCAGGTCGGCCAGCGCCTTGAACAGTTGCAGGCGCACCACCTCCGTACCCGATGAGCCCAGCAGGCGCTGTGCCCACGACAGCTGGGCGACGACCGCGTCACGACACGCGCCGCCGCCGAACTGGTAATCCAGAGCACGCATGGCTCTGGTGGCTGCCTCAACCTGCTTGACGTCCGCCATGCCGATGGTGCTCGGCGCGGGTGTCTGGGCAGGGCTGGCCAGCCATTGCCCGCGGTCGGCCCCCAGCACTGCGGTGCCGAACATCACGGCAGCTCCATGCGCCAGGAGCTTCCGGCGCTTCACCGACTCGTCCTCCTCCGCCAGCGCATCGTCGGACGGTCCGACCATGCTCGTCGCCGTCGCCGGGTCATAGGCCAGACCCATGTATCCCCGGGGGATACCCAGACCGCCGGAGATCCGCGCTAGCACGTCGTAGGCCATGACCTGGCGACCCTTGAGGATCTCCGAGACCTCGGACTGGGACTGCCCGGTCAAGGCCGCGATGTGCCGTTGCGAGATTCCTACCCGGCGGAGCAGGCGGTAAACGGAGCTGATGTCGCGATCTGCCAGCGCCCGCTTCATCTCTGGTTCGTTCCAGTTCTCCAGAGATAGCCGCTTGTCCTGCGAGCCGGTCACGTTCATCTTGCCCCCTTGCCGTCCGACGGGCGACGTGTGCAGAGTAGGCATACTCGTCGTCGCTGGTGAAGAGCACTTCGGCAAAGCTGATCGGCCGCACCTATCAGTTTGTGCCGTTCACCGTCATAGCATGGCCGATCAGCGCAGCGCATCCCATGGCGGGTTTTATCCGGCCCCACACTTTGTACGTTGAGTTGGCGCGACCAGGCTCCCGAAGTGCCTCATGTCGAGGGACATTCCGGTCCTGGGTGGGTCGTACCGGGCTGGACGGCAGGAGGGCGGCTAGGTGGACCAGGTTCTGGGGCAGATGCTCCGGCAGGCAGTGTGGGAGCGGCTCGACATGCTCGACGAGCTTGCAAGCAGCGCCGATAACGGGTCGCTGTTGTCGGTGGCACGTAGTGAGCTACCCCGACTGACCCATGGTTGGCGCGCTCTGCTGGCCAGTCATGCGCCGGACCCCCGAGGCCGTTGTCCGGAGTGCTCAAGCCGTTGGCGACCCCGTGCAGCGCCGTGCAGCGTCTGGCGGGCTGCGCATGAGCACCTCGTCCACGCCGATAGCGGGGCCGGAGTCGTTTCTTCTGGAGCGGTTTCGACGCTGTCTATCGCTGGATCTGTGGCTGGCGCGCGCCGGGCCGTGTCACAGATTCGCCACCAGACGTCGCTACTTCCGCTCGGCGCAGCCGCCGCGCGCTGATCACTGCTACCTCAACTCCATAGAGCTGGCGGCCTCGCCGCGATTCGTGGGTCTCCCCCCACCCACGAAGGCTGAGCAGCCGCCATGTGGCCGGTGATCCGGCGAACGTCCGTGCCCCCGACCGAGATGTCGAAGGATCACCGGCCACACCACCGCCCTCCCACCGGCGGCGCTGCACGCCCCGCGTGCCGCCGGTGGGAGCGCCACAACCCGGAGCGGCTCCACCGCACCGGGTACAACTTCACAGCCTGGACCCACACCGCTCCCCACCCAGTGGAGTGCCGCGCCGGTGGCACCGTCGTTGCCTGACCGACCGCCACCGTCAACGTTGGTCCGATGACCGCCGGATCCCGCGCCCGGTGCACGTCACGTCGTGCACTGCACGCCCGGGAGATCCCCCGTCCGGCGCCGGATACGTGCAGCGCAGGCACCCGCGAATGGGGCGGGGCCGTTCGAGAGGAACGGCCCCGCCCCGCAATTCCCACTTCTGCTTCAGTCTTCCGGCACGCTGGCAATCGCCCCCGACGTCGATCAACGGCCGCACCACTGCGTCACGGCGCGCCACCGGTGTGAGTAGTGCGCGGCGGCGGACTTGTTTCCGGCGAGCTCCTGATGGCGTTCTTCTGGCTAGAAGGCTAGAGCAGCGCCAGCATGCGGTCGTAAACCATTTCGTGCACCCACCGGCTGGTCACGGTCGGGGGGATGTTCGCTGCTACCCGGGTGCGACCTACGTGCACGACATCGACAGCATCGGGGTCGACTTCGTGTGGCCCTGCTGCGGCGGCGAGCACGGTGGGCCCGTAGTACTCGGCATGGCTGAGGCACTCGACGTTCCGGGCGATATGCGCCGGCAGCAGCAGCGCAGTGGGGCACAGCCCAGCGAAAGGCGCAGCGCCGGTGAGGCCAGTCCGCCAGTGCCGGGCCGGCGCGATGATGCCGCTGAGCTGTACTGCGGGTGGCGGCGCGAGGTGGCGCATCTCGGGCCAGTCCCAGGTCGATACCGACACCCGGTCGGTCACCGGGCCCCAGCCCGAGCTGATCCGACGCTCATGAACATCCACGATGAGGTTGGCCACGGCGACCACCCGGCGACCGAGCACCACCATGGGGGGCAGCACCACTCCTGCCCAGCCCAGTGCCTCGACAGCGGCGGGAGCCAGGTGGTCCGGTGGGGAGAGGACCTCGACAGTGTCGGCGGCCCAGATCTGGGGACCGAGTGCGGTCCCGCAGGCCTCGACCAGCGATTCGGGTGCCACGGGGCGTGGTCTCCCATCGTTTTATCTTCGGAATTACCGGTTTGGATAAAGCTGCAGAGATAAGGACTACCAGGAGGTTGCCGTTCCGAGGCGCAGGCGCGGCCGCCCCGGCGTCCGGCGGCGGTTCCCCCGCGCTGACTGGTCGACCGAGTTCAGCCCACCGGTAGCGCGACCGCTGCGACCAGCGGTAAGCCGGTCCGCCAGGCGGCCCGACTGCCCGGTACCGGCTGGACACCCATACCTACCGAGCGGTAGCGTTACCGGCGGTAACACCACTGCGTCCGGGAGAGCGGTCGTGAACGACGTGAACGAGAAGACTCACCGCCACGTCATCATCATCGGCACTGGCTTCGCCGGGCTGGGTATGGCGATCCGGCTCCGGCAATGCCGAATGACCGATTTCGTGATGCTGGAACGGGCCGCGGACGTTGGGGGAACCTGGCGAGACAACTGCTATCCGGGTTGCGCCTGCGATGTACCTTCCCGGCTGTACTCGTTCTCCTTCGCACTCAACCCGTCGTGGAGTCGCAACTTCTCCGGCCAACAGGAGATCTGGGACTACCTTCGGCACTGCACCGACCGCTACGGTCTGCGGCCGCATATCCGTTTCCAACACGAGGTACTCGCCGCCGCGTGGGATCATCCGCGGCGCCGCTGGCGGGTGACCACGAATCGCGGCGAACTGACCTGCGATGTACTGATCACCGGCACCGGCGCGCTCTCAGAGCCGAACATTCCGAACATTCCGGGGTTGACAGCATTCCAGGGCGCGCTGTTCCATTCGGCGCGCTGGAACCGTGACTACAACCTGCGCGATAGGCGAGTAGCGGTGGTCGGCACCGGCGCCTCGGCCATCCAGTTCGTCCCGCGGATCGCGCCCGAGGTCGCCTCCCTCACGCTGTTTCAGCGCACCGCACCCTGGATCATGCCGCGCGGCGAACGGGAGTTCAGTCGTTTCGAGCAGGAGTTGTACCGGGCGGTGCCCGCTCTGCAACGGCTGGCTCGGGTCGGGATCTACTGCGGCCGGGAGGCCCTGGTGCCGGGATTCACGGTGAGTCCGCGGCTGCTCAAGGTCGCCGAGTTGATCGCCCGCGCGCACCTGCGCCGCCAAGTCCCCGATCCCGCGTTACGGGCCAGGCTGGCCCCGGACTACGCCATCGGCTGCAAGCGCATCCTGATCTCCAACGACTACCTGCCAGCCCTCACCAGGTCCAACGTCGACGTCGTCAGTTCCGGGATCGCGCAATGTGGGGCGAACTGGGTGCAGGCCGCCGATGGCACCCGCCGGGAGGTCGACACCGTCATCTTCGGTACCGGATTCCACGTCACGGATATGCCGATGGCCTCGTGGATCCACGGCCGCGACGGCCGGACGTTGGCCGAGGTCTGGTCCGGCGGAGCGCAGGCGCACCGCGGCACGACGGTGGCCGGGTTCCCCAACCTGTTCATGCTGGTCGGTCCCAATACCGGCCTCGGACATACGTCACTGATCTACATGATCGAGTCCCAGGTGGCGTACACCATCGACGCGCTGCGCCACCTCGAGCGCACCGGGGCGCCTGCGGTGGAGGTCCGGCCGGAGGCGCAGCTGGCCTACAACCGGATCGTCCAGCGCCGGATGGCGGGCACCGTCTGGACCGCGGGCGGGTGCGCAAGCTGGTACCTCGACACACACGGCCACAACACGACGCTGTGGCCGACGTTCACCTGGCGGTTCCGCCGGGCCACGAGGACATTTCACCCCGCCGAGTACGTGCTCCACGACCACGCCGCGCAGCCCGCGGCGGCCTGAGGGGCCATTGGTGCGGCTGTTCGTGGCCTTGACGCCGCCAGATGATGTCGTTGAGGGGTTGCATGCCTACACCCGGGGGCTGCGCGAGTCTGCGCCGGAGCTGCGATGGACGCCTCCGGAGCACTGGCACGTGACGCTGGCCTTCCTGGGTGAGGTCAGCGATGACGTCGTTGACGAGCTGACTCGCCGGCTCAACCGGGCGGCTGCCAGGCACCCGCCGCTGGCCCTGGCGCTGGGCGGTGGCGGTCGGTTCGGCCACCAGGTGTTGTGGACCGGAGTGCGCGGCGATCGTGACGGCCTACGCAGGCTCGCCGACTCGACGAGGGCCGCAGCCCGCCGTACCGGGCTAGTGGTGGAGCACCGCACCTACCGTCCGCACGTCACCTTGGCCCGGGCGGACGGCGGGGTCGACCTGCGGCCACTGGTCGAGCGGCTGGTGTCGTGGCAAGGTCCGCCGTGGGTGGCAACCCGGCTGCAGCTGGTGCGCAGCCGCCTCGGCGCGGCGCCGGGCGGGTCGGCGCTGCACGAGCCGATCGCCGGCTGGCCGCTGGAGTCAGCACCGGCGGATCATCAATAGTATCGGCAATTCATCCGGCATTCGGCTGCTTGCTGACGAATCCGGCAAATCGAGGTGGCCGCTCCGCTATGCGCACTAGGTAGCGATGCCCGGCGCGTCTAGGTAGTCAGCACCGGCTCGTCGACGTTACGGCGCGAGTCGCGGTGACGAATCGGCGCAATGACAACGCCGCAAATCCGGTAGGCACTGCCTCGTGGACGGTGTCGGGCTACCTAGAGGCACCCACTACACGATCCTGACCAGCGGTGATGTCGGACGCATGGCAACTCGGCAAGCTGGTCGACGGTAGGTACCCGATCGGCGTCGGTCTACGTTGTGGCGTATTGCGACTAGGTACCTACAAGCGGACATTCCGGGCTAGGTAGTGGCCTCAGAACTTACGTGCCTCATTTGTTGTCAGGTGACCTTCTTCTCGCCAAGGTTAGATCCAAGCCGAATTGGCGGTTTCGTCGATTGGGTGATCTTTTCGGTCCCGCGAGGGGGCCACGGCGGAGGAGGATCTGCATGTCTGACGCATTGAGTTTTGCCGAGATCGACGGGCAGCACGTGGAGCTGCTTCCGGCGCGCACGGTCATGTCCATGTTCACCCTCGACGGCGGGAACGGCGGCGATGCTCAAGGTGGCCTCGGCCTTAACCTCGTGAGCGGGATCGGCGTCCTGGGGACGGGGATCGCCAGCGCGGGTGACGCCTTCGGCGGCAGTGGCGGCGACGGCTGAGCTGAGTTGTTGATGGCGTGCCGTGCCGTTTGCTAGGGAACTGGCACCGGTATGGCCGACGGTAGCGCTCACGGTGGTGCTGGGGCAGCCGACTGCAACGCCAGTCGTCAGTACACCGTCTCACACAAAGGGCGGTGCCGTTGGTGTCGGAGGGGTGGCCAGAGGTGGCCGCCCCTCCGTTTATTATGTGGCGCGTCCGCAAGTGAGGATATCGTCATCGCTGTGTTATCGTTCGTTCCCCTGAGTAACGACTCCGCTATGCGCACTAGGTAGCTATGTGCGGCGCATCTAGGTAGTCAGCACCGGAGCGCCGACGTTACGGCGCGAGTCGTGGCGCCGAATCGGCGCAATGACAACGCTGCGAATCGGTGCGGATCGCTTCGCGGGGGACGTCCGGCCACCTAGCCGTGTCCATCGCACAGCTTCTGCCAGCGGCGATGTCGATCAGATGAGACGAAGGCAGGCCCGTTCGTCGTTACGCGGGTAGGTGCCCGGCCGCTGGTGGCCTACGTAGTTGTGCACGGCGGACTAGGCACTCCAAAACTGGAATTACCACTAGGTGGCGGTCTGGAAAGTTAGGTGCCTCATGTGTTGTCGGGAGACCTTTTTCTCGCCAAGGTGAGATCTACGCCGAATCGGCAATGCCGTCGGTGAGGCGATCTGTTCCGCGGTCCCTTGGGGGCCACTGTAAGGAGGATCTGTATGTCTGACGCATTGAACTTTGCCGAGATCAACGGGCAGCACGTGGAGCTGCTTCCGGCGCGCACGGTGATGTCCATGTTCCACGCCGGCTGCGGCTGCGGCGGCGGCAATGGCGGCGCCGGCGGTAACGGTGGCGACGCCCAGGGCGGCCTCGGCATTAACGTTCTGAGCGGCATCGGCGTCCTGGGCACCGGGATCGCCTCCGCTGGTGACGCCAGCGGCGGCGACGGCGGCAGCGGCAACGGCGGATGAGACCGCGGCCGAGTTGAACCGGTGATGGCGTGCGGTGCCGTTTGCTAGGGAACGGCACCGGTATGGCCAACGGTAGCGCTCGCGGTGGTGCTGGGGCAGCCGACTGCAACGCCAGTCGTCAGTACACCGTCTCATAAAAGGGCGTTGCTGTTGGTGTCGGAGGGGTGGCCAGAGGTGGCCACCCCTCCGTTTATTGTGTGGCTCCCTCCGATGTAGCGCGGATACTACGTAGCTGCGGCGTCGGCTCTCAGCAGTGACGGCACCCAGCATGGTTGGCGACCGCTGCGGGCGGATTTTCGCGCTCGCTGGACGGTCCGGCGCCGGAATCGCGATTAGGTAGTGTGGGCACGATTTTAGGTAGTGAATTGATGTTGCCATAGGGGCTGCCGCTGACCATGGTGTAGGTATGCCGAGTCGATAACACCGTCGATGAGGTGGTTCTGTTCCCGGCCCGTTGGGGGCCTCTTTGAGGAGGATATGCATGTCTGACGCATTGAACTTTGCTGAGATCGACGGCCAGCACGT
>DATAWX010000218.1:0-41982 GCA_036266995.1 Pseudonocardiaceae bacterium | reverse complement strand
ACTGACCGGTCAACCCTGGATGCCAGCCCTACCCGCACCCACCTAACCCGGACCCCACCACCCGACCACACCCGAGGCCACCAGCCGATCGGCGACACCGTCATGCGCCGACCCGCTGATCATCAGGGCTGAATGTTTGCGCGGTTGGGCACCGACTGGGCAGCTGTAGCCGCCCGATCACCGAATGCATTAATGCGAACGAAATGGTGTTGCGCCGCTCACCGGAAAGGATGCTGCGTCGCGGCGGAAACTGGGGGCTGTCCCGCCGCGACGCAGCGCCGCCGGACCGAGGGGGGAGGTGCCCGGCGGAGCCTGTATGGGCTTCTGTGAGCCCGAGGTAACTTCCTCAATCAGGTGATTCATTCGGCCTTGCGTACTCAATGTTACGCATTTTCCGTGCCCTTCTCGATATATGTCACCTGAATGACCTAGTTCCAGCGCTGAGACAGAGCGTTAATTGCACCCAGGGTGACCGCCCCGGCACTCGAAGAACGCAATATCCCGCTGCCGAGCCGCACCGGCCGCCCTCCCGCCGCGGTGAGCGTGGCCAGTTCGGAGTCGGTGATGCCGCCCTCGGGTCCGATCACCACCACTAGTTCTCCCGCGGCGGGCAACGCCACCATCGGCAGCGGGTCGGTGGCGCTCTCGTGCAGTATCAGGCACCCTGCGGCGGCAGCGCAGCGTTGTCCGAGACCGGTCGTGTCCACTGGCTCGGCCACCTCGGGGAACCATCCCCGGCGGGACTGTTTGGCCGCCTCCTGAGCGGTCTGCCGCCAGCGGGACAGCGCCTTGGCTCCGCGCGGCCCATCGTCCCAGCGGGCCACGCAGCGGTCCGCTCGCCAAGGCAGTACCGCGTCCACCCCAGCTTCGGTGGCCAGCTCCACCGACAGCTCGCCACGTGGGCCCTTGACCAGTGCCTGGGCCAGCGTCACCCGCAACGCCGGCGCGGGCTGGCTCTCCCGGCGCAGCACCTGCAGTCGCAGCTGATCTCGGCCTGCGTCGAGCACCTCACAAACGGCCAGTTCACCACAGCCGTCGGTGAGCACCAGGCCCTCGCCGGCTCGCAACCGACGCACTGTCGCGGCGTGCCTGCCCTCGGGTCCGGCCAGCGTTGTCTCGCCGCCCACGCAAGGTAACTGCTCGGCGAAGAACACCGGCAAGCTGCTCACCGCGGCGTTGCGCGCCCGCTGCCCATCAGCGCCCGCCCAAGGAATCCCGCAACCGGGAGAACAAGCCGCCGGCCCGGCCGTTCGCCGTGAGCTCAGCCTGTTCCTCGCCACGCAGCTGGGCAAGCTCGCGCAACAGTTCGCTCTGCCGAGGATCCAGCCGCGTCGGGGTCACCACGTCGAGGTGGACGAACAGGTCACCCCGTCCCTCGGCGCGGCCGGTGCTGCGTAGCCGCGGCATTCCACGCCCGCGCAGGGTCAGCACGGTGGCGCACTGGGTGCCCGGTTCGACGCGAACCTCCTCGGTGCCATCGAGAGTCTCCAGCATCACGGTGGTACCCAGGGCGGCGGCGGTCATCGGGACCCGCACGGTGCAGTGCAGGTCAGCACCGTCGCGGGTGAACGTCTCGTGCGGCACCTCCTGCACCTCGACGTAAAGATCACCCGCGGGACCGCCACCAGGGCCTACCTCGCCCTGGCCGGCCAGCCGCACCCGCATCCCGTCGCCCACCCCGGCAGGAACCTTGGCCGTGACGTTGCGGCGGGTCCGAACCCGGCCATCGCCACCGCATTGGCGGCAGGGGTCCGGGATGACCTCGCCGAAGCCCCGGCACACCGGGCACGGCCGCGAGGTCACCACCTGCCCGAGGAACGAGCGTTGAACGTTTTGTACCTCGCCGGAGCCGGCACAGGTGTCGCACGTCTGCGGCCGGGTGCCGGGCGCGCAACCCGATCCGTTGCACTGGCTACACAGCACGGCGGTGTCCACGGTGAGCTCGCGGGATGCCCCGCTCGCGCACTCCTCGAGAACGAGCTGCAACCGGATCAACGCATCCGATCCGCTCTGCACCCGGCTACGCGGCCCCCGCCGGGCGCCGCCACCGGTAGCACCGAAGAAAGCGTCCATGATATCGCCGAAACCGAACCCGCCGAACGGATCACCTCCGGCACCGCGGCCGGCACCGGATTCCAGCGGATCCCCGCCGAGGTCGACGATCTGTCGTTTCTGCGGGTCGGTCAGCACCTCGTAGGCCGCGGTGATGGTCTGGAAACGCTGCTGCGCCTCGGCGTCAGGATTGACGTCGGGGTGCAGTTCACGCGCCAGCTTGCGGTAGGCGCGTTTGATCTGCTCCGCGCTGGCGTCCCGGGGCACACCCAGGATTGCGTAGTAGTCCCTGGCCACGCTGGCGTCCTCCTGCCGCAGCTCTCGCCGCGGTACTCGTCGTACATCATCTAGATGAGCCCACTAGTGCGACTCTCTCAGCGGGTCGTCAGGATCTCCCCTACGTATCGTGCAACCGCGCGGACCGCGGCGATGGTGCCCGGGTAGTCCATCCTGGTCGGCCCGACCACGCCCATCCCCCCGACCACCGTGCCGTGCGAGGCATAGCCGATCGAGACCAACGAGGTGCTGCGCATCTCCTCGGCCTCGTTCTCCTCACCGATCCGCACCGTGATGGTGCCCGAGTCACGGGCCACGGCCAGCAGTTTGAGCACGATCACCTGCTCCTCCAACGCCTCAAGTACCTGGCGTAACGAACCAGGGAAGTCGGTGGCATTTCGGGTGAGATTGGCGGTGCCCCCGAGCAGCAACCGCTCCTCGGGATGCTCCACCAACGTCTCGATGAGAACCGTCGAGGCCCGGGTCATCGCGTCGCGAAGCTCAACCGGCGCCTGCTCGGGAAGGTCGGCCACGGCGGCGGATGCCTCGACCAGCCGGCGCCCGGACAGCGCTTGATTGAGCAGCGTTCGCAGCTGAGCTACCTGGTCTTCGGTGATGACGTCGCCCAGATCGAGCAGCCGCTGGTCCACCCGGCCCGCATCGGTGATCAGGACCAGCATCAACCGGGCCGGGGTCACCGCGAGCACCTCGAGGTGGCGCACCGTGGACCGGCTCAGCGTGGGGTACTGGATCACCGCCACCTGCCGGGTGAGCTGGGCGAGTAACCGCACGCTGCGGCGCAACACATCGTCGAGGTCGACCGCGCCGTGCAGAAAGGTCTGCACGGCGCGGCGCTCGGCCGCCGATAACGGCTTGATCTCTGAGAGCCGGTCGACGAACAGCCGGTAACCCTTGTCGGTGGGCACCCGACCGGCGCTGGTGTGCGGCTGGATGATGTAACCGTCCTCTTCCAGTGCCACCATGTCGTTGCGGATAGTCGCGCTGGACACCCCGAAGTGGTGCCGCTCCACCAGCGAGCGGGACGCCACCGGCTCATGAGTGGCCACGTAGTCGGTGACGATGGCGCGCAGCACCTCGAACCGACGGTCGTCCGCGTTCACGTCACCTCCCGGTGGGGTGGGTTCCGGTACCGAGCCTGGCGCTCGCCGCTGGCCCTGATAGGGCCCCGTGCATCGAGTCTAGTGCGCCTCGGGCGCGGCCGTCGGAACCCGCCGACACGCTCGATACCCTGGGCCCTCGACCGCACGGGGACGGAGGTGAGCACCGGCTGTGATCTTCAAGGAAATTCGGCACGGCCGCCCTTACCCCGAGCACGGGTTCTCCATGAAGGACTGGGCGCAACTCCCAACCCAGCAGGTGCGCATGGCGGACCTGGTCACCACCGCGACGGTGGTGGAGCTGGACCGGCTGCTGTCCGAAGACCCCACCCCCTTCGGCGATCTGTTCCCACACGCCGTGCGGTGGAACGGCGAGCTGTTCTTGGAAGACGGCCTGCACCGTGCCCTGCGCGCCGCCCTCCAGCAGCGCACCACCCTGGACATCCGGATCCTCGACCTCGACCTACTGCGCTGCTGAGGACCGCCAGCCAGCCAACTCCCAGCCAAGCTGGGGCTCACAGATGCCTGCCGGGCCGAGCCGGGCAAGGGTGCGTCAGCTGACGAGCAGGTCGCGGACGACGGCGTCGGCGAGTAGGCGGCCGCGGCGGGTGAGTGTCAGTCGGTCGCCCGGTACGGCGGTGAGCAGACCGTCGGTGATCGCGCGATCGGCGACCGCCCTACCCGGCGGGTGGAGGGTCTCCACCGGCAGCCCATCAGCCAGCCGCAGCCCGAGCATCACCCGCTCGGTGTACTGCTCCTCGGGGCTGAGGATCTCCCGACCGGCTGCCGGGGAACAACCGACCTCCAGCGTGGCGGCGTAGCGGGCTGGGTGTTTGACGTTCCACCACCGCACCCCGCCGACGTGCGAGTGCGCACCTGGGCCGGCGCCCCACCAGTTCCCGCCGCCCCAGTAACCGATGTTGTGCCGGCACCGGGATTCGGCCGAAGCAGCCCAGTTGGACACCTCGTACCAGTACAGGCCTGCCGCGGACAGCGCCACGTCGATCTGCTCGTAACGCTCGGCGAGCATGTCGTCGTCGGGCCCCGGCAGTTCACCACGGGTCACCTGGCGGGCCAGCGCGGTACCAGGTTCGACGACCAGGGCGTACGCCGACACGTGGTCAACCCCCGCGCTGAGCACCGCATCCAGTGAGGCCGCCAGGTCGTCGGAGGTCTCCCCCGGTGTGCCATAGATCAGATCCAGGCTGACCTGCTCGATCCCGGCGGCCCGGGCCTGCGCCGCCGCGGCCACCGGCCGGCCAGGAGTGTGCACCCGGTCGAGCACGGCCAGCACGTGCGGCGCGGCGCTCTGCATTCCCAGCGAGACCCGAGTGTATCCGGCCGCGGCGATCCCGGCGAAGAGCTCCGGTGAGGTGGACTCGGGGTTGGCCTCGGTGGTCACCTCAGCACCTGGGGCCAGTCCCAACGACCCGCGGACGGCGTCGAGCACCGCAGCCAGTCCACCGGCTCCGAGCAGCGACGGGGTGCCTCCGCCGACGAACACCGTGTCCGCCGGTACTGGTTCCCCGAGCACCCGGGCGGCGAGGTCCAGTTCCCGGCGCACCGCGTCCAACCACGTCGACGGCGACGTGGCCAGTTCCCCCGGGGTGTAGGTGTTGAAGTCGCAGTAACCACAGCGGGTCGCGCAGAACGGCACATGCACGTACACGCCGAACGGTGCCTGCCCCAACCCGCGCAGGGCGGCGGCGGGCAGCGCTCCACCCGGCGGCACCGAGTCACCGAGCGGAAGAGCGGCCACGTGAGCATTATCCCAACATCCGAACGTAGGTGGTCGGGAGCGTGCGCAGATGGCACTCTGGTGGGGTGGTTGCGCCCGGACTTCCCCTGGTGGTACGCCGCCATGTCGATTATGTCCGGGTTTCCAGCGCTTTGTGCCGTCCGATCAGCTGACGCACCGCCCGACTGTCCCAGCCGGCGCCGGGTGCGCCCGGCGCTGGGCCACACGATGACCTGGTAATGGCCTCCCCCGCAACGCCGGTGCTCCCTCGACGGAGGCACCCGAAATGCCTGCACCAACACGCCCAGCACCAGCGACGAAGGTCCGCCGAGGGGAAGGCCAATGGGCCCTGGGTCATCTCGAGCCGCTCAACCCGAACGAACGGACCAAGAAGGACGACGACGGGCTCAACGTCCGGCGCCGGATCGAAAATATTTACGCCCAGCGGGGCTTCGACTCGATCGATCCCGCCGACCTGCGTGGCCGGTTCCGCTGGTGGGGGCTCTACACCCAGCGCCGGCCCGGCATCGACGGCGGCCGCACCGGCACCCTGGAGCCTGAGGAACTCGACGACTCCTACTTCATGATGCGGGTGCGCATCGACGGCGGCGCGCTGAGCACCGAGCAGCTGCGGGTGGTCGGCGAGATCTCCCGGCTCTACGCCCGCGACACCGCCGACATCACCGACCGGGAGAACATCCAGTACCACTGGATCCGGATCGAGGACGTGCCGACGATCTGGGAACAGCTCGAAGCCGTCGGCCTGTCCACCACCGAGGCCTGCGGGGACTGCCCCCGCGTCGTGCTGGGCTCCCCGGTCGCCGGTATCTCCGCTGAGGAGATCATCGACGGCACCCCGGCGATCGACGAGATCACCCGGCGCTACCTCGGCAGCCCGGAGTTCTCCAACCTGCCCCGCAAGTACAAGACCGCGATCTCCGGGCTGCAGGACGTCGCTCATGAGATCAACGACATCGCCTTCGTCGGGGTGGTGCACCCTGAGCACGGACCGGGCTTCGACCTGTGGGTCGGCGGAGGTCTGTCCACCAATCCGAAGATCGCGCAGCGGCTGGACGCCTGGGTGCCGCGCGATGAGGTGCCCGAGGTCTGGGCCGCGGTGACGACGCTGTTCCGCGACTACGGCTACCGGCGGCTGCGCCACCGCGCTCGGATCAAGTTTCTCATCGCCGACTGGGGCGCGGAGCGCTTCCGCGAGGTGCTGGAGGCCGAATTCCTGCACCGTAGGCTCCTCGACGGCCCCGCCCCGGAGCCGCCGCCCGCGCCGATCGACCACATCGGGGTACACCCTCAGCGCGACGGCAAGTACTACGTTGGCGTCGCCCCGCTGGCTGGCCGCGTCTCCGGTAGCACACTGGTCGACGTGGCCAAGGCCACCGAGCGGGCCGGGTCCACCCGGGTCCGGCTGACTCCGTATCAGAAGCTCGTCGTGCTTGACGTCGTGCAGCCCGAAGTGGACGGTTTGGTCACCGAGCTGAGCAGGCTGGGCCTGCACGCCGATGCCAGCCCGTGGCGGCGGTCGGTGATGGCGTGCACCGGCATCGAGTTCTGCAAGCTGGCCATTGTGGAGACCAAGAACCGAGCGGTCACGCTGGTCGCCGAGCTGGAGCAGCGGCTCGCCGACGTCCAGTCGACTCTGGACATTCCGGTCTCGGTGCACCTCAACGGCTGCCCGAACTCGTGTGCCCGGATCCAGGTCGCCGATATCGGGCTCAAGGGCCAGCTGGTCACCGACGCCGACGGCAACCAGGTGGAGGGCTTCCAGGTGCACCTGGGCGGTGGGTTGGGGCTGGACAGCGGATTCGGCCGCAAGCTGCGCGGGCACAAGGTGACCTCCGCCGAGCTGGCCGGTTACGTGGAGCGGGTGGTCCGCGGCTATGCCCAGCAACGTGCGCCGGGTGAGCGGTTCGCGCAGTGGGTTCTCCGAGCCGACGAGGGCGCGTTGCGGTGACCGAAGCTAGAGCGGTTCCGTTCTACTGCCCGTACTGCGGTGAAGAGGACCTGCGCCCCTCGGAAGAGTCGCCGACGGCATGGAGTTGCGCGGATTGCCAGCGGGTGTTCGTCGTCCGCTTGGTAGGACTGGTAGCGCCGACCTCGGAGGCCGCGAGGTGACAACGACCGCCGACCTGGAACAACTCGCGCGGCGGGCTGGCCGCGAGCTGCAGTCCGCCCCGGCTCAGGAGGTCCTGCGCTGGGCGGTGCAGACCTTCGGTGCGCGGTTCGCGGTGGCGTCGTCCATGCAGGACGCCGTGCTGGTGCACCTGGTGTCGCAGGTCGCTCCGGGCGTCGACGTGCTGTTCGTGGACACTGGCTACCACTTCGCTGAGACGTTGGGCACTCGAGACGTGGTGGCGGCGACCTACCACGTGAACCTGATCACCCTGACACCCCGGCAGACCGTCGCCGAGCAGGACTCCTCGCATGGGCCCAAGCTGCACGACCGCGACCCGGACCGGTGCTGTGCCGTGCGCAAGGTTGCGCCGCTGGATCGCGCGCTGGCCCGCTACGACGCCTGGGCGACCGGGTTGCGCCGGGACGAGGCACCGACCCGGGCCGGTACGCCGGTGGTGTCCTACGACGCCAACCGGGGCAAAGTGAAGATCGCCCCGCTCGCGGCCTGGAGCGACGCCGACGTCGCGGACTACATCGCCGAGCACCACATCCTGATCAACCCGCTGCTGACCGCCGGCTACCCGTCGATCGGCTGCGCCCCGTGTACCCGAGCGGTGACCGCCGGGCAGGATCCCCGGTCCGGGCGCTGGGCCGGCTCGACCAAGACCGAATGCGGGATCCACCGTTGAATCCGGGGGCCACCGTCTGGCTCACCGGACTGTCCGGAGCCGGCAAGACGACGATCGCTTCAGCTGTCGCCGGGCTGCTACGCGCCGCCGGCCGGGAGGTCGAGGTGCTCGACGGCGACGAGTTGCGTCGCGGCCTGTCTGCCGGGCTGGGCTTCTCCCGGGACGACCGCGACACCCACGTCCGGCGGGTCGGCTTCGTGGCCGAACTGCTCGCCCGGCACGGTGTCGTCGCGCTGGTCCCGGTCATCGCCCCCTACGCGGCCACCCGCGATGAGGTGCGAGCCCAGCACGACGCCCATGGCACCGGTTATCTGGAGGTGCACGTGGCCACCCCGCTGGCCGAATGCATCCGACGCGACGTCAAGGGGCTCTATTCCCGGGCGGCAGCCGGCGAGCTGACCGGAATGACCGGCGTGGACGACCCATACGAACAACCGGACAAACCCGATCTGCGGTTGGACACCACCGGGATGGACGTGGCCGCCGCCGCGCGATGCGTGATCGATCTACTCACCGAGAGGGGTATGGCGTGACGGCAATCCTGACACGCATTCAGCGGGCTCAGCGGGGTAACCCGTACCCGAATAACCCCGCTGAGCCCGCTGAATGCGGCACGTCCGGGGATCACTTGGCGGCGCTGGAATCTGAGGCGGTGCACATCATTCGGGAGGTGGTCGCTGAGTTCGATCGGCCGGTGCTGCTCTTCTCTGGGGGCAAGGACTCCGCGGTGTTGGTGCACCTGGCGTTGCGCGCGTTGCATCCGGCGCCGCTGCCGTTCCCGTTGCTGCACATCGACACCGGGCACAACTTCCCCGAGGTGATCGCCTTCCGGGACCGCCTGGTCGCAGAGCTGGGGCTGCGGCTGCACGTGGCGGCTGTGCAGGACTGGATCGGCGACGGGCGTCTGACCGAGCGTCCGGACGGTACCCGCAACCCGCTGCAGACCGTCCCGCTGTTGGACACCATCAACGAGCACCGCTTCGATTCCGTCTTCGGCGGCGCTCGCCGCGACGAGGACCGGGCGCGAGCCAAGGAGCGCATCGTCAGCCTGCGCGACGCCTTCGGCGGCTGGGATCCCCGCCGGCAGCGTCCCGAGCTGTGGAACCTCTACAACGGCCGGCACACCGCCGGTGAGCACGTCCGGGTCTTCCCGCTGTCCAACTGGACAGAGCTGGACATCTGGCACTACATCGCGCGCCACGATGTGCCGATCCCGGACATCTACTACGCCCACGAGCGGGAGGTGTTCACCCGCGACGGGATGTGGCTGACCGCCGGTGAGTGGGGTGGTCCGCGCAACGGCGAGCGGATCGTCACCAAGTCGGTGCGGTACCGCACCGTGGGGGACGCCTCGTGCACCGGCGCGGTGGAGTCGACGGCCGCGACGATCGAGGAGGTACTCGTCGAGGTAGCCACCAGCCGTATCACCGAGCGCGGCGCCACCCGGGCCGACGACCGGCTGTCCGAGGCCGCCATGGAAGACCGCAAACGCGACGGCTACTTCTGATGGGGCCGCCGATGAGCCTGCTGAGGCTGACGACCGCCGGCTCTGTCGACGACGGCAAGTCCACCCTGGTCGGGCGGTTACTGCAGGACACCCAGTCGATCCTGTCCGACCAGTTGGCCGCGGTGGACCGGGCGACCCGGGCTCGCGGCGGTCTGCAGCTTGATCTCGCCCTGCTCACCGATGGTCTGCGGGCCGAGCGGGAGCAGGGCATCACCATTGACGTCGCCTACCGCTATTTCGCCACGCCCACCCGCAAATTCGTACTGGCCGACTGCCCCGGCCATGTGCAGTACACCCGTAACACCGTCACTGGGGCCTCGACCGCCGAGCTCGCCGTGGTACTGGTCGACGCGCGCAACGGTCTGGTCGAGCAGACCCGCCGCCACCTCGCCGTGATGGCGTTCCTGCGGGTGCCGCACGTGATGCTCGCGGTGAACAAGATGGACCTGGTGGACTTCGACGAGCCGACGTTCCGGCGCATCGAGTCCGAGTTCGCTGTGGCAGCTCGTTCGCTGAGCGTGCCGGAGGTGGTGTCGGTGCCGGTGTCGGCGCTGCACGGCGACAACGTCGCGACCCGCAGCACGCGGACCCACTGGTATCGAGGCCCGACGCTGCTGGAACACCTGGAGACGGTGCCCACCGGACGAGAGGCGGTGGCCGAGCCGTTGCGCTTCCCGGTGCAACTGGTGCTGCGTCCCCGCACGGCCACGCACCCCGATTACCGGGGCCTCGCCGGCCAGATCGCCTCCGGAGTGCTCGAAGTCGGCGACGACATCGTCGCGCTGCCGTCGGGGGGCCGCTCCACCGTCGCCGGCATTGACACCCCCGATGGTCCGGTGCGGCGGGCCATCGCTGGGCAGTCGGTGACCGTGCTGCTCACCGACGAGATCGACGCCGGACGCGGCGAGGTGCTGGCCCGGCCGGAGCAGGCACCGAAGGTGGTCACCGAGCTTTCCGCGGACCTGTGCTGGCTGGCCGACCGGCCGTTGCGGGCCGGCGCGCGAGTGCTGGTCAAACACGGCACTCGCACTGTCCGGGCGATCGTCACCGAACTGACCGGTCGGCTGGACCTGCACACCCTGCGCCACACCGAACCACCGGCCGCGTTGGCACTCAACGAGATCGGCGGCGCGCGGATCCGGCTGGCCGAGCCACTAGCCGTGGACTCCTACGCCACCGACCGGCGCACCGGTGGCTTCCTGGTCATCGACATCGCCGACGGCAACACGCTGGCCGCCGGGTTGGTCGGCTCGGATCCAGCCCGGGACCCGGGGCGGGACGCCGCGTGAGGCCTGCTCTGGTAGCGGTGGCGCATGGTAGCCGCGACCCGCGCTCCGCTGCCACGATCTCTTCCGTGGTGGACCGGGTGCGGTGGCTGCGACCCGATCTGGATGTCCGGCTCGCGTTCTTGGATCTCTGCACACCCAGGCTGGAGGCCGTCCTGAGCACGACGTCCCGAGCGGTGGTGGTCCCGCTGCTGCTGGGCCGCGCCTTCCACGCCGACGTGGATATACCTGCCGCGGTGGCCCGCGCCGTGGCGGCCCGACCCAGGCTGGACGTCACGGTGGCCGACGTGCTGGGTCCCGATCCGAGGCTGGAGACCGCAGCGCTGCGCCGGCTGGCAGAGGTCGGTGTGTCGCCTGCCGACCCGGACTTCGGCGTCGTGCTCGCCGCTGCCGGCTCTCAGCAAACTCCTGCCAACGCCGCCGTCGCTGCCGTTGCTGATCGGCTCGCGCAGCGCACTCGCTGGCAGGTGGTTCCCGCCTTCGCCTGCGCCGCCCGCCCCACCGTGCCCGACGCCATCGCAAGCCTGCAGGCCGCCGGCGCCCGGCGCATCGCCGTCGCCTCCTGGTTCCTCGCCCCCGGCATGCTTCCCAACAAGGTCCTCCGGCAGGGCCGCGCCAACGACCCGCGGGCACGGCACGCCGCCCCGCTCGGTGACGACGCCTCCATCGCGAAACTCATCGTGCACCAGTTCGAGGCGGCCCTTCAGGCATCGCTGTCCCGCTCAGCCTGACCTCGGCGTGTCTGCGTCCAAACACACCTGTGCAGGCACGGTCTACGGTCAGACCCATGATCGACGAGCTGGTGCACCTGGCCGTGCAGTCGGGGATTGCCACCGTCACGCTGGACTCCCCCGCCAACCGCAACGCGCTGTCCGCACCGCTGCGTGGACAGCTGCTGGAGGCGCTGGAGCGCAGCGCTAACGACAACTCAGTTCGGGTGGTGGTGCTTGATCACACCGGGCCGGTGTTCTGCGCCGGGATGGACCTCACCGAGCCGCCGGGCGCAGTCAGGGAGCTCCCCAGCATCCTGGAACAGATCTGGACGCACCCAAAACCGGTCGTCGCCAAGCTGGCCGGGCACGCCCGCGCCGGCGGGATCGGCCTGGTAGCGGCCGCCGACATAGCCGTCGCCGCGCAAGATGCCACCTTCGCGTTCACCGAAGTGCGCCTCGGTGTGGTGCCCGCGGTGATCTCGGTGACCGTGCTGCCCAGGCTGGCGCCCCACGCGGCACACGAACTGTTTCTCACCGGAGAGACCTTCGACGCTACCCGGGCGACCGCCATCGGCCTGGTCAACAGTGCCGTACCCGCCCAACAGCTCGACGCCGAAGTGGACCGCTACACCGCAATGCTCGTCCAGGGTGCACCCGAGGCGCTGGCCATGACCAAACAGCTGCTGCACCCGCCGACGATGGCGCGGGACTTCCCGGCGATGCTCGAATTATCCGCCGCACGCTTCGCGTCAGCAGAAGCCCGGGAAGGCATCCGCGCCTTTGCTGAGAAACGCCCGCCGTCCTGGCGCAGCGCGTCATTCGACTCCGAATGGCGCTCAACTGAGCATTCCTGACACCGATTCGGTTCCGAATGGCGGTCAGGAGTCAGCGAGCACGATGGTCAGGGGGCGTTGCGGGTTGGTTGCGGTGTCGAGCACCTCGAGGATGGCGCGGTAGGCGTCGGGATCAGCCGTCTCCAGCTGACGGTGACCGGCCCAGACCAGCACGTGCTCACGGGCTGGCTGCCAGGACAGGTCGAGCAGGCAGTCATGTAGCGCGTCGAGGTTGCGGCCGTACCAGGCCGGGAAACTCAGCGCAGCGCCGATCGCGTCCAGCGCCTCAGCCTTACTCGTCACCGGGCCCACCTGATGGACCAGCGCACCCCGTGCGCGCGCTTGCGCGAGCGCGCTGGCGGCATCGGGGACATAGCGCAGCAACCGCCTCACCGCTGCGGATCGACTACGACGAAGGACACGTAGTGGTCGCCGGTGTAGTACAGCTCGGCGGCACCGCCGGTGATCAAGCGCCGGGCACCACGGTCAGGCGCTCCCGGTGTCGGGACGGTGTACTCGTGGTAGAAACCGGACTGCCGTGGCGGCAAGTGCCCCTCCCTGTTGCCAAACACCACCCCGTCCTGCCGGTACCGGAATGGGCCGCCGTGCTGGATCAGCTGCCACACCTGCCCAGCCTGTGGCGGTAGCTGCGACAAAGCCTGCATCGGCAGGCCAGCCGCCGAAGCGACCGCCGCCGGCCGGTCACCACGAGGTGGTTCGGCAGAGGGATCCGTCAGCGCATGGCGCCCGAACCATCCGCCGATCACCAGCACGAGCAGGCCGACCAGCGCGGCGCTGACCCGCCGGTGGGAACTCATCGAGGCTCCTGCGCATCCTCCGCGTCCCCGGCGTAGCGATGCCCGAACCGATCAAAGACCAGGCCAACAGCCCGGTCGAAGACTCGCGCAGCCCACCAACAGATCGGCAGTACCACCAGCATGAGCAGAGTCACCTGCAGTGCGAGCCCGACCTGGGTGAGCCACAGCTCCACCCCGTCCCACCATTGGAGCACGTCAGACAGCACTTCCAGCACAGCCGTAGGGTAGCCCGCCATGAGGTACTCGCCGGTGGGCGGCACTACATTGAGGCAGCATGTTCGCTGTCTATGCCGCTGAGCCGAATCACGAAGACCCGCTGGCCTCGCTGCGGGTAGGAGACCGGCCTGACCCAGAAGTACCAGCGGGCACCGTAGCGGTCGCCGTCGCGGCAGCCAGCCTGAACATGCACGACCTGTGGACGCTGCGCGGAGTGGGCATCAAACCCGAGCAGTTCCCGATGATCCTGGGATGTGACGGCGCCGGGGTGTTACCCGACGGCTCTGAGGTGGTGATCTATCCGGTGGTCACCAGCCCGGGCTGGTTCGGCGACGAGACCCTGGATCCGCGTCGCACGCTGCTCACCGAGAAGCTGCCGGGCACCTTCGCTGACACCGTCGTGGTGCCGGCACACAATGTGGTGCCCAAGCCACCGTCGCTGACCTTTCCGGAAGCGGCCTGTATGGGCACCGCCTGGCTCACTGCCTACCGGATGCTGTTCGTGAAGTCCGGGTTACGGGCCGGCCAGACCATGCTGGTGCAGGGCGCTTCGGGTGGGGTGTCCACCGCACTGGTGCAACTTGGCCGCGCGGCCGGGATGCGGGTCTGGGCGACCGGACGTACCGACGACAAGCGTGCGCTGGCGCTCTCGCTGGGCGCGCATGAGACGTTCGAGCCGGGCGCGCGGCTACCCGAGCGAGTCGACGCGGTATTCGAGACGGTCGGCAAGGCCACCTGGTCACATTCGGCGAAATCGCTCAAACCGGGAGGTATCATCGTGTGCAGCGGCGCCACCAGCGGCGACGCCGACCGCGCCGAACTGCAGCGGCTGTTCTTCCTGCAGCTGCGAATGGTCGGCTCCACCATGGGCACCCGCGACGAACTGCGCGACCTGCTGTCGTTTCTGGACATCACCGGGCTCCGCCCACACATCGGCACCGAGCTGCCGATGACCAAACCCGAACAGGGCTTCCAATCGATGCTCGACGGCGATACCGCAGGCAAGATCGTCTTTACCCGCTGACCTGCTGTGATCAGGACTTCTTGTTGGCGGGTTTGGTGGAATCGGTGGTGGACAGGGCGGCTACGAAGGCCTCCTGGGGGACCTCGACGCGGCCGATCGTCTTCATCCGCTTCTTGCCCTCCTTCTGCTTCTCCAGCAGCTTGCGCTTGCGGGTGATGTCGCCGCCGTAGCACTTGGCCAGCACGTCCTTGCGGATTGCGCGGATGGTCTCCCGGGCGATGATCCGGGAACCGATGGCGGCCTGGATCGGGACCTCGAACTGCTGGCGCGGGATGAGCTCGCGCAGTTTCGTCGCCATCGAGGTGCCGTAGCCGTAGGCGGCCTCCCGGTGCACGATCGCGGAGAACGCGTCCACCGGCTCACCCTGCAACAAGATGTCCACCTTCACCAGGTCGGCGGCCTGCTCGCCGGCCTCCTCGTAATCCAGCGAGGCATAGCCTCGGGTGCGGGACTTCAGGGCGTCGAAGAAGTCGAACATGATCTCAGCCATCGGCAGGGTGTAACGCATCTCCACCCGTGACTCCGACAGGTAGTCCATTCCTAACAGCGTGCCGCGCCGGCCCTGGCAGAGTTCCATGATCGTGCCGACGAACTCCGAGGGGGCAATGACGGTGCAGCGGACCACCGGCTCGTACACCTCGGCGACCCTGCCGTCGGGCCAGTCGGCGGGGTTGGTGACGGTCTGCTCGGTGCCGTCGTCGCGGACCACCCGATAGACCACGTTGGGCGCGGTGGAGATGAGGTCGAGGCCGAACTCCCGCTCCAGCCGGTCCCGGGTGATCTCCAAATGCAGCAGGCCGAGAAACCCGCAGCGGAAACCGAATCCCAGCGCGGCCGAGGTCTCCGGCTCATAGGTCAGCGCGGCATCGTTGAGCCGCAGCTTGTCCAATGCGTCGCGCAACTCCGGGTAGTCCGAGCCGTCCATCGGGTACAGGCCGGCGAACACCATCGGCTTGGGGGTCCGGTAGCCGGGGAGTGCCTCGGTAGCACCGTTGCGCTCGCTGGTGATGGTGTCCCCGACCCGGGACTGCCGGACGTCTTTCACGCCGGTCATGAGGTAGCCGACCTCTCCGACGCCCAGTCCGTCGCACGGCTTCTGATCGGGCGAGATGATGCCCACCTCGAGCAGCTCGTGAGTGGTGTTGGTGGCCATCATCCGGATCCGGTCCCGGGGAGTGATCCGCCCGTCCATCACCCGGATGTAGGTGACCACGCCGCGGTAGGAGTCGTAGACCGAGTCGAAGATCATCGCCCGGGTGGGCGCCTGATCGTCACCGACCGGGGCCGGCACCTGCGCGACCACCACGTCGAGCAACTCCCGCACGCCCTGCCCGGTCTTCGCGCTGACCCGCAGCACGTCATCGGGCTGGCAACCGAGGATGTGCGCCAATTCAGCGGCGTAGCGATCGGGTTCGGCCGCCGGCAGGTCGATCTTGTTGAGTACCGGGATGATCCGGAGATCCTTCTCCAATGCCAGATACAGGTTGGCCAGCGTCTGTGCCTCGATGCCCTGCGCGGCGTCCACCAGCAGCACCGCACCCTCACACGCTTCCAGCGCGCGGGACACCTCGTAGGTGAAGTCGACGTGGCCGGGGGTGTCGATTAAGTGCAGGACATGGTCCACCCCGTCGACCTGCCAGGGCAGCCGAACGTTCTGCGCCTTGATGGTGATGCCCCGCTCGCGCTCGATGTCCATCCGGTCGAGGTACTGCGCACGGTAGTTACGCGCGTCGAGCACACCGGTGAGCTGCAGCATGCGATCAGCCAAGGTGGACTTGCCGTGGTCGATGTGCGCGATGACGCAGAAGTTGCGGATCAGCTCGGGTGGGGTGAACGTCTTGTCGGCGAACGTGGTCACTCAGCAGTCCTCAAATGGCAGCAGGGGATCACGTCATGGTCGCACGGCACGATGAGCGCGCTCCGGGCCGCTCTCCACGGCTGACCGGGCTGTTCGCTCTCAGCGGCGTGACCCCGACCGGGCAGGACAGGAATGATCGGGGAGTAGCACCCCCCGGGAGGAGATCCATCGTGACAATTGTTCCGCTACCCACACTGGGACGTCGGGAAGCCGCAGCCGCCGCGCTGGCCGGCAAGCACCGGCTGAGGGTGTCGTGGACGACCATCGCAAAGACCCTGGACCGCTCGCTGGTGTGGAGCACTTCGGCAGTGCTGGGCCAGCAGCCGCTGGATGCCGACCAGGCCCGTGCGGTGGGAAGCCTGCTGCACCTCGACGACGACGTCGTCGACGCTCTGCAGCTGCCACCGGTGCGCGGTGCGGACAGCGTCGATGCCACCGAACCGGTGGTATACCGGCTGCAAGAGGTTGTGCAGGTCTATGGCAATACGCTGGCCGAGCTGATCCGTGAGGAGTTTGGCGACGGCATTATGAGCGCCAGCGACTTCGAGCTCACCGTCGAACGCCGCGAAGACCCCAAGGGCGACCGGGTGCGGCTGGTGCTGGACGGAAAGTTCCTGCCCTACCGGGTTTACTGACCGGCCAGCACGTCGACGTCAAGGGGTGGAGCGGTTGTCGACGCGCAGCGGGTGGTCAGCCGGTACCTCGACGATCACCAGCCGCAAACCATCCGGGTCGGTGATCCACATTTCGTCCAGGCCCCATGGTTCCCGGCGCGGTTCCCGCAGCACCTCGACCCCGCGCTCGACAAGGTGGACCGCTGTCGCTGCCAGGTCTCTGACTTGCAACCACACTGCGGTCGCCACGCTCGGGTTTGCCCCAGACTCCCCCGATACTTCGAGGAAGCCACCCCCGAGGACGAACACCGTGCCGCCAGGGAACTCGCGATGGATGGCGAGTCCCAACACGTCACGGTAGAACGCCGTCGAACGCTCACGATCCCGCGGATGCAGCAGGACACGGCTGCTCAGTACTTCCATCCTCGGTGTCCTACCGGATTTCTAGTAGGGTTTCATCCAGGGCCGGTCGTACCGGCTGTTACGATCGTCCACCGTGCCGCGCGACGGCACTCCCTCCCGAAAGTGAGATCGAAGGTAAACGCGTGGCCAACATCAAGTCGCAGCTGAAGCGGATCCGAACCAACGAGAAGGCACGACTGCGCAACAAGTCGATCAAGTCGTCGCTGAAAACTGCGATCCGCCGGTTCCGCGAGGCCGCGGCCGCTGGCGAGAAGGACCGCGCGCTGGGCGAGCTGCAAACCGCCAGCCGTCAGCTGGACAAGGCCGTCAGCAAGGGCGTCATCCACCGCAACCAGGCGGCGAACCGCAAGTCAGCGATGGCTGCTCGCGCCAACGACCTGTAAACCCGACGGCGCGGCGGTCAACTACTCGCCGCTCAGCGGGCGCGGTCAGCTACTCGCCGCTCTCAACGGCGGCGGGCGGCGCACAGCGCGAGCACCGCACGTTCCAGTGCGTAATCGGCATCCGCAGCGACGCCTTTCACATCGGCGTTGACCGCCGCGACCACCTGCATAGCCTGGGCGAGCCCGTCGCGCTCCCAGCCGCGGGACTGTGCCATCGCCTTCTTGACCTTCCAGGGTGGCATACCCAACGCACTGGCAAGCCGGTACGGGTCAGCCCGGCCCGAGGCGCTGACCCGGGCAACCGTGCGCACGGCGTCGGCCAGCGCATCGGCGACCAGAACGTGCGGTACCCCCAGCTGCATCGCCCAGCGCAGCGTCTCCAGAGCCCCGGCGCGATCTCCGGTCATCACTTTCTCCGCAACCGAGAAGCCGGTGACCTCGGCACGACCGCGGTGGTAGCGGCGTACCGCGGTCTCGTCGACGGAGCCGCCGCTGTCGGTGGTCAACTGAGCCGCAGCGGAGGCGAGTTCACGCAAGTCCGAACCGACCGCATCAAGTAGTGCGGCAACCGCACCCGCGCTGATCCGGCCACCTGCCAACTGGACCTCGTCGCGCACGAAACCGGCCCGATCCTCGAAGCGGGTGACCCGGGGGCATTCGCTGACCGCGGCACCGGCCGCGCGCAACCCATCGGCCAGGGCCTTACCGCGACCAGCGCCGGCGTGTGTGACGACCAGCACAATGCCCTCTGCGCCCTGCGAAAGATGGCGCGCATGGTCCACGATCGCATCAGCCATTTCTTTGCCCGCTTCGTGGGCGGCACCCAAGACCACCACCCGCCCCTGGGCGAACAGCGACGGGCTGACCAGCTCGTCGAGCTCGCCGCGAACGAGATCGGTGGCGCGCATCCGGCGCACTTCGGCTTGTGGGTCGGCCCGCCGCGCGGCATCTATCACCCGCTGCACGGCCCGCTCGACGAGCAGCTCCTCCTCACCGAGGATCAGGTGCAGCGGCATCGGCGGGACCGGCGGGGAGTTCACGCCGCCCATCCTCGCATCGGGTGATAGGACGAGCGCCAGCTCCCGCATGGTGGACTCGGCTGCGCGGTCGGTACCGACTGACGTACGGTGAACAGCACAACCGAATACAGCTCATCCAGAGGGGCAGAGGGATCGGCCCGAAGAAGCCCCGGCAACCGACGCTAGCGCGCGCGCATGTCTTCATATCGCGAGGCCGCTTACGATCACGGTGCCAATTCCGACCCGCACGTGCGGGAGAGATGAGGAGAGACCTCGCGATGGCTGGCACGCTCGACACTCGATCGATCGACACTATGCCCACCTGCGCCCTCGACCTGGGACCGGCGCGCGAGCTCGTGTGCCGGGAATGTGGATCCAGCACACCACTGGCCGCGGAGTTCGCCTGCGCCGAGTGCTTCGGTCCGCTGGAGGTCGCCTACGACTTCGGGCGCATCACCCGTTCGGACATCGAATCGGGCCCCCCATCGATCTGGCGTTATCGCAGGATGCTGCCAGTGCCGGCAGACGTCGATGAACACCCGAACACCCAACCCGGGCTGACCCGGCTGATCCGTGCCGACCGGCTCGCGAGGGCACTGGGGATTCGCCGGGTGTGGGTCAAAGACGACACCGGCAACCCGACGCACTCCTTCAAAGACCGGGTGGTGGCCGTCGCACTGGCCGCCGCGAGGCAGCTCGGGTTTCGAGTACTGGCCTGCCCGTCCACCGGCAACCTCGCTAATGCCGTAGCCGCCGCGGCCGCTCGGGCCGGCTGGGAGTCGGTGGTACTCATCCCGTCGTCACTGGAACGGGCAAAGGTGCTCACCACCGCCGTCTACGACGGTGCGCTGATCGCGGTGGATGGCACCTACGACGACGTCAACCGGCTGGCCACCGAGCTCGCCGGCGAGCACGAGGACTGGGCCTTCGTCAACGTCAACGTCCGGCCCTACTACGCCGAGGGTTCCAAGACGCTGGCTTACGAGGTCGCCGAGCAGCTCGGCTGGCGGCTGCCCGACCAGGTCGTGGTGCCGATCGCGTCCGGCTCGCAGTTGACCAAGGTGGACAAGGGATTTCGCGAACTCACCGAGCTCGGCCTGGTGCAGCAGGCTGCGTACCGGGTGTTCGGCGCCCAAGCCACCGGCTGTTCACCGGTCTCCGCGGCGTTCAAGGCCGGCCGCGACGTGGTCGTGCCGGTCCGGCCGGACACCATCGCTCGCTCGTTGGCGATCGGTGCGCCCGCTGACGGGCCTTATGTGTTGGATGCCGTGCGCCGCACCCATGGCGCAATCGAAGACGTCACCGACGCTGAGGTGGTCGAGGGTATCCGGCTACTGGCCCGAACCGAAGGGATCTTCGCCGAGACCGCCGGCGGGGTGACGGTGGCCTGCGCGAAGAAACTCGTCGAGTGCGGCCAGCTGGATCCCGATGCCGAAACCGTCCTGCTCATCACCGGCGACGGGCTCAAAACCCTTGACGCGATAGAAGCCCACCTGGGATTACGTGCCACTGTGGCGCCGAACACCAAAGCCGTCCGAGAGGCCCTCCGACGCTGACCAAGCTGCATTTTCCCGGTGCAGATCTCGGGTATATCCCACCAATCGTCGGTAGCACACGGTACAGTCGCGTCGACATAAGGTGATGGGCCTTGCAGCCCGGTCCGTGAACTGCGAAAGGGAGCGTGCTCGACCGATGGTCGCCAGCTATTCACCCGCGTCACCCACACCCTGGAGGCCGACGGCGCGCACTTTGGGAGCGCTGTTCGCTGGGTCTGCCGTAACACTGTCCGCCACCGTTATGCACGGCGGTTCGCTGCTTACTGGGGACGACGAGATGGGGACGATAACCGAACCGTCAGCCAGCCCTCCCATCGCGGATCCCGCACAGCTGCCCGCGGTAAGCCCCTCCGTTTCGCTCTCAACCCCAGGCCAGGCCGTGCCATGGACGCCTGGCGCGGCTCCGCGGTGGGGTTCGCCGCTGAAGGACCTCCCCGTGCGGCGCGCGCCGGTGCAAGAGGTGCCGCGGCACAGCGTCCCTGCTCGGACAGCTGCAGCCGCCTCAGCGAAACCAGCCGGCTCGGGAAGCCTTACCGCAGTCCCCACGACACCAAGGCATAGCGCCGATGGTGCCAACCATGGCCCCGCCGCATCCACCGGAGCCTCCCCCCATGCCGCTGGTGCACAACGTCACGGACCCATCACCGGGTTCGTGAGCAACGTTTTTCATGTCACGAACGGGCTGGGACACTAATCCCAATCGCGGCTCAGGGACTGCGCAGCGCGTTTCCGCGCGCCACCACCTGGAGTGCGGGGCGGCCCACCACCGCGATATCTCCGTTGAGGTCAGTACGCAGCACCGAGACGCCTTGCTCCGCCAATGCGTCGAGCACATGCTGGCTGGGATGGCCATAACTGTTATGCGCTCCGACGCTGACAATCGCCACTCTCGGTCGCACGGCGGCAAGGAACTCCTCGGCGTTATAGCGCGAGCCGTGATGCGGAACCTTCAGCACATCCGCCCGGAGATCGGTCCTGGTGACCAGCAGGTCCGCCTGAGCATCGAGCTCAACGTCTCCGGTGAGCAGCACCCGACCGGCGGAAGTGTTCGCCCTGAGCACAACCGAGGTGTTGTTCACCGCGGTGCCGTCGACCTCGGCCTGGTGATCCCCGACCGGCGGTGGATCACGCAGCGGTGCCAGCACATCAAGCCCGAGACCGGGCCAGGACAGCCGCTGCCCAGCGGTGAGCGCGACCACCGGGACACGGGCCGCCGCTGCGGCCCGCAGGACCTCCGTCAACGCCCACGGGGGGCTTCGTCCTGGGCCCAACGCGACCGCGCTGACCACCCGGCCCCGTAGGGCGCCGACCAGCCCGCCGATGTGGTCGGCGTGCAGGTGGCTCAGGACAACGAGAGCGAGGCGCCGGACGCCGAGACGGTCCAGGCAGGCCGATACTGATCCTGGGTCGGGCCCCGTATCGACGAGGATCGCCCGACCAGGCTCGGCAGTGGCCAGCACTACGGCGTCGCCCTGGCCAACGTCGCAGGCCACCATCACCCAGCCGGGTGCTGGCCAGCCGGGCGACACGAACCTCGTCGGCACCAGCACAAGCAGGGCGCCTACCAACCCGGCCGCCGCGAGAACTCGCAGCCGGTGCGCTCGCATCGCGAGCAGCCCCACCGCGACGATCAACGCCAGCAGCAACGCACCGAAGGCCCCGCCGGGCCATCGCAACACCCCGTCGGGCACTGCGGCTCCCTGGTGACCGACACCCACAAGCCAGCTCACCGCCGGTCCGGCCAGATGTACCACGACGGCAGCGGCACCCGGGTGCAGCGCCGCCAACACCGCGGCGAGCACGCCAAGTACTGTCGCTGGCGCCACCGCCGGAGTCGCCAGCAAATTGGTCAGTATCGCCACCAGGCTCACCTGACCGGACAGACCCGCCACCACTGGCGCGGTGATCACATGGGCGGCGGCGGGCACCGCAAGCGCCTCAGCGATTCCCGGTGGCACCCCGCGCCGGCGCAACGCCGCCGACCAGCCAGGGGCCAGCAGCACCAACGCGCCGGTCGCCAGCACGGACAGCGTGAACCCGGGATCGTTGCCGAGCGACGGATCGACCAGCAGCAGGACAAGGACGGCCGCGCACAGCGCGGGAACGGCCGAGCGGCGACGGCCCAGCACCAGTGCCAGCAGCACGACGGCACCCATCACGGCGGCGCGGAGCACGCTCGGCGACGGGCGGCACAGCTCCACAAAGCCGACCAGGGTCAGGCCAGCGAGTGTCACGGCCGTCCGAGGCCCCAGCCGGATAAGCCGGGCCAGCCCGAGAACGACCCCGCACAAGATCGCTACGTTGGTACCGGACACCGCGATGAGATGGGTGAGCCCGGCGGCGCGAAACTCCGCCTCGACGGCGGGCACCATCGCCGACGTGTCGCCCACTACCAGTGCGGGGAGAAGTCCAGCCGGCTCCGGATCGAGATCCCTGGCGGCGAGCCGCAGCCCAGACCGGAGCCGCTCGGCGACTCGTTGGACCGCGGTTGGCGCCGACAGCACGTCCGGCCCACCTCGCACCCGCAGCACGGCCACTGTCAGGTCGGATCGGTTGGCTGGAGCGAGTAGGCCACTGGTCCGCACCCGCTGGCCGGGCAGCAGGCCGGTCCAGCCCCGCGCCGGTGCCAGGAGAATTACCCGACCGCCAGTTCGCCACTGCTGCCCCGCCACCGTCGCGGCCTCGAGTTCCGCGTGGATCACCACCTGCTGGACCTGCGTTTGCCGGCCGCCGTAACCTGGGGAGGCGACCGTCCGTGGGTCGTCGCGCAGGTGCACCACCAGGGTCGCCACCGAACCGCGTTGCGCGGCTGCCCGCAGCGGGTGATGTTCCAGCTGCCAGGTCTGCGTGGCGACGACGAGAGCCATAGCCGCTGCCACCCCGCCCACCGCGATGACCAGGGCGCAGCGGCCGCGCAGCGCGGCTGCTGCGGCGACAAGCAGGCCCACTGCTCCCAGCACAGCAGCGACGACGCACCCCAGGTACAGCCCGGAGAGCACCACGGCCCAGCCGGTGAGGGCAACCGGCACAAGGCGCAGATCATGCCGCGCCGGCGCAGCGGCAAGTGGCTCCGCGGTCACACCCGCACCAGGTCCTTAAGCTGGCCGAATCGCGCCTGTCCGATACCGCTCACCTCGCGGAGCTGATTCACCGAGGTGAAACGACCGTGCGCGGTGCGCCAGTCCACGATCCGCCGAGCGGTGACCGCGCCGACGCCGGGTAGGCCGTCAAGCTGTTCAACAGTCGCCGCGTTCAGATCGATCGGTCCGGACCCGCCGGAGGTACCTGATGGCCCGCTGGCAACGGGCTGTCCCGGCGGCGGCGCCACACCGACCAGCAGTTGCTCACCGTCGGACAGCCGCCGGGCGATGTTGAGTCCCATCAGGTCTGTGCCGGGCAGCGCGCCGCCGGCCGCGGTCAACGCGTCAGCCACCCGGGTGCCGTCGGGTAACCGGATCAGCCCCGGACGGGCTACCCGGCCCACCACACTGACCACCACCTCATGGGCTTCGCCGGGCGGTGGCGCCGACGGAACTCGCGCCGCGGCCGCGGTGACCAGCGGCAGGGCCGGAGCCGGTTCGGGCACCGGGCGAGCCCGCCATACCCCCACCGCGGCGACCACCGCGGCAAGTGCCGCGACCAGCGACAGGAGCAGGGCTCCCGGCCTGTCAGGTTCCCACCGAGCGTCCCGCAGCGGCGCGGGCACCTACCGCTGGACCAGCCGGCCCCCTCGCGAGGTGCTGGGTAGGGGATCGTCATCTGGCTCCGCCGGCGGACTGGGAGCACCGCGCAGGCCCACCAGCCGCGCTCGCACCCGGTGCGATCCATCAGTGTCGGCAGAAGGGAAGCTGGGAGGCAGGGCCACGGTGCGACGCTAGGACGATGTCGCCGTCGCCTCGACGGCCTCGCCCGTCAGCTGTGGACAACTGGTTAGCTGGGGATAAGTCGCAATCCCCCGCCCCGGCACCGGCACCGGCACCGGTGCGCGGGATTGCAAGGAACCACCCAATCTAGTAGTGTTCTAGTAGTTCGTTACTAGGCCGTGACCCGAGGGAGCGCCTGATGGCTGCGCAGACTGTGATCAGGCTGGTTAGCGGCCGGACCGTTGAGGCCGCGCAGGTGTACACGGTCACACAGCTCAACCAGCACTGCGGCGAGGTGATGCGGGAGATCGCCCGCTTAGGACGCCCAGCTGCGGTGACGCGCCAGGGCAAGTTCGTGGCCCTCATTACGCCTCTTAGTGACGTTGATGTGGAGTCGGTGGTCCTGTCCGAAGGTCCCCTTGCGGACGAGTTTGACAATTACGAGCGTGACGCCACCCACGCCGGTTCATTGTCCGCGGATGATGTGGACGAGCTGATTGAGTCGCAGAGCCCGAGCAGCGGTTGCAGTCCCCCTCTCAACGGTCAAATCCGAACTTACCCCGAGTGGTCCCCCCGGTCCTCCCTCACCTGAGCTGAGACGGCTACGAACGTGAGGTGACCACGTCGTCGGCTGCTCCTGTCAGCGGGTGCATCGCTACCTGGTGCTAGACCAAGAGAGTGATAGCCCGCAGGTCTCATGGGTAAACACCCCAGCCTCAGCTACATATTTGTTATGACGTGTCACTGGTCGCAGCGAGCCTTTGACGACCTCCGCACAAAGGTCAAGACCAAGGATGCGCAGAGGTACCTCTCGAAGGTGGCCCGATCGTCACTGTCTCAGCACTACCCGCGATGGGGCGGTGCTGTCATCGGGCGCCGAGGCGAGCGCTTTTGGCGGCGCGGCGTCACTGTCGAGGACGAGGCGCTGAGCAGCGCTCAGCTGTCGCCTGTCCACATTGAGGCACGTAGCTACGTCCTGGTCTACTACCAGCTCAATCAGACGGCTGACTACATGATCACGGGTCTGCTCACCGAGGGCGAACTGATCGCCGGGGGCCCCTGGTTTCGCTGACACAGCCCCGGACCCGTTACGGTTTGATCTACGGGGACGTGGGCTCGCCGCGATCACCCCCCCTGTCCGACTCGTCGCCCGGTAGACCCAACACCCGGACGATGTCAATGATGAACACAGTCTTGCGAGCCAGCCGTCCTGCCTTTTCCGTGTAGTAGCAGAGCAGAACGTCCGCACCGACCTGCTGGCTCAATACAGGATGGTCCCCCACCTTGCGCCCGGTATCGAAAATCCCTGCCGAGCTCTTACTCTTGGCGGGGAACGCCGCCCGGCGTTGACAGCTGCGCAGCAGCTCCTCAACCTCCGCGTCGCTGTAGTCGGTCAGCAATGACTCGATGACCTGGTCGGACCAGGTGATATCGATTTTGGCCAGTGCGACATGCCAGGTTGCGTCGTCGGCGTACCTCAACGCTCGGGGCAGCAGAAATTCCAGCAAGAACACGATGAAGGCGCCTCCACCTAGTTCAAGCAGTAGCGCGCCTAAGAAGCTCCCGTTGTTCCACAGCAGCCCGGAACTGACAAAGAGAAGTAACCCGAGCCCACCGGCGATGAGGTACGCCCGTGGGCCCTCCCTGCCGTGTTGCGGAAGTTGACCAGCGATGTTGGTGGGGCCCACGACTCCTTGCATCGGCCCTGGTCGCTAGGATGTTACTGCCGTCGCAACGGCCGCTACCCGGATGCACCGACATCGTCGCGGACGTCACTCCGCGGGATTGTGGCACTCGGCTGCCACACTACCGTTGTGCGAGAATTGCGGACACTTCCCAAGGCGCATCTACACCTGCACCTCACCGGTTCCGCGCGGCTTGCCACGGTACGCGAGCTTGCCGACAAATATGGCATCACTCTGCCATCCGCGCTGGTGAACGAAGAAGTCGATTGGGGCGAGGGCGGCCGGGACTGGTCTCACTTTCAGCGCCGGTACGACGCGGCGCGGAAAACTATCCAATCCGCGCAAGACGTGCGCCGAATCATCCGGGAAGCAGCCGAAGACGACGCTGCAGAAGGCTCCGGGTGGTTGGAGCTGCAAGTTGACCCCAGCTCGTACGCGGGTCATCTCGGCGGCGTGGAGCAAGCGGTGGAGGTAATCGTAGACGCGGGCCAGGACGCGGCCCGAACAGCCGACATCGGGGTCGGCGTCCTGTTGGCGGTGAGCTGGGGCGCCTCGCCCGAGCAGGCTGAACAGGTCGCGCTACTCGCGGCCCGGTACGCGCACTGTGGTGTCGTCGGCCTTGGCATCTCCAATGACGAGCGGCTGGGCGAGCCTGAGGCTTTCGTTTCGGCCGCCCGTATTGCCCGTGACGCGGGCCTACTCGTCGCGCCGCACGCAGGGTTCTACACTGACCACCTTCACGTGCGCCGATGTGTCGAACTACTCGGAGCACGCAGAATAGGTCACGGAATTACTGCGGCGGGGAGTCGCAGCACCCTGGAAATCCTGGCCACGAGCCAGGTGACCATGGAAATTTGCCCGACATCGTACCTCCCGCTCGGGGTGCTTTCCTCGTTGGCGCAGGTTCCAGTCACCGTATTTCAGCAGACCGGGGTTCCGGTGGCGTTGGGTGCCGACGATCCGCTCATTTTCGGTACCCGGCTGATCGGCCAGTATGAAATCCTCCGCGACGTGCACAATCTCAACGACCAAGCCCTCGCGGATCTCGCCAGCCAGTCGGTGCGCGCCTCCACCGCGCCCGCGGAGGTGACGAAAGGGCTGCTCGCTGGTATCGAGGCATGGATTAGCTGACTGAACTACGCCTTCAGACCGCCGGGCAGGACGACCACACCGAGCATTCCGGGTCCGGCATGCGCGCCTATAGCCGCCCCGACCTCGGAAACCAGGCATTCAGACTGCATCGGGAGTCGGGCTTGCAGTTGTGTGACCAGGGCCGCGGCACGCTCGGCGGCGCCGAGGTGATGCACCGCGAGGTCGAACGGGGCGGATCCCGCCGCCTGCACCGCGAGATCGACCAGGCGTGCCCGGGCGCGGCTGGCGGTGCGGACCTTCTCCAACGGCACAACTCGTCCCGCGTCGACATGCAGGAGCGGCCTGACCGCCAGCGCGCTGCCCACCAGCGCTGCTGCCGATCCGATCCGGCCGCCACGGCGCAGATACTCCAGGGTGTCCACGGAGAAGAAAACCCGGCAGCGGGCGCCCACCCGCTCAGCGGTGTCGTATACAGCGTCCAGATCGCCGCCATCTGCCGCGACGGCAGCCGCGGCGAGCACACTGAAGCCCAAGCCCATGCCGGTGGAGCGGGAATCGACCACCCGCACCCGCTTCGCGCCGACCTGCTCGGCGGCCAGCCGCGCCGATTCCCAGGTGCCTGACAGCGCGCGGGACAGGTGCACCGACACGATGGTGTCGGCCCCGACCCGGATCGCCTCCGCGTACACCGCCTCGAACTCTCCTGGTGTCGGTCGGGAGGTACTCACCGAAGCCCGCCGCGACAGGGCCTCCACCAGTTCGGCCGGCGCGAGCTGCACCTCGTCCAGCCAGTGCCGGCCATCGACCAGGACGTGCAGGGGAACCTGCCTGATGCCGTGGCGCTCGGCGAGCCCGGCCGGAAGGTAGGCGGTTGAGTCGGTGACGACGGCGACGGCCACGGTCACACGGGAGCGGCAGTGTTATAGGAGAGCAACCGCCATACTGAGGCCCGGCGGACAAGCACCGTCCAGTGACAGTTGCTGATCCCGCCGAACACGGTCCAGCTGGACACCGGTAAGCCGAGCAGCAGCGGCGTCAGACCGCCGATCAGCCCGCCGTGGGTGCACAGCACAGCGCTTCTGTGACCGGCCGCATCGAGCTCGGCGACCACGTACGCAGCACGTCCAGCCACTTCCACCCTGGTCTCGCCACCCGGCGGGGCCCATAGCGGGTTCTCCCTCCAGGTCTGGACACCACCCGGCAGGAGCGCCTCCACCTCCGCGTGGGTCAGGCCCTGCCAGGCCCCGAGATGGGTTTCCCGAAGCCGCTTGTCGACCCTCAGCGGCATCCCGGTCTCCGCGGCGAGCACTGCTGCGGTGTCGCCGGCTCGGGACAGGTCAGAGGTCACGAGCACGTCCGGCTTCAGCTCCGCGAGCCATGGAGCCGCCCGGCGAGCCTGACCGAGCCCGATCGCGGTCAATTGCGAGTCGAGCTGACCCTGCATCCGCTGCGCCGCGTTGTAATCGGTCTCGCCGTGGCGCCAGAGCACGAGCTGCGTCAAGGTCACACCGATTCGTCCACCTCGGGGGCATCGGCTTCGAACGGGATGGTCGGGCAGTCCTTCCACAGCCGCTCGAGACCGTAGAAGGAACGCTCCTCGGCATGCTGCACATGCACCACGACATCGACGAAATCCAACAGCACCCAGCGCCCCTCACGGGCGCCCTCACGGCGTACCGGCTTGCTCCCGGCGGCCGCCATCTTCTCCTCGACGGCATCGACAATGGCCTGCACCTGCCGCTCGTTAGGCGCCGAGGCGATCACGAAACAGTCAGTGATCACCAATTGATCGGACACATCGAGCAGGGTGATGTTGTGTGCCTTCTTGCCGGCCGCCGCGTTCGCCGCGGTCAGCGCAAGCTGTCGCGCATGATCGGTGGCTGCCACATCGCTCCTTCTCCCCGGCTCGCGCAGCCGGCGCTTGGATTGCGGGCAGTGCCGTATGCACTCCGGTTGTCCGCAACCTGACTACAGGTGAGCGTACGTGCTCGGCTGTCCAGGCCACCGAGGTGCCATGGCGTGATCGACACCGCGCTGTTGCCCACCGAGGTCTGTGCGGTGGCGGGTCAGCGCCAGGCCTGGGACCGTTGATTCCGTCCCGAGTCCGTTCAGCAGTACTGGTGACAAATTTAAGGAGCAGGTGATGGCCGAGACCGTCTTCGAGCGCAGCGTGTCCGAGCCGCTTCAGGTGCGGACCGAGCCTCCGACCGATCACATCGCAGACCCCGGCCCGCTCGGCCTCGCCGGATTCGCGATGACCACCTTCGTTCTCAGCTGCGTCAATGCTGGCCTGGTCGCCAAGGCGATCGAGCCGGTCGTGCTGCCGCTGGCCCTGTTCTACGGCGGACTCGTCCAGCTGCTGGCCGGCATGTGGGAGTTCCGCAAGGCGAACACCTTCGGGGCGCTCGCGTTCAGTTCTTACGGTGCGTTCTGGTTGTCCTTCGCCGCCTACGTCAAGTTCATCGCCCCGGGCCTGCCTGCCGCGGCCGCGACGTCGGCGACCGGGCTCTTCCTGCTGGCCTGGACGATATTCACCGCCTATATGGCAGTAGCGTCGCTGCGGGTCTCCGGCGCGGTGGCCGCGGTGTTGATCGCCCTGCTCGCGACGTTCGCCCTGTTGACCATCGGTACGTACTCGGGTGACGCCTCCATCACCAACATCGGTGGCTACGCCGGAATCGTGACCGCCGGTCTGGCCTGGTACGCGTCCTTCGCCGGAGTCACCAACGCGACCTTCAAGAAGACGGTGCTGCCAGTCCTGCCGACCGCCGCCAGGTAGCCATATCAGTGCCCGAGCGCCTGCTTGCGCCGCTCGATCAGCCGCCAGATCATCGGTGTGAAGATGAGTTGCATCGCGAGATCCATTTTGCCGCCCGGGCAGACGATGGTGTTGGCGCGCGACATGAACGAGTCGTGCAGCATCGAGAGGAGATACGAGAAGTCGATGCCACGCGGATCGGCGAAGCGGATGATCAGCATCGACTCGTCCGCAGTCGGGACGGTCCGGGCGATGAACGGGTTGGAGGTGTCAACCATGGGCACGCGTTGGAAGTTGACATGTGTACGCGAGAACTGCGGACAGACGTAGTTCACATAGTCGGGCATGCGGCCCAGAATCGTTTCGGTCACCGCCTCGGTGGAGTATCCGCGAGTCGCCTTGTCGCGATGCAGTTTCTGAATCCACTCCAGGTTGATCACCGGAACGACGCCGATCAACAGGTCGACGTGCTGAGCGACGTCAACCTTGCCGGTCGCAACCGCTCCGTGTAGTCCTTCGTAGTACAGCAGATCTCTGTCGGCGGGCAGCTCATCCCACGGCGTGAACGTACCGGGCGGCTGTCCGTAGGGCGCCGCCTCCTCCTCGTCGTGGAGGTACTTCCGCACGCGTCCACGACCGTTCTCGCCGTACTGCCGAAACAGCTCCTCGAGCTCCTCGAACAGGTTCGCCTCCGGGCCGAAGTGGCTGAGGCTGTGATCGCCGCGGTCGAACGCCTCGGCCACCTTGGCTTTCATCTCGGTGCGGTCGTAGCGGTGGAAGCTGTCGCCCTCGATGAGCGCCGCGTTCACATGCTCGCGCCGGAAGATCTGCTCGAAGGTGCGCATCACCGACGTCGTCCCCGCGCCCGAAGAGCCGGTGATCACGATGATCGGATGCTTGACTGACATGGTCTGCGCCCCCCTATCGGTCAACTGTTGGTGCGGAACAGGCCACGCGTGCTGAACAGAGGCGTGTCGTACTCGACCACGTTGTGGTCGCGGTAGTACTGCTCGATGCGCTCGACCTCTTCCCGCGCACCGAAGATGAACGCGATGCGCTGGTGCAGTTCCTCTGGTGCGACGTCGAGAACTCGCGCGCGCCCGGTGCTCGCGAAGCCACCCGCCTGCTCGACGATGAAGGCAACCGGATTGGCCTCATAAAGCAAGCGCAGCCGACCCTGCTTCGCCGGGTCTTTCGTGTCGCGCGGGTAGAGGAACACGCCGCCGCGGGTGAGGATCCGGTGGGTTTCCGCGACGAGCGAGGCGACCCATCGCATGTTGAAGTCCTTGCCACGAGGGCCCGCACTGCCGGCCAGGCACTCATCGACGTAGCGGGTCACCGCCGGCTCCCAGAACCGGCTGTTCGAGGCGTTGATCGCGAACTCACGCGCGGCGGCCGGGACTGCAATCGCCGGATGGGTCAGGATGAACTCGCCGAGCTGCGGCTCGAGCGTGAAGCCGTGCACGCCCCTGCCGACGGTCAAGACAATCATCGTCGAAGGACCGTAGATCGCGTATCCGGCGCAGACCTGCTCCGACCCCGGCTGCAGGAAGTCTTCCGGGGCGGCGTTCGCGCCTGGATTCGCGGCCCGCAGGATCGAGAAGATGCTGCCGACCGAGAGGTTCACGTCGATGTTCGAGGAACCGTCGAGCGGGTCGAACGCCAGGAGGTACTTGCCGAGCGGGTAACGCTCCGGGATGGGAAACGGTGCCTCCAGCTCCTCGGACACCATCCCCGCGACCAGGCCGCCCCATTCGGTGGCGCGCAGGAAAAGGTCGTTCGCGACCAGGTCGAGCTTCTGCTGCGTCTCCCCCTGGACATTGGTCGTCGCTGCAGCCCCGAGCACATCGCCGAGCGCACCGTAGGCAACCCGCTTGGCGATCGCCCGGCACGCGAGCGCAACGTCGAGAATGAGCGAGTTCAGCTCCCCGGTCGCGCCCGGATGGCGGCGCCCCTCCTCGATCAGGAACTGGGTGAGCGTCGTACGGTCGGTGAGCATGGCATCCTTCAGGTCGGTGTAAACAGACTAGACCGGGGCGTTCGCCGTGCTTCGAGGGCAGGTGCCGGAGCACGTGTTAGCGTCGGTGTCCTACGTCCCATCGTCCCCACGCCCCATCGGTGGTACTACGTGATAATGGAGCTCTACGCAAGTTAGCTATGTGTCGATGCCAGCCGGGATCACGCCCACGGCTGACCGGCGCAACCTTTGGGGAAGGGACCCGTGGCTGACTTCACCCTCGCTTACGACGCCTTCGAGCCCGCGCAGGAAGGACTGCGCGAGGCCCTGACCTCGACCGGCAACGGCTACTTCGCTACCCGGGGAGCGGCTGAATGGGAAGACGCGAACGCGGTCCATTACCCGGGAACCTACGCGCACGGCTGCTTCAACCGGGAGACGACAATCCTAGGAGGTCGCCCGGTCCTCAACGAGGACTTGGTCAACCTGCCCAACTGGTTGCTGCTGAAGCTGCGGATCGAGGGTGAGGAAGCGGTCCGGCTCGACAACGTCGAGGTGCTTTCCTATCGCCACTCCTACGACATTCGCAACGCCGTGGTGCAGCGCGAGATCCAGTTCCGCGATCGCAGCGGTCGCGTGACCACCCTGCATAGCCGCCGCTTCGTGAGCATGGCCAACAGCCACCTAGCCGGTATCGAGTGGACGGTGACCCCGGACAACTGGTCAGGGCGCGTGGAGGTTATCTCCGGGCTCGACGGGCGGATGACGAACCACATGGTCGCCCGCTACCGGGAGCTTGAGGGCCGTCACCTCAACCCGTGGTCTCCGCGCACGTTCGGCCCGGAGATCATCGCGCTGAAGGTGCAGACCCGGCAGTCGAACATCTACATCGCCGAAGCCGCCCGGACTCGCGTCTTCCGCGGCGCTGAGACTCTGCCGATGCCCGACTCGGCCAGCAGGTCCTCGGTTGGCCCCTCGGAGGTTGCCCGCAGCCTGTACCAGATGGAGGACTACATCCAGCAGGTCCTCGCCTTTGACGTCGAGCAGGGCAATCCGGTACGCGTGGAGAAGATGGTCTCGCTGTTCACCTCCCACGACAACGCGATCGCCGAAACCCTGGTCGCGGCGGGAAAGAACGTCGAACGCTACCCCGACTTCGCCGCGGCGCTGACCGAGCACGAGTCGGCATGGACCGAACTGTGGGAGGTCGGTGACATCGAGCTGCCCCGCGAACCCCGGGTGCAGTTGCTGCTGCGCTTCCACGTCTCCCACGTGCTACAGGTGTGCTCGCGGCACACCGCCCGGCACGATGCGGGCGTTCCAGCTCGGGGTCTCAATGGTGAGGCCTACCGAGGGCACGTGTTCTGGGACGAGCTGTTCGTCTACCCATACCTCAACTTCCGGCTTCCCGAGATCACCCGTGGGCTGTTGATGTACCGCTACCGCCGCCTGGCCGAGGCGCGGGCCGCAGCGCGGGAGGCTGGCTACTCCGGCGCGATGTTCCCGTGGCAAAGCGGCAGCGACGGCACCGAGGAGACGCAGGTCGTCCACCTCAACCCGCTGTCCGGGCAGTGGCACCCCGACCACAGCCATAACCAGCGCCACGTCAACGCAGCGATCTTCTACAACGTCTGGCAATACTACCAGGCCACCGACGACCTGGCGTTTCTCCGCAGCTACGGGGCCGAGCTCATGTTTGAGATCGCCCGCTTCTGGGCCTCGATCGCGCACTACAACCCCGAGCTCGACCGGTACGAGATCCACGGGGTAATGGGCCCAGACGAGTTCCACGAGCGCTATCCCGGCGCCGAGGATGGTGGGCTGCGCAACAACGCCTACACCAACCTGATGGTGGCCTGGATCGCCGGGACCGCCCCACGAGTGCTCGATCTGCTGCCGCGGAGCCGTCGCGCCGCACTGCGGGTTCGCCTCGGACTGACCGACGACGAGCTGCGCACGTGGGATGAGATGAGCCGCAAGATGTTCATCCCATTCCATACCGACGGCGCGGAAGACATCATCAGCCAGTTCGAGGGCTACGCCGATCTCGAGGAGCTGGACTGGGAGCGCTACCGCGCCGAGCATCCCAACATCCAGCGCCTGGACCGCATCCTCAAGGCCGCGGGCGACGACCCCAACCGTTACAAACTGGCCAAGCAGGCCGACGCGGTGATGCTGTTCTTCCTGTTCTCCGGCGACGAACTCCGCGAGCTGTTCGACAGGCTCGGCTACGACTACGACCCCGACCTCGCGCGCCGAACCATCGAGTATTACGACCGGCGCACCTCGCACGGCTCGACCCTGAGCCTGGTCACCCACGCCGCCGTGCTCGGCGGCCTGGACCCGGAAAGCTCGTGGCAGCGATTCCTCGTCGCGCTGGACAGTGATGTGAGGGACGTGCAGGGCGGCACCACCAAGGAGGGGATCCACATGGGCGTCATGTCCGGCACACTGGACCTCCTGCAGCGCGGCTATGTCGGCGCCAACGTGCGCGACGGGGTCCTGCGGTTCGACCCGACGCTTACCGACCGCCTCGACGGGCTCAGTTTCCCCATGCAGTTCCGCGGTACCGCGATCAGGGTCAGCATCTCCGGCGACGAGCTGACGGTGCACGCCCTGGCCGACGGCTTCAGCCGACCGGTCCGCATCGGCATCGGCGACGAGGTCCGGGAGCTGGCCGCCGGCCAGGAGTGGGTCGCGCCGTTGCGCCGGCAGCCCGTTATTCCGGGCGAACCACTAGAGGACCACACAGGGAAAGGCGGCGATCGTGCCGACACGAGGCTTTGAGGCAGCGATCTTCGACGTGGACGGCGTGCTGGTCGACTCCCCGCACGAACGGGCGTGGAAGGATTCGTTGCGCGAGCTGATGGAAAACGACTGGGCCGGCGTCGCCGACCAGACCTCGTGGTCCGACGAGCGCTTCACACCGCAGGTCTATCAGCAGGTATTGTCGGGCAAACCACGAATGAGCGGGGCGCTGGCGGCCCTGGAGTACTTCGAGGTTCCCGACTCCGCTGAGCGGGCGCAGGTCTACGCCGCGAACAAACAAACCATGGTCATCAAGCTCATCGAGGCCGGCGAGTTCAGGGCCTATCCCGACGCGTTGCGTTGCGTGCTGGCTGTGCGCGACGCGAGAATCCCGGTGGCGGCGGCGTCATCGTCGAAGAACGCTGGACTGTTCCTCCGCCAGATCCGGCTCGACACCTTCGCTGCCGAGCAGAACCTGCACTACGACTTCCTGCGCCCCGGCCTGAACCTGCTGGAGTTCTTCGACGTCGACATCTCCGGACGTGACTTCGCCCATGGCAAACCGCATCCGGAGATCTTCCTGACCGCCGCCGCTGAGCTCAACGTCGCCCCGGAGCGCTGCTTCGTCGTGGAGGATGCCGTCAGCGGTGTGCAGGCGGCGAAGGCCGGTGGTATGGCGGCGTTAGGGGTGGCCCGAGCCGACGACGAGAAGCTCCTGGCGGCCGCACATGCCGATCTGGTCGTCACCTCGCTGGACGACGTCGAGGTCGCGGGTTTGGCCGAGCACCAGCTACGGCGGCGGACGGCATGAGCAGCTCGCCGCCGTGCCCATCTCGTCCGTCCTCCTCCGATCCTGCCGACCTTGGGTTCGTGCGCAGGCCGATGGTTCGCTGGCTCGATCCGCACCAACTCGTCGATACGGCGGCGCGGGTGCTGCTCTCGGGGGTCTTCAGCGCCTACGCCGACTACCGGGAGATGCAGGCGCTGGAGCCGGCCGAGGTGCCGGACCGCTCTGGGCAGGCCGATCTGTGGCTGGACTACGTCGCCGACCTCGGCGACGGGTGGAACTCGACCTACACCGTGGCACGACTGCTGGCCACCGAAGAGCTCAAGCTCGAATGGGACGGCGAGACACACGCCACTGAGCGCGGGCAGATCCTGGTCATGGGGGGCGATCAAGTGTACCCGGTGCCCAAGGCCGCAGAGTACCAGAACCGCATGCTCGGTCCGTACCGGGCAGCGCTGCCGTGCGCCGTGGGAGACGCTCCTGAGCTCTTCGCCATCCCGGGAAGCCATGACTGGTACGACGGGCTGGTCAACTTCACCAGCATCTTCTGCCGCAAGCGCTGGATCGGTGGATGGAAAACGCTTCAGCGTCGGAGCTATTTCGCGATCAAGCTTCCGAACCGCTGGTGGCTCTGGGGCGTCGACATCCAGTTCGGGTCCTACATCGACGAAGCTCAATTGCGATACTTCGCTGGTGTCGCCCTCGACCAGGTGGAGCCTGGGGATCAGATCATCCTGTGTACGGCTAAGGAAGTCGACAGCGGCAGGAAAGGCACCGAAATCCATTCCGACCGGGATGTGGAGTTTCTCGAGCGTGAGATCATCCAACCTTGCGGTGCCCGGCTGGTGCTGTACCTAAAGAGTGGAAAGCACTATTACGCTCGCTACGAGCACGAGGACCAGGACGGCGTGCGTCAGCACATCACCTCCGGCGGTGGCGGCGCCTTCTTACATCCCACCCACAACCTCCCCGAGCACATGGACCTTCCTGGCCCAGCGGGACCGGTCCCCTACCGCAGAGCCCGCACCTATCCGTCAGCGGAGGCATCGAAACGGCTGAGGAAGCGGATCTGGCTGCTCGCTCCGTACAACCTTCCACTGGCCGGGGTGTTCGGCACCGTCCAAGTGCTGTTGGCATTGATGCTGGGACTGCATCTCGGAGACCGCCACGTCGGCCTCGGCCTCGGTGAGCTGCGTCGCGCCGTATGGGAAAGCCCGACGTTCTTCCTGCTCATCGTGCTGGTGATCGTGTCCTTGGTGGGAATGGTGCGGTTCGCCCACGACGCCCGCGGCATCCGCCGCTTCCTCGTGGGAACGATCCATACGACGCTGCAACTGGCGAGCGCGGCCGGATTCATGATTGCCTCATCCTGGCTGTCGTCGGCCTTCGGGCTTCGGGGCGGGTGGTCCCTGGTCGCCTTTCTCGGCCTGATCTTCCTGGTGGGTGGCATCGGAGGAATGGTGGGGATGTCGGGCTACCTCTGGGTCGCCAACTGCTTCGGCCTGCACGGAACAGAGGGCTACGCTGCCCAGCACCACCAGGACCTCAAGCATGTCCTTCGTCTGCACCTCGAGGCCGACGGTGACCTGACCGTCTATCCGATAGGCATCGACCGGGTCGGCCGGAAGTGGACACCGTGCCCGGACGCGCCCGCACATACTCCCTGGTTCGCCCCACAGGGCGCTGAGCCCGAGCCGCACCTCATCGAAAAGCCGATAACAATCACCGGGAGAGACCGCGCTTGCTGATGTAGCGCGGAGAGAGAACGCCGACTACGAGCTCCCCCCGAGCCAGCGGACCCGGCTTCGGCGTCGCCTCGCAAGAAGGCGCGTTGGCCGCGCTCGGGCGTCGCCCCAGTCGGGAATGTAGCCGGTGACGAGCTCGGGACCCTTCTTACGCCACTGGGGCTCGGTCTCGAACTGCTTGACGGCGAACTCGCGGAGCGACCGGATAACCGAGCCGTAGGCCTCGCTCTCGGTCACCGCCATCGCGGAACCCGTGCGCCAACTGATCGGCATCGACTCCATGAACGGCATGAACATGTCAGGGAAGCCGGGCATGGTGCAGCCGATGCAAATACCACCCACATTCGGGCACCCACCGACACCATTGATCCAGCCACGCTTGGGCACGTTGCACTTCACCACCTGCCCCCCGCATCCCAGCTTCACCAAGCATTTCGGTGAGTCGTAGGTCTCGGCGAACTCCCCCTGTTCGTAGTACCCGGCCCGATTGCAACCCTCGTGCGCCGTGGTGCCGAACAACCACCGCGGGCGTAGATGCTCATCCAACGGGATCATTGGTGCCTGACCGGCGATCTGGTAGAGCAGGTACAGGATCGTCTCGGAAAGATTGTCCGGATGCGCCGGACAACCAGGCACGCAGACAATGGGAACACCGGCCTTGGATTTCCAGTCCCAGCCCAAGTAGTCCGGCACGCCCATGGCACCGGTCGGGTTGCCCGCCATGCCGTGGATGCCACCGTAGCTGGCACACGTACCGACCGCGAGCACGATCGCAGCCTTGGGCGCCAGCTTGTCCAGCCACTCGTTGACAGTGATCGGCTGGTCGGTGGCGGGGTGGCGGCCGAAACCAGTGAAGTAGCCATCACCGTTGATCGTCTCGTTCGGGATGGAACCCTCGATGACGAGCACAAACGGCTCCAACTCACCCCGGTCGGCCTGGTGGAACCAGTCGATGAAGTCGTCACCACCTCGCTCCGGGCCGCATTCGAAGTCGATCAGCGGCCAGTGCAACGCGACCTCGGGCAGACCAGGGAGGGCTCCCAGGGCGATTTCCTCGACGCTGGGCTGGGTCGCTGCGGTCAACGAGACCGACTCACCATCGCAGGACAAGCCGCAGTTGATCCAGAGGATGTGGATCGGGCCCTCATCGTCTTGCGTGGTCGCAGCGGCGTTGGGGAGAGTGGGTTTGGTCATGATCCTCTACTTCACGAGCGACCTCCGGTCGCTCCCTCGACTGGTCCTGCTGAGGCAGAACGCCCCCGAGCTTCGTCGCCAGACTAGGTCGTCAGGCTCGCCGCAAGTTCTCCAGGGCGTCCGGCACGTTGTCGACGAAGGTGAAGTGCTGCCGCAGTCCGCTGCCCTCCAGCGCCAGGTTGGCCGTCGGGCAGTTGCACACAAACCGCAGGCGGCGGTCTTGTTCGAGGGCGAGTTCGTTGGCCTCGAATAGCACTCGCAGCGCGGCAGATGCCAGGAAATGCACGCCATCGAGGCTCACCACCACAACCTGGGCGATGGCCAGCTGAGCGGTCAGACAGGCGGCCAGCGTCGGCGCCGTTAGCGCGTCCAACTCACCGGTCACGGTGACAACGCGTGCATCGGGACCGTGATCGGCAACCTGCAAACCCAGAATGTCAGCCGGGAAATCGCTGCTCACACGCCCCACGATATAACAGGAGTCACAGCGAGGCGCCGCGAGTGGGTCGAGGGCCCCTGATGGGTGTACGAGTGGCGCACGGCCGCACGAACGGTCAGCACCGCGCAGCAGCGAGTAACTTCGGCCAGTCGATGAAATGGGCGAAGATAGTCGCGACGGCGGAATTTGCTGAACCGACATTCGCAGCCGATGATCACCTTGAAACTGGTCAACGGGGTGTGCTGCGATACAGACCGCGCTTGCTGATGTAGCGCCGCTGAGACAACTCCGACCAGGTCCTTAGCCGTCGGAATGGGCCTTCACCTGCGGAGACGCTTGTCGATGTTGGGTGGCGTTGGGTGGCGTTGGGTGGCGTTGGGTGGCGTTGAGTGGTGTTGGGTGATGTTGGGTGATGCGGTTTGTACCCGATTTGTTCCCGGGTACGGCCGGCCGAACGCTCCTTCTCAACCCTGACGCCGGGACAGCGGCGAGGCAGGATGGCGTCAGGGGGTCGTCATTTGTGCAGCGGCCAGAAGCCGAGCGCCCGGGCTGTTTGGCCAGTCGGCCCGGCTCATGCGCTACCGCCACTCGATGCCGATCTCGCCGGGTGCCTCCGGGGTGTCGCGGCAGGTTGCCACGTGCTGATAGCCCAGTTTGGCGGGGATGGCCGCGCTGGCGAGGTTGGCCTGGTCGTGGTGGATCTCCACCACCGTGAGATCGGGGATCGTCATGGCCAGCTCGGTGAGGGCAGCGCAGGCCAGGGTGGCAACGCCACGACGGGTGTGACGCACATCGACCCAGTAGCCGATCTCCAGGCGATGCGCGCCGAGCCGGGCATGCAGCCCGCACACGCCGAGTAAGAGCCCGCGCCGATCGCGGATCACGTAGGGCGCGTCCTCCACGGGAGTCTGATCGGCCGGCCCGCTATGACGTTCAACGAATTCGGTGGCCATCCGTGGGGTGTACCCACGCGCCCACGGCATCCAGGGCCGCAGGTGGTCCATGGAGACCATGACCGCCTCGTAGAGGTCCTGCTCGTCACCAGGCTGAGGTCTTTGGCACACCAGCCAACCGGCCTGGACACGCCACGCGGCCACAAACCGGTAGCTGGGCGGAGCGGGTTGGGCAGACACCCACTCGATCATCCGATGCCACGTTATGAGACTCAACCGAGTTCCGGTCGCGAGGCCGACGTGCGGCGCCGAGCACAGGGGTACCAGCCAGTTGTGATGGCGGTCGGGACGACAGGATCCAAGCCTGCGACCTCTTGACCCCCAGAAGCGCGCAAGTCCTCTGTCCGGTCCTCGATCTGCACCGTGACCCGGTCAGGGATGGTGCTGGTGGTGCCAGGTTGTCGTCTACGTTGTCGTCACTGCTGTCGTCAGCTTGCTGCTCCGGACCGGCGCTGCTCTGCGTCATCGTCTTTTGCCCTTCCTAGCCGCAGCATCTATCCACAGCAGGCACTAACACCCTGTGGATGCTGTCGCTGTCGGTGAGGGCTCTACGGTGTCGGCCCTGTGGGGCAGACGCCGATTTATGACTGGTTGCGTGGTGAGCGGATCAATGCTGATGTGCCGCCGAGTCGTGTTGATCAGCATGGTCACTCGGGCAGGCACTGCGTTGATGAGTACATGCCTGGTGCTGTGGCCGTGGTGGTGCGGCCGTCAGGTCACGCAGCGGATGGCTTGACTGGTCACCTCCGGCGGGACTGGATCTACGCGGACGCTCGGCAGGCAGGCGAGGAGCTGGGGGTTGGCTGGGCGCGGGCACCTGGCGCAACCATTGCTTCGGAAGCCCCCGCGCGAGCAACGCCACCACAGGCTGGCCATCCCTCGGCGGACGCGGCCGATGATCTTCTCGCAGTGCCCGCGAGTGTGGTGGGCGACAAGGCTGGCGGGCACCGGGCAGTGGCGGCAGCGCGTCTCGAGGAGGGCACCACGCCATGCCCTGTGGCCGAGAGCGAGGCGGTGTTTTCGTGGTTTAGGCCGTGAGAATTGTGTCACTGGCTCGTTAGCAGACAAGCCGTGGTGTGGTGTGGCAGGACTTCTCGTGGGCGTCGGGGCCGAGACACCAGCCAAGACCGCCGTTCGAGGAGGACCTGAGGTGACGCGATGCCGTTAACCCTGACCGAAGTTCGTGACGTGAACTTCAGCACGCCGCCGGTCGGTGAGCCCGGCTACCACCCAGACGAGGTGGATGACCTGCTCGACCGGGTTGGCGCCGAGCTGACCCGCTTGATGGAGGAGAACAACGAGCTGCGCAGGCAGGTGGCCCAACTCGATGCGCAGCTGCGCAACGCGCTGCTCGACCCTGGGCACAACCCTGAATCGCCGCCGTCTCTGGCGCCGGTCATGCCGCCGCTGCGGCCACCGACCAGCGAGGTCGGCGCGCGCGATGCTGATCACGATATGCAGGCCGCCGAGATGTTGGGCCTTGCCCAGAAAGTGGCCGTCCAGGTGAGGGAGCAAGCCCATGCCACAGCGGACAGGATGCTCGCCCAGGCCCGCAATCACTGCGCACAATTACTGTCCGAGGCATGCGTGGCAGCCCAAGAGATGGTTGACCAGGCCCAAACCCGGGTTGAGACCATGGTCCAGGACGCTCGTACCACCGCTGAAGCCCTGCAACGGCAGTCTCAGGACAAGGTGGCGTCGCTGGAGCAACAGGCGGCCCGCCAACACGCGGAGAACCTCATTGCCTTGCGCCAGAAAAGAAGTCTTTTAGAGGACGCGATTGATAATCTGCGGGGCTTCGAGCACAAGTACCGTATTCAATTGGCGGCACATTTGCAGTCACTACTTCACGAGCTCGACGGGCCCGAACTCGCCACCTCAGAAGATCCAACAAGAGCCGAGCAGGATCTCGTGATCTTCGAGGTGGCTGACCGTGACCAAACCGATCAATACGCACCCGAGCAAAGCAATGGATACAGTCGAAACGCCGGAAAATAACCGCCTAGATTATCGGCGGAACAATTACAGGATTAGAAGTCGTGACTAAACAAGCATGGGTAGTCACAAGCGGGAGCTGGTGATGGGAGACCAGCGCAGACACTCCCGATCCGGGTATATCACGGGATATTGGAGCCCGCTTTGCGTAGATAAAAGTGAAGATGCATCGCCGATCAATCGACCTCTGGGTTATGAGCGGTCCCAGGGCTGTCTCACCTGTCCCGACTGGATGCATTGGAGCTGGTCAGTACGGCTGCTGGCGCCCGTGTCGTCCGCTGTGTCTCAGCCGACGCGGTTGGTCGCGTAGCGTCTCGTTACCACCGCCGTTACCAGGTACGGTCCTAATTCCCCGAGCCAGAGCCGACGCTGGGCGCTGGCGGTGGCGTCCTGGGTGCTCAGGCCGCCGGTCGCGCGGTGCTGGTCGAGGCTAGCCGCGGGATGGTCGTGTCGGGGCGGTTGGTGTTGAAGGCGTAGATGCCGGCTGCGTGACGCAGGCATCGCGTGGTCTCG
>DATAWX010000217.1:0-25172 GCA_036266995.1 Pseudonocardiaceae bacterium | reverse complement strand
GCGCGCCAGTCCGGTTTCTCGGGCCCGGCGGTATGGAGTGCAGCGGACCCCCATCCCCATCGCGTCAGCGACCGGCCGGATCATCCGGGCAGACCGTAGGGGAGCCTGGCCAGTCATGGATCTGAACCGACGTCAGTTCATACGTCTACCGGGATGTTCCGCGCAGCGAAGATTCCCCGGCCATAGAACTCCAGCGGTACCCCGGGGGTCAGGCGGATTTGGGTGTAGCGGTCCAGCAGGACGCCTACCGCGATCCTGGCTTCTACCCGGGCGAGCAGTTGGCCGATGCAGAAGTGGATGCCGTAACCAAAGCCCAGGTGGTGGTGGGGGGAGCGGTGGATGTCGAACAGGTCGGGGTCGGGGAATTCGCGTTCGTCGCGGTTGGCGGAGAGCAGCCATGGGGAGACCAACGCATCTGCGGGGATGATTTGGCCGGCCAGCTCGGTCTCGGTCATGGTCACCCGGCTGACCTGGGTGAAGGGTGGGCGGTAGCGCAGTACCTCCTCGATGGTGGCCTCCACCAGTGAGCGGTCGGTGTGCAGTTGGGCCCATACCTGCGGGTGGGCGTCGAGGCAGAGCACGGTGTTGCCGAGCAGCGCGGTGGTGGTGATGTGCCCGGCGATTAGGAGCACGAGGGAGAAGTTGACGACCTCTTCGTCAGTCAGTCGCTGACCGTCGGCCTCCACGGTGGCCAGCGTGCTGATCAGGTCCCCTCGGGGGTGGGCGCGCCGATCGGCGCAGTGCTCGTGTAGGTAGGCGAGTAGTTCCGCGGTGGCTTCTTCGGTGCGCGCTGCGGGTCGTGGGGGTCGGCCCCGTCGAGGGCGGTGAGCAGCTTGTCGGCCCAGGTTCGGAACAGCTCACGATCGGCGGTGGGCAGGCCGAGCAGCTCGGCGATCACGGTCACCGGCAGCGGGTAGGCCAGGGCGGTGACGAGGTCGAACTCGCTGGCGCTCCCGGTGGCGTCGAGCAGCTCGTGGGTGACCTCGGCGATGCGGGCGGTGAGCCCGGTGACGACGCGCGGGCTAAACGCGGCACCGACCAGTCGGCGCAGTGTGTGGTGGCGTGGCGGGTCGGTCAGGAGCAGGTTGCCCGCGCTGAATCGTTGCACCGTCGGGATCACCCGTGCGATGTCGGAGGAGAACACCTGCGGGTCGGAGATCACCCGTGCCACGTCGCTGTAGCGGAACACGTGCCAGACGCCGTATGTATCTCGCCACACCGGGTTTTCGTCGCGCATCTCGTGTAGCCAGGGCAGCAGGGTGGCTCCGCGTCGTGGGGGGTCGGTGGGATGGCGGATGGTGTGCAGGTCGGCGGTCATGGTTCCTCCGGTGGTCGCTTGTGGAGTGTCCGGGTCGCCGGGGTTACGCTCGCGTGTATCCGGTCGAACAGTCGATGGCCGAGGCGATTCCGAAGCGGGCGCCTCAACGCTGGCATTTAATTTCGAGCGTAGGTCTAGCGGGTATCTCTTCGCGGCTTCTGCTTTTACGGAGATACTGGAAATGAATGGGCCAGCGTGGTCTCTGAGCCTTTGTGAGCGGGCGCTGGTGGCGCGATCGATTGACCATCGCCACCAGTCGTGCGTGTTCGGCTTCGCGTTCACGCTGCGCATGCAACGCTTTGATGTAAAGTTCAATCAGGTGTGGATGCATAACAGTACCATTTTCGCCAGGAAATCCTATGGTTGTCGCGGCTGAAGTAATAGACCATGCGGGTAGTCGTGAAAAAGGTGACAAGAAGTGCTCAACGTCGGGTGATCGCCGTCACCATGGTGTCGCAGGCTGTCCGGGGTGGGTATCCAGCACCCAGAGCGTGTTGGCTGATTGCGGTGGCCGTCATCGTGTTCCCCCTGGTGGGCGGTGTTCGCTTACCAGGTCGACTGTGGCCGTGGTGCGGCGTGGTGGGGTGAGTAGTTGGTTACTCAGCTGGGGGCGGGATGGGTACGCAGCGGGTGTTAGTGGCCGTGGAGCAGGGCGGCGAGTTCAGCGCGGTCGGTGGTGCCGAGTTTGGTGCAGGCGCGGTAGAGGTGGTTTTCCACGGTGCGCACCGACACGACCAGCCGCTGGGCGATCTCCCGGTTGGATAGGCCACCGGCGGCCAGGGTGGCGATCTCGCGTTCTCGGTGGGTCAGGGGCAGCGGTGCGGCGAGGGTGGCCAGCGCAGGGGTGCAGGCGCCTTCGCAAGCCTGCGCGAGTTGATGGGCACGGGCGGCGGCTGTTTGTGCGGAACCGCGCCGGTTATGGCGGGTATGCACGGCAGCGGCCTGGGCGGCAGCATCCGCGGCCAGCAGCAGGGCGCCCATTTGTTCGAGTTGGACCGAGGCGGCGTGCAGCGCCGCACCATCGTCGGCGGCCAGGGCAGCGGCGTGTGCGGCCGCAGCACCGGCGCGGGGTCCGTCGACCTGGGTGGCGAGCTGGGTGAGCCGGTCGGCTACGGTGCGGTCACCGAAACAGACTGCGGTGTGCAACGCGAGCACCTCCATGGCGGGTTGGCGTTGCGCCGTGGCCACGTCGGCCGCCTGCCAGGCGAGCGCGAAGGCCTCGCTGACACCACCCTCCGCGGCGACCACCCACGCCTGGACCAGCCACACATTCGGTTCCAGGTAGACGAACGCCGGCTGCCGCGCGGCCGTCATTTTCACGAAGGTCTGGCGTGCCGACTTCACCTCACCGCCATCCCGAGCGCGCCGGTGAGGCCCGCCAACCCGTAGAACGACATGCCGCCGAGGTCCGCACCATGGCTGGCTGCAATAGCTTGGCGGTACCAGCGCGCCGCGGTGCGGACCTGTCCACGAGACATCGCCACCTCCCCGCACATCAAGCTGGTCATCACCTCTCCAGGTCCGGGGGTGTCCTGGCAGCGCTCGCGGTAGTGCCGCGCGGCCTGATCGGCCCGGTCCAGCAGGCCTGCCAGGAGCAGCCCCCGCAGCCAATACCACGTGAAGGCGGCTGCCTCGTGCAGTTCGATCTCGAAGGACTCGGCGCGCGCGTCGATCCACTGCAAGGTCTCCTCAATCCCCTCCAGGCGGCCCAGCCCCCCGCGCGCCATCGCGAGACCACACCAGGCCAGATGCCTCGCGGCCGGGGAGCATCGCGGATGGGCGAGCACCCCGGCCGCCATTTCGGCTGCCGGGATAGTCCGCCCGAGAGCGGCGTCGAGAAACGACCGCAGCGCGGCCAGCTCCAGCGCAGCGGTGTCATCGGAGACGGTGCTCGCTGCGGCGTCGAGCACGGCCTCGGCCTCGGCGACACGCCCGAGGATGCCGGCCAAGCCGCGCACCCGGGCGATCGCCGCCTGGGCTCGCTGAGCATCAGTGCGGGCCAGAGCACCCAGCGCAGCCAGCTCGATCTCGGCCTCGGCCCACCGACCGGACCAGCCCAGTGCGCCGCCTAGCAGCAGCCGCGGCTTGAAACCACCACCACCGGCAACCGCGGCCCGCGCGACCCGCTCCGCCAGCGTGAGGTCCCCCGACTCGGTGGCCCGGCGAGCCGCGTCAGTGAGCAACACCGGATCGGGTGGGAGGTCGGAGTCGAGCATCAATACCGCACGGCGCAAAGTGTCATCGGCCCGGCGGCCACCGGTAGCGGCCAGGGCCCGGGCGATTCGTCCGCGTAGCCGCCGAGCGTGCAGCGTGCCGATCTGCGCCCGTTGCACCTCGCCGTAGAGTGGGTGGGCCAGCCGGGCCTGCAACCGCCGCCCATCGGGGTACACCTCGATCAGGCCCCGGGCCTCGACCTGCTCCACCGCCACCGCATCGGTCAGTTCCGCCAGCAGTGGTACCCCCAGCGGTTCACCGAAGGCCAGCACCTCCACCACGTCTCGCTGGGCGTCAGGCAGCCGGCCGATCCGGGCCGACACCAGCTCTATCAACCCCGGCGACAACGCCAGCTCCCCCGACCACCGCCACACCCCCGCGACCTGATGCAACCGGCCGGCCTCCAGCTCACCGTCAACCAACTGCCGCAAATACAACGCATTACCCTGAGTGATAGACCACAACCGGCGCGTCGCCACGGAGTCCACCGGCCCACCCAGCCGGGCCTCCACCAAGGTCGCGGTCTCATCCTTGGACAGGGGATCCAGCTCCAGCCGGGGCAGGTGTCCGTCTTTCCACAACGCGGTCACCGCATCCGGTGCGGTTTCTCCGGTGCGCAGCGTGAGCACCACACTCGCCGCCCGGCGCAGCACCAACTGGAATACCAACACCGCGGACAGCTCATCGAGCAGATGCGCATCGTCGACCCCGACAACCACACCCGCTCGGCCCGCACCGGCCAGCAACGCCTCGCTGGCCTGGCGCACCAACCGGGCCGGATCCGGGCCGACAACCCCCAGCGTCGCGGCGAACGCCCCCAAGGGCAGTGCCCGCGCCGACGCCGTCGCCACCGCCCACCGGGTCAGTGCCCACGCTGCCCAGCCGCCGCCAGCGACTCCCGAGCCAACCGGGTCTTGCCCACCCCCGCCGGCCCAGCCAACACGACCCCCGCCGGCCCATCTCGGCGTCGGGTCAGCCCGTTGATCCGACTCAGCTCCTCGGACCGCCCCGTCAGCGGCCACCCCCGCGGCATACCCCAAGGGTAGGGGACTCACCCCGGGATTCCAGGACACGACGGTGGAAGGCCCGGGTTAGGATTTCCTACCTATTTCTACAGCCACGCTCACGACATCCATCCGTTGATCAGCTGTCCGTTCAGATAGAAACTGACCTTCCCGAAGTCGATGTCGCTGTCCGACTGCAGGCGCTGCTTGCTGTGGCGCTTGGCTGGCGGCCTGCACGCTGATGCCTGCATCGTGAGCGTTGGGCGTGACAGCATCACCACGGTGGTGGAGATCCGGGACGTCCAGCCGGGCGACGCGCGGGGCATCGCCGCTGTGCAGGTCCGATCCTGGCAGATTGCTTACGAGAGGCTTTTGCCCGAGCGGGTCCTGGCTAACCTGTCCGTCGTTGACCGGGAACGGACTTGGTCCATGATCCTGGTTGACCCGCCACCGCGGTCAGCGGTTCTGCTGGTGACTTTCGATGCGGTCGTCGTCGGCTTCGTCGCGGTAGGACCCGGTCGAGACTGTGCGGCTGCAGCACAGGCGGGCGAGTTGTACGCGATTTATCTGCGGCCCGATCAGTGGGGACGCGGTATCGGGGCGCAATTGCACAGGGCCGCCATTCACCGTCTGAGCACCTTGGGCTTTACGCAGGCCACGCTGTGGGTTTTGGAGGGCAACGAGCGAGCCATCGGTTTCTACCAGCGAAACGGATGGGCCGCCGATGGTGTGCGGCGGGTTGACCAGGGACCGGGAGGTGTTGAGCTCTGCGAGTTGCGTTTGGGCCGGACGCTGTCTGCGGACTGACGCGAGATGACCGGGCGGCCGTGTGGAACAGCCGGTTAGTCCTGATTTTCGTCGATCTGTCGCAACGCTTCGATCTCGGCGCGTACTGCGCGTTCCCGCTCACTGATTCGCCAGGCCTCGCGGCCTAGCTCGACTATCTCGGCTAGCAGCATAGGCAGCGAGCGGACTGCCGGACAGGCACTCGTGGCTGAGTCCCGTGGCGCACCGTTCACCGACCCAGACCGTTTCTGCGGTGGTCAGCGCGATCATCTCGGCGCGGAAACTTTTGATGAAGATGGCGATAGCGTGCAGGTGTGTATAGTTATCCGGTGAGGAGGTTCAACGGGAAGTGGCTATAGGGCCAATTTAATTTTCGGCGCAAGAACTTCCTTGAACTCTCCGGCAGATCTCGGTCAGGTCGCGGTAGTCCGCGTCATCGGCCGGCTGGTAGCCATACGAGGTTCCATCCGAGATCGCACATTTACCTTGGCAGAAGCCGTTCGCTCGGAGGTAATCGGCGTTGGCTTTGTTCTGGAGTGCGGTGGTTAGCTGTTTCCGCAGCTTCGCGGATAGGTAGTTGGCAATCACTAGCGGCGGGCCGGGGATGATGGTTGACTTCCATACCGTGGTGACTTGGTCTGTTTGCAGTCGGCCTTGATCGATCAACTGCTGGTCGACCACGGTGTCGTACGCAAAGCCGGCGTCACACCGATGGTTAGCCACCGCGAAGACCGAGGCATCGTCGCCACCAGCGAAAATCGGTATAATGTCTTTATTTGGGTCGATGCCCATGTCGAGCAGAGCTGCGCTAGGGTACAGGTAGCCAGAGGTGGAGTTACGGTCCACAAAACAGATTCGCCTGCCGCGAAAATCTGCCAATGTTTTAATTGGCGAACCTGTCCAGGTGATGCCGTAAGATCGATATCCTGGGGGTTTGCCTTTCTCGTTCACGCGGACAGCCACCAATGTGACCGGAGCACCCTCGTTTTTGGCAAGGACATACGATAGCGGTCCGAGCGCGGCCACATCAATCTTTCCGTCACGCAAACCTTTGATGACCGTCGCGTAGTCGGTCCCGGTCTGGAAGCGAATTTCCTTGCTGGTCTCTTTTTCGAGCATTTCGATCAGCGCTTCGCTGGACTGTTGATCAGTAGTAAAACGGAAACTAGGCTCCGCGGCAAAGACTAGCACGTGTGGATCATGATTGTTGTCGCCGACTTTATTGCCTGCGGCTTTCTGGTCGCAGCCGGACATGATCAGCGCAACGGTGACTATTGCGAAGAGCGCGACGAGGGTGCGGTGTCGGGGGCGCGTCATCGTGAATCATCTTTCTTTTAGTGCCGGGCAGATGCGCTGGTAGGGCAATCCCGGAATGTAACGGAACCACTCAGCATGATTCAGGCCGCCTCCGGTAATAGCGCAGGCGCGCTGCGTCGCATGGTCTCGGAGCTGATTGAGCTGCGTGAGGTCCCACAGGATGACGCTAGCGTCGGACCCGCCCGTGGCCAGGATGTTTCCATCAGGGGCCAATGCCACCGCGGTCACCGAGCCAGCATGGCCGCGCAGCGGCTGCCCGAGTGGCCGGGAGTGGGTCCGATCGGTGAGATCCCACAGGATCACGCTGCCGTCGTCACCGGTCGTGACCAAAGTGCGCCCATCGCCAGAGAATGCTGTTGCGGTCACCAGGCTGTGGGGGTCGCTTAGTGGCTGTCCCAGTGCTTGGGGCCGAGTGCGATCGGTGAGGTCCCATAAAATGACGCTGCCCTCGCTGTCAGCCGTAGCCAGGGTGTGTCCGTCAGCGGAGAATGCTGCTGAACTCACCAGCCTGTGGTGAGCACTCAGCGGCTGTCCTAGCCTGCGGGGATGGGTCCGATCAGTACGGTCCCACAGGACTACGCTGCCGTTTTCGCCAGCTGTGACCATCGTGTGTCCGTCAGGGGCAATCGCGAGAGAATCAACTACGTGGCTGGCGCGGACTGAGGATCGTGTCAGGCGGGGTCGGGTTGGGTCGTTGAGATCTCGGATGATCACGGTGCCGTCTGAACTGGTCGTGGTCAGGGTGTGCCCGTCAGGGGCGAACCTCACCGAGTCCACCGGGCCGGGTTGTCCGGTCAGTGGCGGCCCCAGACGTGGGGGCTGGGCACGGGCGGTGAGGTCCCACAGGATCACGGTGGCGTCGGAGCCGGCGGTGGCCAGGGTGTGTCCATTGGGGGCGAAAGCTATCGCGGTGACCCTGCCCGTGTGGCTGGTCAACGCTGGCCGTAACGGCTGGGGCTGGGTTTGGTCAGTGAGATCCCACAACAGGGCAGTGCCATCGTCGCTAGCGGTGGCGAGGGCGTGCCCGTTGGGAGCGAAGGCTACTGCGGTCACTTTGCTGGTGGCGGTGGTCGAGGCTGGCCGCAGCTGTCGGGGTCGGGTCAGGTCGGTGAGATCCCACAACAGGGCAGTGCCATCGTCACTGGCGGTGGCCAGGGTGTGCCCGTCAGGGGCGAACGCCACGGAGTTCACCGAGCTGGTGTGGCCGGTCAAGGAGTGGGCGGGCTGGGCCAACTCGGCGAGATTCCACAACAAGGTGGTGCCATCGTCATTGGCGGTGGCTATGGTGCGCCCGTCGGGGGAAAACGCTACCGAAAACACCGCAGTTGCCCGTCCGGTGTGGGGTGATCCCAGCTGCCGAGGTCGGGTCGGGTTGGCGAGATCCCACAGGATCACGGTGCCATCGGCATCACCGGCAGCCAGAGTGCGCCCATCAGGAGAAAACACCACTGAGAACACCGAACCCGTGCCGGCCGTTAGGAACTGACGCGGTCGGATCAGGTCAGCAAGATCCCACAAGACGACTCGGCCATCGAAGCTTCCTGCGGCTAAGGTGCGCCCGTCCGGAGAAAACGCCACCGAGGACACTGAGCCGGCATGCGTCTCCAGTAAATTCCCTGGTCGGGAAGGGTCGACGAGATCCCATACAGTCACAGTGCCGGTGGAGTCGCCAGCGGCTACGGTGCGCCCGTCCGGAGAAAACGCCACCGAGGACACCGGATTGGTGCGATCCGTGAGGGTACCCGCATAGCGTGTCGTAGTCAGCGTATTGACCAGGCTTGCCAGGGCCTCGTGACCGGGGCTGATGCTCTCAGCTGCAATTCCCAGCAGGAGCGCGGTACGCGGATCTGTATCCCGAATAGCGTTCGCCTGGGTAATCAACTGGCGGACTGTAGCAATTTGCTGTTGGCGGAAGGCGACTCGCTGTTGGTGGACGGCGAAGATTGCGATTACTGAGGCGGCGAGGGTCAGGACGGACAGTACGGCGATGACGGCAACGCGCCGCCGCCGTCCACGTTCTTTAGCCATGTTGACCCGTCGGGCGGTGGCCTTGAGGAACGCCTGCGCATCGTCATCGAGCGTGACAATCGACGGTGTGGGGAGGTCGATGTTGTGCGCGGCCATCCCAAGCGTCGCCAGGGTTGCGGTGAGTCGCTTGTCGTCCCAGAGGAAGTATTCGGGCCGGCCGGCGCTGATCCACTCCGCGGCTGCTTGTTCGACTGCCCGCGCGGTACGCAGGGCAGCGCTGATATTAGACAGCGCAGCATCCAGTGACCCCCACTCGGTGAGCAGGGCCTCATGAGCCACGGTCAGCCAGTCTTGGCCGTCGTCGGTGTCAGTGAGCAGCAGGCGGCGATTGACAAAAACTCCCAGCGCGACGCGCAGCGGCTCTGACAGGCTGGCGAGCTTGATCCGCCGCCGACCGCGTCGACCATTCTCATCAACGGCGACCAGGCGGGTAAATCCGGCGAGCACATCGCGTTCGGTTAAGCCGCTGGCCCGGACCGCCTCGGCGAGAGCGGCGTCAGCGTGCCGGGCAAGTGCGCCGCGCACACCACCGAGGTCGTGATAGTGGGATAAGGTTAATCTGCCTCCGGTGGGAAGGCCCTCTGCAAGCTGCCGTAGGATAAAGGCGAGCAGGGGCAGGGCCTCCCCGCTGCCGGAATCGGTGATCAGCTGAGCGGGGAGCCCTTTGTCCAGGCGCAGTCGGGCCACCTTGGCGGGCTGTTCAATGACATCCCGCAGCGCCTCCTGATCCAACGGTGCCAACATGTAAGCCTCGATCGGCGTGCCGGCCAGTGCGGAGAGATCCCGCAGATCGTCGAGGAACTCCGAGCGCATTGCCGCGATTACCCGAACCGGACCTGTGACCGCTTGACACAGCAGTTGCGCGAATCGGTGCCGGGCCATCGAGGTTGTCCGGGTGAACAACTCCTCAGCCTGATCCACCATGACCAGCAGCCGCTGCTGGTGCGTAGCTGGGCTTGTAGCCAGCAGGTCATCCGCCACACGCCGCAGGCCATCGGTACCAGTGTCGAGCCTGGCGCGGACGTCGCTAGCTGACCAATCCAGGCCTTGACGGGTGGCTGTGATCGCCAGCACCCGAGCCAACTCGGGCAATGGATCACCACCGGGAACCAGCGACGGCGCCACCAGCCACGTCGGATCCTCTTCCAGCACCGCGGCCACTCCAGCGTGAAGCAGGGACGACTTCCCACAGCCGGAGGGCCCAACGATGACCAGCATCCCACCACGACTGCCCATGGCACGCAATCGATTACCGACCTCGCGGACCTCCGCCCTGCGACCGAAAAACACCCGGCTGAGCCTCACCGTGAAAGGCTCCAACCCCGGGAAAGGATTGTCACCCTCCCGCCACGTACTTCCACCCTCTGCCAGCCGCAAGGCTTGGAGCACTCGATCACGGGCACGCACTGGATCGATGTGATAGTCGGTGTACTGCAGGTCCCGCATCAGCGGATGCACCACATCGGCCTCAGCTCGCAACGGCATCAGCCAACAACCTCGTGAATCCGCGATTCCCACCTCAGCAAAGCACCATCCCGACGACACGAAAGATCTCGTCACCAACCCGACCACCGCGTCAACCTCTTGCAGCTCCCGGTACAAGCGCTGCTTCCACTCCTCACCGACACCGATACCGCCGCGCAGGTCGTGAGCCAGGAACGGCTCATGGCCAGCACCCCGCAACCACCCGCACACTTCGTCGGCGATCACCCGGTCCGGCGTGGCATAGCTAATGAAGACACGAGCCACGACAACCCCCAGCTCGGCCCGATAGACGACAAGCGGTACCTCCGATCCCACACACGATCCTGGAGCAGCCGCGGCCCCGGCACCAGCCCAAACCCCAGCACGATGGCAGACGCCGCACCTCCACCTCCCCAAGCCTTCTACACGGCCACCAACGACCCGGTCGAGCCCAAACCATGGACTTACCACCTACTAACAACAACAGCTCTCAGAAAACGATTTGAATGCCCCGGCGATTCCGGAGACTCAGGTTGTTGAGACTCCAGCCTCGGTGAGTGCTGAGTGTTGACCGTAGTGGATCAGTTCGTACTCTGCGGGTGTCAGGTCGTGGCAGGCGCGGGCTAGCCGTCGGTGGTTGTGCCAGTCGACCCATTCCAGGCTGGCGAGTTCGACATCGTCGAGGTTTTTCCGGGGCTGCGGTGGTGGACCAGTTCGATTTTGAACAGGCCGATCTCGATTTCGGCCAGAGCGTTGTCCAGGGCATCACCGACCGAGTCAACGCTGGGTGCAATACCGGCCTCGGCCAAAGTGGGAGCCGCATAGCTTCCACGGTTTTCCGATCGCGTCGGCATAACCCTCATGCTTCCCTTCCGGCAGCTGGTCAGGCCGCACTGAAGAGCTTCGTAAATTCGTCATCGGTTGTAAACGGGACCTCCTTGACAGGTACCACCTCGATCTTGTTCGAGCCGATCACGACGACCTCTTTCAAAAATGTGCCATTGAATCGGCCGGTCACGCTGTACGGGGTGGTTGCGGGGGGCGCAATCAGCGGACCCGTCCAGCCCATCACTTCGACTGTCAATCCACCCGCGAAGTTGATATCTTGCTTGAGCTGGAACCCGAAGCTGACTTTGGGCGCGTCGCCCTGAACGGTCACCTGAAAAAATCCGGGCTGATGGGCGCCTGCCCACACGTAAGTCGCCTCGGCGTGGGTGAAGGGCTCGCGCTCAAAGAACGGCATGGCATTAGCTCCTTTGTGTAATCATAACGTGGGTGAGTTTCTTGTGGCGCCACTGGCACGGACCCGCAAACGCCGCGGCATATCCCCGTGGCAGGCCTGGATACACCGTCCCGGGCCCTTTGCATCCGTGGTAGTCCGTAGGCGCTGATAAACGGCAGCGCTGCCCGCCAGGCCGCATCAAGCCCGGTGTCGCAGGGTCCCGCGTCTCGATCGAACATCCCTGCTGTCTCCTCGGCGTGCACGGCGCTGCTGTGCGCGGCACTCTGAACAGAGACGCGACCCTGTGGGGGTGATACGTACATCCCCAGATTCGTACGCTTGAGTGAACCAAGACCTCAGCCTTCGCCCATGGCGGACAGGTGTGGCATCCCGCCAACCTCCCCCGAGGGCTACGAGACGACATCCCGGAACAGCACCGATGACGCAGGTACCGGTTCCGTCGAGGGGCCGCCCCGGGATGTCGCGCGGTTGGCAGCGCCAGGGGTATGCCACACGAGTCCCAGCGTGAAGATCGTCGCTGACTCCGCCGCCACATCGAGAAAATTCGCGGGAAGGAGGGAATGACGGGAACAATGCAGACCCGCGGCGGCGAGCTGACGACAACGGTGACGACAACGCAGACGACACTCTGGCAGCCCTAGCACAGCGCGGGGTCAGGTCGCAGCGCAGATCGGACGCCGGAGACGAGGGTTGCGTGCTCCTGGGGGCCAAGGGATCGCAGGTTGGTCGTCAGTGTGTATTTTCGCGTGCTTTGAGGTTCTCTATCTGGTATGCGGGCGAACAGGGTGGGCGTGCCGGGGGTGACCAGGGCCGCATCGTGGAGCCCCGGGTCGGTGTGTTGGGTCGATGTATCGAGCGCTGATCTGGCCGGTAGTCGGGAGTTCTACAGCGGGTTGTTTGGCTGGACCTACCAGATCGACTCATATCCAGGCGGCGAGCAGTACACGACCGCATTGTGCGGCGGTCGCCCGGTAGCTGGCCTAACGGGTGTTGTCCCAGCGCGGGCCGGGCAGCCGGCCGCCTGGACACTGTATTTGGCCAGCGCCAACCTCACGCGCACCGCGCAGCTACTCCGCCGGTGGGGCGGGCGGGTGTCGTGGGGGTCGACGGATGTTCCGGGGCAGGGCAGCGTGCTCATCGGGGTCGACCCGACCGGCGCCACGATCGGTTTCTGGCAGCCCGTACAACCGTGGACGTTTCGGATGACCGCCCCTGGATGCGTGTCCTGGGCCGAGCTGGATACCTGGGACGGCGCGCGGGCCGATGCGTTTTTTGCGAACCTGTTCGGCTACCAGCAGTACCAGATTGGCGACGGCATCGACGTGGACTACACCACCTGGTCACGTGACGGCAAGACGATGCTGGGCAGGTTAAAGATGAACCAGCGCTGGGCAGATCTCGACTGCGTTGCGCACTGGATGCTGCACTTCACCGTGAAGCCGCAGATCGGTACTGACGCTGCGGCCCACCGGGTCCTTGCGTTGGGCGGCCGGGTCGACATCGATCCCTACGACACCGAGCTCGGGCGAATCGCCCGGGTCACCGACCCTTCCGGCGCCGCCTTCGCCCTGATCGACCCCACCGATCGGATCGATGCAGCCACCGACCTCGCCGCCGGCTCGGCCCGAGTAGACGATCCCTACGACGACTGACAACACCCAACCCAACCAAACCTCGGCGAGATCCTGGGGCGGGCGTAGTAGGAACAGTAGTAAGGACACTGTGGGCAGCGGTCGGGCCGGCTGGACGAGGTGGGACGTCATGGACGATCGGCCCTGGCCAGGTAGGACGCCGCAGGACGCGATGAGAGGCGTGGGACGGGTGCCATTCGCCTCATAACCCAGAGGTCGACTGGTCAGGGGCCAGGATTCCCGCGCCAGCATGCCACCGAGCGCTAAGCGGTCAGCGTGATGGTCGTTCTGCTGGCTGATGCTGGATCTATCGCCTGACGTCGCCGCAGAGGATCGGGGCGAACAGCAGGGTGGGGCTGTTGCCGTTGAGGATCTGGCTCATCGGGCCCATGTGCACGTTGACGTACCACCCGGTGGCCGGCGGCGCGGAGTTGACGTTGTTGACGGTGGTGGTCATCGACGCCTCGTCGGAGGCGTTGGCCTGTAGGTCTGGGAGTGGATAGAGCACGGCGCCCTGGGCGAGGCACGATCCGGAGTGGATGTGCGCGGCGTGGGCGCTGTTGGGAGGTAGCCCGCTGGCTTTCATCTCGACTTCAAGTGAGTGGGTGGTGCCGTTGTAGGCGAGCGTGGCCGTGCCGTCGGGGGTCTGCCCGTGCTGCGGCGGCATCTGGAGCGTCAAGGTCACCGGGCCCGTGGGCGGGGTACCTGCCGGGATGTCCGCGCAGGCGATCGGCGTGAAACTCACGTCGGTCGGTGCCCCGAGTGGGGCGCTGGGTGCCAGGTGGATGTTCAAATACGACCCGCGGGGGATACCGCTGGGTACCGGGGCGCTGACCACGCTCTGGTTGACCGCGCCTCCCGCGTCGGCGGAGATGTCCGGGAAGGGCACGGACGGGGGTTGGGTCTGGTCGGCGCAGGTGCCGGGGTGGAGGTGCATGGCATGGCTGCTGGTCGGGGTGAAACCGTGCATATCCACTGCGGTGGTGATGAGCTTGGTGGTGGGGTTCCAGCTCAACGTGGCGGTCCCTGTGGGCATATCGGCCAATTGGATCGCCGGCAGGCTGTGTCCACCACTCGCCGGACTCGACGGGGTCGAGGAGGACGTCTGCGAGGAATTCGAGCAAGCGGGGAGGATCAGCGCGCCCACGGCGGCAAGACACACAGCGGCGTGTCGTAGCACCGCAATCACCCCTGGCCAAGGCAGATCGCTGCTGCTCTTCGATGCTAGGTCCATCGTTGGAGAGATCTGTCGTGCCCAAATCAGTGTAACGATTTTCGGTTGCGCCCGCTGGACGTGGAGCTCGTTGGGCACCATTTGATGACCACACGTTCTGACGCGAGACCAGCCGATAGCGCCCAGCGATCAGCTCACCCTCGTCACTCACTGCCACCCCCGGGAAACGGATGCGTGCCTACCGTGCGTCATGCGGTGACCATCCCAGGCTCAACGTCGTCCCCGGCGCTAACGCCGTCGCCTCACCGCACCCTACGACGCCCAGGAAAACCAAGGCATATACGGGAGTCCGCCCCGACACCGTCGCTGCCCCAGGTACAGGTCATCCAGACCTGTCACACTCCCCACCCATCAGCAACGACCTGAAAACGGTCACAACTCCCCTGCCCCACCCCGTCCCAGCGGAAATGACCCGACACCACCAAAACCGCACAATCGGCCCCGCCCGTCGAGCCGGTAGTCCGAAGCCAGCCCCACGGCACGCGGCACAGACGCGACACAGACCGTCGGGAACCGGGCAACCAACCCGAACCCAACAGGCAAAGACTCGCCCGGTACCCATGGCGAACGCACAGCGTAGGCCCTCGTAGCTCAGGGGATAGAGCATCGGTTTCCTAAAGTCCTGTGTCGACGGCGCGGCCGGTGCCCTCGGGCCCGTCTCCTTTTCCGTCTCATTCGCGTTCGTTCGCGTTCGTTCGCGTTCGTTCGCGGGCGTCCGCCAACGGTCGCGAGGACGCTCCGGCGCAGGTCGCGGACGGCGCCGATCGGAGACGGACGCTGCACCGGAGTCCTGAAAATCGGAAGGTCGGCGGTTCGACACCGCCCCTGGCCACCGTATTTGACCTGCGCAAACGATGACTTTATTGATCTTTTTCTTCGGGCTTCGTCTCAGTTTTCGGCCAGGGATATTCATTGCAGCGCCTGTCGAAAATGGGTCACACTTGGTATTCTGACCGTCATCAATGTGTGGTCTAGGAACGGCCGGCTGAGCATGATTGATCGACACTGGATGCGCCTCTGAGGCAACCTCCGGTAGTGAATTCGGACACGGCGCATACAGCGCGACTACAACAGTGCTGCATGTTGCCGAATCGACCTCCTTATAGGGTTCAAGCACGCCGTCTACGGCGACGTGAGTGGCTGGCCTGGTCTGATCACTCACTGGCCGCCGGGCTGGATCCTGCTTGCTGCGCGCGGCCTGACGGCCGTGCTCGCGCGGGGCCGGCCCGGCGGCGTGGTGGTGGTTGGTATCTCAGCGTCGCCTCAGCTGGTGAAGGCGAGTCGTGCGGGAGCGGGCTAGTGGTAGCCAGCTGCCTGTCAGGTCCCCTGGAGGACTCAACACCCTGGCGCCATCGAAGGTCGCTGCCCGGCCACTATGGCCACCTTGACCCGCTACGGGGCGAGATCAGCGGCCGGACGAGGGGACTTCGCGAGGAGGTGCGCTGGGTCGCTCTGCTGGTTGGCGGCCGGGTCGGCCCGGTGAACTCCGCGCAGTGTTAGTCGCACAGTGTTAGTGGCGGCGGTCACGGCAAGCCGTTGGTGAACGATGTCACCCGGCTGGTGCGGATCTGTCGGCTGCACGGTGGCAAAGCGACACCGGAGTCAGGGCGGGATGCCGCTGGTGAGTATCGCCGCTACCGAGTGTCACCGGCCGGTGTGTTGGATTCCGGGTCGTGCGCGACTCATCCACAAGGTTCCCACAGCCTCTCCACCACTAGTGCACAGTCCCGATCAGTTGTCCACATGATGTGGAGGCTGTCCCGGTCGGCGCGCCCCTACGGTGTCGCGGGTGAGTCACACACCGACCTATGACCAGCTGCGTGGCGAGCGCATCAACGTCGATGTTCCTGCCAGTCAGGCGGGTGTCCCTGCCAGCCCGGCGGACCCCGAGCCGCTCACTCGCCCCGGCGAACACCACCTCCGCGATGATGCGCCGACTGCGGTGGCGGCGTTCGGACCCTTACCACGATCTGGTGCTGGTCTCGCTGATGACTGGCCTGGGTCCAGGACTGGTGACTCCGATCCTCGCGGCAAACACGCTGTCCCCGACGACCCGCCCGGTGCGACGGAGGTGAGTGGCCCCTCCCGGGAACCAGGAGCTGATCTGGCTGAAAGCTGGTCCTGGTTCGGGACGGGAAAGCCGGCCAGTGCCGATCCGGTCACTACCACCCGAGCGGTCCACTGCTCAGCGGAAAGCCCCGGTCATCGGCACCCACCACCCACGTATGACGAGAAAGACGCTGCGCAGCGAGGAATACCGGGGCCAGCATCACACGCAGTTCTTCCGCCACCTGTCCACGGGCGCCACAGGCAACCGCCCGGGGAGTTGACGCCAGCGGCGAACTCGACCCGCTTGAAATGCTGACCGTCCTCAACTCACAGAAATCAAACTGACTCCGCGACACGATGATCTTTCGTCGGTGGCTTTGATGAGTTTGCCCCCGCTGATCGATCGGGCCGCCGCCGTGCTGGCTGAGCTGGACGTGCATCGCAAGCCCGTGCTGGCAGCAGCCGCGTCAGCGCGGTAAATGCCAGCGGATCAACAGCCAATCCGACCGCCTGCTTGATCGCCCAGGAGATCTTGACAATCTGTGGTGCCCTCGCGGGCGGGCAGGTCTGCGAGATGGTCGGCTAGGAGCACTGCTGCGGCTAGGCCGGGTTGGGCTGAGGGGGGCATCTCCTCGACGTCTTCACGGGCTACCACACGGCAGCCGGGGGCAGAGCCCAACGCCGCACGCATCGGTTTTGTTGAGGGCTGCCCCCGGACTGGCGTGTGGTCGGGCTGACGCACTGTCGACGAGATGCCCCAGCTCAGCGTGCAAGATCTGTTGATGATCCCGGCGCAGGATCGATCAGCGGGCACATTGACGGTGACCAGCCGAGCTGAGTTCCGTATACGCGCCAGCTGGGAGTGGAGATCCCGACTCCTGATTCGCCCGGTAGCCTCTAATCCTCTCGATTAAGTCTCGGGGGACGAAAGCCCCGACCTGGCGGCGCTTCCTGCGGAGGTCCGCGCCACCGGATCGGGTCTCATTACGCCTCAGATGCGTGGAGGACACCGCGCCACGGAAGCGCCGAAGTCAGCGAAGCTGCCGTGATACCCGGGCACGGGCCGACGCCGACCAGCACGAACCACGACGGAGACCACACGTGACGATCGTGAACATGGTTGGCCGCGATCCGCCGACGTTGGGCCGAAAGCGCAGCGTTCGATGCCGCCGCGAAGCGACGCCTCGTGAGGCCCGGATGGATATATAGGACAGATCCGGTTTGTTACGCCCGCCGTGAGGAACGGGCTCCGGAAGAGTGAACTTCACCTTCACAGCAGGGTGGTAAGCGTCGTTGTGCAGTGAGACCTGTGACACCAGTTGTCACAGAGACTGACATCCGCACGAACGTGACCGGTATCGCGCCGGCGAGCGCGCGAATCTCGACTGCCGTGACGCACCGTGCCCGATCCCTACCAGTGGACTGGGGATTGCATCATTCTGCAATTGCATGCGCATTGACGCCGGGTGGGAGGTCTCATTACATTTTCGTGTGCACGTGCAGACGCAAGAGCTTGACGATGCTGCCCCTTCCGCGCAGGTCGCTGCTACGGAGCGTGATATGTCAGACATGACGGACACCGTCAGTGATCTCTCTCCGCGCTTCGCTGCTCTAGCGGGGGCCCACCGCTACGCCTTGCCCTCGTCCCGCTCCCAGGACACTGCGCTGCCGCTGCCCGAACCGGCGATCCAGCCGATGATGCTGGTCCGCCACCGACCCGGCACCACGGACCAGACCACCCACGCCGTGCACCTGGTTCCACTACCGGACCGGCACGTGACGGGCATGGTCGCCACATTGTGCGGCGCTGTCCTGAGTCTCGACGACATCGACACCGTCAACTCCAACCAGGGCATGCCCTGCACACTGTGCCTTCTCCACCACGTCACGGCCACCGCTCCGGCCGTGGCGCCCCCCGTGGACAGCCCCGACAGCGACGATGCCGGACTCCTCAACGGGGTCGCCTACCAGGCGTGGGCCTGGCCAGTGACCCAACACCGTGACCAGATACGCCTAAGGCTCGACTGCGACATCTCGGCCCTCGCGATCCCGATCCTGCTCAGCACCGAGGTCATACAACTCCTCACCGCCCGACACTGCGACCCAGCAGTGCTAGCCCACCCCTACACCCCCGAACACCACCTCATCCTCACCGGAGAAAGACTCCCGGCCCCGCTACCGTGGCCACCGGGCGTGCACCAGATCACCGGCACCCTGCTGCTACCGCCCACCATGACCCCCCGCGGGCCGATCACCTGGATACGACCCCCGCACCAGGACTCGCTGCACTTGTCCCGGGAAGTAGACGTCTACGGTGCGCTACGCGCCATACTCGGCGACTCCCACCGGTGACCCACTCGCCGCCAGCGCCCGCCCACCGACAGAGCCGGTTGCCAGCAGTGCCGGCTGAGTCCCCCAGCAACAAGAAAGCCGACCACAACGTCCGAACCAAGCTCGCCGACGCGACGGGATACCCGCGCTCGCGCCGCCCTATCCCGCCGCAGTGGGCACACCTCGTGCGCCCGGTGAACTTGACTGAGCACAAGTGATCAATACTGGATACGTCTCGGGCGACTTCTGACAGTGGTCTCGACGCCGGACGCTACACAGCGCGACAATAACAGTACTGAATGTTGCCGAATTCTCCTTTACTGGCTCTGGTTTCAAGGCGCGCCGCCTGCGGCGACGCGGTGCACCCGCCCGGTAGAGCGGTCGCCGCCTGGCTCGTGCGACCGGAACCCCGCGACACTGCGCGCGACCCTGACGGGCCGTGCTCGGTCACGGCCCGGTCGCACGAGCGGCGTCCCCGGCCGGTGCGCCGCCGTAGCCGACGCGATCATAAACGCAAACCAGACGCTCGCCGCTGGGCAGGCCAACAGGATGGGCTGGAACAGAGCAACGCTGCGGTACACGAGCGGCCAACGTGCCATCCCGCCGATCTCCCCAAAGGGGGAATACCACACCGCGGCAAGGGAGCTGACCAGCAGAGCCCCCAGCCAGCCAGAAGGCGGCCCCTTGACACGGCGTGGGGGGCTCACTGTCGATGGGATGGCGCGAGACTCGCTCCTAGCGAGGCGAAGGTCCACAACAGCAGACTGTTGATTCGTGTGTTACTGCGCCGCCTGGATGACGTCATCGATCTTGTAGTTCGGGACCTGGATGTCGAGCGACCGCTCTCCGCCTGACCTGGCAGCCACCCGAGTGCCCGCAGCGACCACCGCGCTACCGGAGGTCACCAAGGCGTAGGCGCGGGCGAGTGCTTCTAGCGCCGGAGATGCCTGGCCCGCGTACTTGTCAACAAGATACTGTGCCTCTTGGCCGATGGCCGCTAGTAGCTTGTCGCGGGCGTCGGTGGCGACAGACACCTCTGTCACCGTGATCATCGCTGGGATCTGTTGTAGTTCTTCGGTTGTGGACGTATCGGTAAATGGCGCTTCCCCAGTGGTCACAGGAAACACTCCTCGAACTCAACGGGACGTGATCCCGCGAATGTAAGGCCAGCAATGGCGCCGCCGGAACCGCCATCAGCGTCAGGATCTGATCAACACCCAGCAGTTCGCGGACAGCCGCTCAAGTCACCGGGTTACGGGTTGGAGTCCAGTCCGAGGAGTGCACCCACCGCGGTAAGCACCGGCATCGCCCCCGATCCGCTCCGAGATAGACGACGTGTCGAGCCGATCCACGCGTTGTAGCGGTCACTGGCCGACCGACTGCATCGTTGGTCGGGGTAACACTACCGTGCCCCGCACTGTTTTTGAGCGGCTCTCACGACCTGGCAAGTATCGAAATTCCGGTGGCCCACCCTAGCCTCAAACAGAATTGTGCGGACCGGTATTGGTCCCTCGTCGTTGGCGTCACCGAGCCGCAGAACATTTCGTCGTACAGTTAGCTCGAATACGGCAACAGTCAATAGATCAACACATAGGGTCAACACATAGGGTCAACACATTAAACTGAGACGTCAAACCAGTAGTTCTGTCCGTACCGACTATCCCAAGCAACACACCCCGTGTTATCAGTGTTCTTAAACCACAGTTCGATTCTCGTCGCGTCGATGGGCACCTCTACCGTGAGTAACGCCGCCACCACCGCGCCACTTTGTTCTCGGGCCGTCACCGCACCGCTTACCTCACGGCCGTTCGGGTGAAAGCGCATACCGGCGGTAATACCCCAAGCGTCCTGGCCGTAGCGGCTGGCGCGGCAGCTCCGGAGTCGCTCGCTGGCGTACTCGATTGACAGCGACTCTCCTGGGCTTATGTCGCCGTACTGCTCATGTGACCAATCGGATAGGAACTTCAAGCTTCCCACGCCTACCCCCAGTAGTAGATGAACTCTTCCGCAGTCATGGAAAAACGGGAACCAGCTACTACTGGGTAAGCTTATCGTACTCCGATGAGTTCAACAAGTATCTCGACATTCAACAACTTGACAGTGCCAAAAGATCCGTCGTCGTGGCACGACTACCACGGTTCCCCCAAGGGCCGCACCGACTAATCCGGCAGCGGCTAGTCCCAGCCGTCCGCCTCTGCAGGAGGCTCAGCTGTCAGCTGGTCATTCGGTCCGAACCTGCGACGCCTGCATGCCCTTTTGCCCCTGCTCTGCGACGAATGACACGGTCTGCCCCTCCTTGAGGGACTTGAAACCGTCCGATTCGATCGCCTTGAAGTGCACGAAGAGGTCGTCTCCACCACCTTGAGGGGTGATGAAACCGAACCCCTTCTCGTCGTTGAACCACTTCACTGTGCCGGTCTGCCTATTGGACATGTCCGCTCCAGGAGTTGTGCGTCCGACGCGTGACCATGACGACGCCGCGAGATCGATCATGCCGCACTCAGAGCAGGGTGTACACGGGTATCCGGCGGACCGTAAGACTGGCCGGCCATGCGCACAGGCGCGTCTTGGCCCTTCGTGCGAGCCACCCCGGCCCGGGAGTGACCAGATCTGTGACCGGGCCACAGCGCACACGGTGATACTCGGTACAAATCAGTACAAGCCCCACCACCCGACGCCACCCAACGTTGACCAACATCACCCGACGCCCCCGCATGCCACCCGCCTCCACCACCAAGGGCACGCCGCGTTACATCAGCAAATGCACTGCAATCCGCAAGGACACATGCCCTCGCCGGGCGGGCAGATCTCCGGGATGACCAGCTACGAGAACTGCTGTGAGGGCTACCACACGGCAACCGGGGCAAAGCCTGGATCACGCATGTGCCGGTTTCGTCGCGGGTTGCCCCCGGGCTGCCGTGTGGTCGGGCTGTGCCAGATCGACGGGATGCCACACGAGTCCCAGCGTGCGAAATCGTCGGTGATCCTGCCGTCACGGTGAGAAGTCTGACTGAGGCAGACCGATTCCGGAGCTACTAACCCAGAATCAGGTACTCGGCGAGCGGACATGGAATCTGATCAGGTCCGCGACCGACGAATCCCTCGGCTACATCTAATAGGTACATCAACGGCTACGGACAACCATGAACGTCCTCGTACCTGGACCTGAGGATAAGGCTCGACCATGGACGGATTGCAGGTAGTGGAGAGGCGCTGCTGCGACTACGGATCAGATGGCCAGTTGCCACGTTCCCTTGGCCGATCAGTATCCACGTCGTGGCGCCGGCAGCAAGGGCGCCTATCGGCGTCACTATGCGATGGCGCTAGCGCCACCCTTGCCCCCGTCACCACCACGAGCACAGCGGCCAAGACAAGGGAACGGGGCAGGAGCAGAGTCGGGCATGGACACTTTTCTGTCGTTAAACACATCCAGATATGACGGGGCCCCCTCGGGATCCGGCATCCTGCGTAGGACGTCAGCAGTGGTTGATGAAGCCCGTCGGCATAGCCCTTCCGAGGGTGGGAGGCAGGTACGCGGGTGATGCCGGGTAGACGGTTTTTCCCCTTTTGATGGTCTCCCTGATGGTGATGTCCTTGAGGTCTTCTGGAGCGACCTTGAGCGGGTTGTGGCTGAGGATCACCAGGTCGGCGAGCTTGCCTATCTCGATGCTGCCCTTGGTGTCCTCTTCGTAGTACTGGCGGGCGGCGTTGATGGTGATGGATTTCACCGCGTCCAGGGCCGACACGCGCTGGGTCTCGCCCAGGACGCGGCCTGAGGCGCGGGTGACGCGGGTGACCTGGCTGGACAGGATGGCGATTGAGTTGGGCAGCGCGACCGGAGCGTCGTGATGCGAGGTGTAGGCCATGCCACGGTGCAGCGCCCACTGCGCCGGCGAGATATCGACGGCGCGTGAAGGGCCGAGCACGGTGTCGTAGTACCAGTCTCCCCAGTAGTAGGTGTGCATGGAAAAGAACGACGGGATGATCCCGAGTTCCCCGAACGCCTTGATCTGGTCCACTCTGGCGGTCTGGCAATGGATGGCAGTCGTGCGCCGGTCAGCGGGTCCAGCCTGATCGGTGGCCGTGCGCACGGACCGGATGAGCTGGTCGATGGCGGCGTCGCCGTTGGCGTGTGCGATGACGTGCCAGCCGTGGGCGAAAGCCGCCCGGACCTGGGCCAGTGCGATTTCGTCGGTCAGGGTCTGATAGCCGCAGTAGTTCTCTTCCCGGCCCTCGGGCACCTCGGCGTAAGGCTCGGTGAGCCAGGCGGTACGTCCCTGGGGCGAGCCGTCTAGAACCAGCTTCACCCCGGCCGCGCGCAGCCCGTTGGTGTATTCGCGGTTCGCCCTGACCTGGTCGGGGGCCGCCATGGCCTCGGCGGCCAGTACGTAGACGACGACGTCGGTGGCCAGACCGTCGGGGTAGGCGTCGGCCATCTCCCGCATGAGGTTCAAGACGCCCAGGCTCGCTGCTCCCTCCTGCACGGTCGTGAAGCCGAAACTCGCCGCCGACAGCAGGCCCTTCGCCAGGAACTGCGCGCTGTCGGTCACGCTCATCCCGGCGATAGCCATGTTGGAGGCGGGTGTGAACGCGGTCTCTTCTAGAACTCCGTCTGGATCCCCGTACGGGGGCCTAGACGGAGTGCCGCGCGCCAGCGTCCGGCGCCGGATGACTCCGCCCTCCGGGTCCTTTGTCTTTGTGGTGTAGTCGAGGAGCTCAAGCCCTTTGCTGTTGACCGCTCCCAAATGGAAGGACTGGTGAATGGCCAGGACAGGCTTGTCGATGGACACCGCGTCCAGGTCGTCGCGGGTGGGGTGCCTGCGCTCGGCGAGCGTGGAGTCGTCGTAACCGAAACCGAGGATCCACTTCGACCGCTGCCCCACCTCACTCCGGGCGAATTCACGCAGCTTCTCCTGGAGCGATTCGATACTCGTGACGTCGCCGTCAGGATCGGCCAGGAGATTGGCGATGGTGGCTTGCAGGCCGGTGCCGATGACGTGGCCGTGCGCATCGATGAAGCCCGGCAGCAGAGCCGCGCCCTGCAGGTCCCGCCACTGCGTATCGGGCCCCTGCCACTCCGCCTTCGCCCGCGCCTGGCTCCCGACGAAGACGATCAGCCCGTTCTTGACAGCCACCGCCTCGGGCACAGAATCCTCATCTGTCACCGTCACGATGGAACCGCCCGAAAAGATGATGTCGGCATCTCCGTTCGGCGTTCCCGGCGAGGTCTCCCGAGGCATCGCGCACCACCTGTTCTCCTGCCAATGGTTGGCGGGCTCTCGCTAGTCGATCAGGCGGCTAGGCCTCGCGGGTCGTCCTGGCCGGCTTGACATCCGCAGGGCCATCAGCGCCCGACGGAGAGCGGGCGTGCGGCACCGGCAGTATGTCCCCGCCCGCCACCTGGGTTGCTTGTTCCAGACTGCGCACGGTTTCTGCTGTGGCGGCTACTTCGGCAGCCGATCGATGAGCCGCCTGCCGAGTTTCTCAGTCATCAGAGAGTGGGCCTGGTTCTCGGTAGCGCACAGGAACTCGTCTAGCTCGCTGTCTTCCGGTGAAAGGTTGCTGATATCGGCGTACAGACTCTCAGGGTCGTTGGGATCCCGGATCGCGACCGCGCTGATGGACGGAACGAAACAGATCGATCGGTAGTCCGACTTCGTCACACCTAAGGGGGAGTACTTGGCAATAACGTCACGAGCGATCCCGAAGCTCTCCAGTGTTCCTCCCGGTGCGCCGTCAAACTCCAGCATCTCGCTGGTGTACACCATGATGGGTTGCTCTGAGGCAGGCGGATTGTTGATCAGGCTGCTCTTTAGTTGTGCTACGAGCTGGCTATCGCCAGAAGCCTGGGTGTACAGCGTCGTGGTGTTGAAGGGGTGGAACTGGCCGGTGCACTTCAACGCCTCCTTGCCGGGCGGAACGCCGTTGCCGACACCGCTGCCGGACCCATTGGCCAGGCCGAGCTTGTGTGGCCTGTCCGGCCATCCTCCAACGCGCTTCAGCTCGTCTAGAAATTCCCGGCGCAGCGGATTCTCGGCCGGTTTGTCGTCGTATTCGGTAATATGCCACAACAGCAACTGGCGCGCTGCGGGGCTGTTGATCTGGTTGGACATGTCGGGCGTGAGCGGTCGATTGAAGTGCGCCATCGCCTGTAGGCAGATGGGGATCCACGCACCCCGGTGCGGGCTATCATAAGAGAAGTAAAGCTCCGTGTGGTGATCGTTCTGGTTTTCGTGTTCCATCTTCGCGAGGGCGTATCGCGTGACGAGCCCTCCCATGCTGAAACCGCCGACCGCCAGTTCGGCTTCCCTGCTCGGTTCGCCGGCCGTCTTGAGGATGCACGCGGTCGCAACCTCGGCGTTCTCTAGAATCGACGCGGATCTCTCGTTGTACCCGAGGATGATGAGGTCGCTGCCCTGGTTCCGCAGCTCTGTGATGAAAGGAAACTCTCCACGTTCCATGCCGTGCCAGAGCTCGTTCAGATCACTCTTACCGGAGTTGAAGCCATCGGAAATGATCACTGGCTTGACAGCCTTCGTGTGGCCGGGGCTAC
>DATAWX010000216.1:0-50363 GCA_036266995.1 Pseudonocardiaceae bacterium | reverse complement strand
CTGGTCGGTCGGGTAGGTGGTACTCCTCGGCTATCAGGAGCCCGTTCTCACGCCCGGCGCGACACGCCACCGTGATCAAATCGCTACCCACCGTCACCTCAGGCCAACCCAACCAACATCATTTACCAACAGGCTCTAAGAACCATCGCCGGCTGGACTGGCTGCTGGTCGAGCACTTGCTCGAACCCATCGTGCGGGCCAGTCGCAGTTTCGAATTCGACGACATCACCTTCGATCTGTACTACTCCCGGCTTGAGGACGGCCTCCTGGCCGCTGAGATCAGGATGGTGGAGTTCCTGCCGCTCAACGCCTTCGTCTCCGGACTCCAGAAGATCCCCTTGGTCGATGGTCTGGTGCTGTGCCCCATGACCGATCAGCAGATCAGTGACGCGATCCGAGTCCAGGGCGTACCTGGCGAGTTCGGTAGCGGCCCCAACTCGTTCGAGGTCTACTGGCTCAATCAATGGGCACCGGTCACCGAACGGTCCTTCCCCGTGCACTCCGGCAAGCAGGCACAGCCCGATCAGCCCGCCGCCACCCCGTTCCCTACCTTGCTCGAACCCGCTGCTCGGCTTGTGCAAGCTCTGCGGATCGTCTGCGGCGGTTCCGTGATCGCCACCCGCCCGATCTACGCCCAACATGACCAGGACTTTCCCGCCGACCTCGGGGCCACCGCAGCCCTTCCTCCTGTCGGCCTGGCTGATCTGGACCGACCGACCTGGCTGCTCGACAGCCAGCAGGCCGAGGACGTCCGCGAGGTGTTCCGGCTGCTCAGCGAACCGGCCGTGGAAGGCAACCGCGCGATGCAGACGGCGCTCCGTCGCCTGGTCCCTCGGGCTCTCGCAACCTCGCCCAAGACCGCCTGGTTGACCTGATGACCTGCGCAGAAGCGCTGTTCATCAGACGCGTCGCATCAACAGCAACGAGAAAGGCCGACTGATCACCGAAGGGGCCCGCGATCTCCTGGCCGCCGACCCCGTGATCGTGTCCGATGCCGAGACGATCCTGGCTTTCATGCGTCCGGCTTACCGCCTTCGCAACGCCGAGATCCACGGCGACGATCCCACGGAACAATCCCTGACACTCCTGGACAGCTCCGTGACGGGCAGCCTGGCGGCGGTCGCCGAAGATATCGAGCGGGTCATGCGGCGGGCGATCCATCTCGTCCTGCGAGAGCCTCGTAGTCCGCTACTGATGCCCAGGGCACTGGTCCGCCGATGACCTCGGTGATTTCATGGTCCGCTGCGCGGGCCGGGTTATGCGCCCGGCACCGAGTTGGCCACTCGCGTCGGCATACATCAAGGCACCTGGTCGAAGATCGAGTCGGGCAAGGCCAAGCTGTCACCGAGCGTTCTGGCCAGGACCGTGGATGTGCTGAGTATTCCCGCCAACACTCATCGGCCCCACCCAGTCCCGAGACTAACGCTCACCCCACGACAACCACTGGCGAGTCGCCATACCAACCGACGGACCCATCCAACGCCACCAAGTACTCAGCGGTCTCATCAACGATTACCACCGAGCCGCCTAATCCGATCAACGAACCCCAGGTCACAGCCCCGCATCGAGTTCTGGAGCGGTACACGCCCTTACTGGGTTCGAAGCGCGTACGATAGAAACTCGGTATACGGACTTCTCTTGACCGACCATATCCCGGAATATCCATTCGGCCACGGGCGCTGGCCGACAGTCGTAAGGATAAGTCGAGTTTTGGCTCTAGAGATGCCAACAAAAAAGGCCGATCGCTCGTCGTCTATCTTGCCAAAGAAAGCCTCCGGCTCAATTCCAAGTATGATTACAGTATCAAATTCGAGACCCTTACTTTTATGTATAGTCAAAATTCGTACGACCGTATCTTCTGACATTCGAGCGAGCGCGCCAACGGGATCACGATCGACCGATAATTGATCGCCGTAGGATTCCAAAGCCTCAGCGATGAGCTCATCAAGCCGATTACCGCGCTGGTAGTCGAAAGACAATGCGGCAACCGCTTCGCGTCCGATTATCCTAAGAAGGCCAAAGACAAGTTCGCGGACGCGATCAAGATCGCCGTGATCAAAGCCTGAACCCGCAACCTTTTCCCGACAGTCTCGTACGTGACGTTGCACCCGCGCCCGCGCCTTATACTCTGCCTCGTCACCGGTTGCCATGCCAGCCGTGATGCCAACCAAGCGCGTATATGCTGTCGATTGATGATCGCTAAAAACAACGCGCAAGAAGTCCTGAATAAGCTCTACCACAGGTTCGGCGGCGAAGTCCTGTGACACTTGCTCATTCCGGTAAGCGATCCGAATTTCTCTAAGCCTAGCCATAAGGGGGGCAGCGTAGAGTTGCGTCTGCTTGGAGACGAGCACTGCTATTTCGGACTTCGGTGTTCCTGAGTTCACAAGCTCGCGTATAGTTCGGGACACGAATTCGGCTTCTTCGCCGTCATTGTTGAATCTTACAACATCAATGGTTCCGCCTTCGCCAGCCAAGTCTTCTGCCGGCACCGCTGCGGCAGGGTCCATGACTTGGATCATGGCGTTCTGCATCCGGCGTAACAAAGGCTGGGATCGAAAGTTCTGATACAGATTAAGCGGCAGTGCATTGAAATCCTTCGCAAGAAGCTTGAAGGTCCCTTCAAGCGCACCCGCCCAGCCCATGATTCGCTGTTTCGTATCGCCGACTGCCGTTAGCAAGCTAGTGCTTCCGTAGAATGTGGCGTGCACAAGTTCGTACTGATCCTTGGTGCAATCCTGAAACTCGTCCAAGAAAACGTGGCTGTAAGTCTGGCGCAACGCCATGCGAGCAGCTTTGCTCTTACGCACGATCATCAAGGCAAGCGGCAAAAGGTCCCGAAAGGTAAGTTGCTTGTTTTGAATACGCGTCTCCGCAATGACGTAATCAGCATCCAACGCATCGATTCCGGTTAAAACCGGGCGATACTTGTCTATCATACGCTTGGCGAAGGCGTGAAAGGTATGACTATCCAAGCGTGACGCCAAACGGTATCCGCAGCGACGCTGGACTCGCTCTTTCAGGTTACGCGCCGCGTCGACCTTGAACGATATCGCAAGGATTCGGCGAGGGTAAGGGCAAAGGCCGGTACGAAAAAGGAAGTCCGCCCGCTGTGCGAGCACTTCTGTTTTTCCAGCGCCAGGGCCGGCCGTCAGCGCGAGACTGCGTGTCGCCTCGCGTACCGCCAGGTCAGCATTCGGCTCCAGTTGGAGGTCGTCCGCGGGGAGCCAGAGTTCGGGCTTGATCATTCCGGCAGACTCGCAAGTATAAAAGCGATTCTCTCAAGCATCCGTTCGAAGACCGAGGGCAGATTGGTCAGCAGTTCCTCATCGCTGAGACGCGAGAGCGCGTCTATGTGAGATGATGGCTTGCTCCCGAGCTTGAATAGTTGGTGGTAGATATCAAAAAATTGCAGTCGATCCTGTCCCAGGATTTCCTCACCGAAATGGCTTTTGCCCAAGACTGCCTTGATCGTGGCCTCATTCGGCGCTTCAAGTTCACTGAGATCCTCAACTGCATACGCTTTCGGGTATGCCTCAAGCATCATGAAGTCGAGATCAATTGGCTCGGAGAAGTAGACGTTGTGGATTTCAAGGAAGGCAAGCCATGAGCGCTCGTGGTGCACGTCGGGTATACCAACGCCAGAGTCCCACTTTGGTATATTATTGATCACCTCGTCAGTTAACACCTGCGCAACGCCGGTTCCTACCGACAGCGCCTTCAGTTTCTTAGCGGCGTTGGATATTCGCCCCCAGCCGCCCTGGTGGCGGGCAAGGTCAAAGTCGAGAAGCGTAACATGAGGTATACCGAGACCGTGGAGAAGCCGCCAAAAATGATTCACATGCCGCCCCCCCAGTGGGACGACGGTTATTGAGGTGTCGTCCTCCGCGATACCCTTGGCTGCGAGTACGCGAGGTAGCACTATTTCTTCGCTATCTCCTTCGCCGAGTACGACAACGCGAGCGAAGTACAGTTCCGGAAAAGCTTGCACTGCTTCCCTGACGAACTTGTGTGCTTCAGCAGTAGGCGCAGGTAGGAGGATCGTCTTGACGGTCGTTTCTCTCGATTCGTTCAAGCGAAGATATCTAATATGCTCTGGCGGAACACGTCGAAGAAGTGCTGGCGCATGGGTGGCCATAAGAGCTTGCGCGTCGCCATTAACCGAGACACTTTTCAAGAATTTTATTATTCGGCCGAGATATCGTGGAGAGAGGCTATTTTCGGGTTCTTCGACAGCGATTACCGTGAAGATAGCCGGACGCAGCTTGTCTACGTCGTAGGCTGCGGATGTCCCCGCAAGTACGTCGCGCCCAACGGCGTACATCGTCAAGACCAGGGACATATACAGCAACGATTTCTGTCCATCACTCAATCGGGAATAGCTGACCGGATGACCGTCCGGCGAAGGACTGAAATTGACAGTAAGGAGTCTCAGCAGGCTGTCGATCTCACTCTGGTTGAAAGTGACCGAGGGTTTGCCGAAGTAGGTACCCGAGTGCAGGCTTCCCCAATGCGTCCCCAGATGAATGCCTAACGCCTTAACAGCTTCGTTGCCTTCGAGTGCGGAGTTGATCTTTTCAGCGAGGCCCCCGACCACGTCACGTTCCGCTGACCAGTTCGCAGCACGCAGAGCTCTACCGAGGAGAGACGACGCGGCATAGGAAACATGGTCCGATGGATCCCGACGGGCGGGAAGATAGTGCACTTGGATTGCGTGACGGTCATGCTTCGACATGTCGAGGAGCTTGACCGGGTTCCCTTCCGCGTCGACCTGTACGACATAACGGATCTTCTCTTCGATCTCCCCATCCAGGTCCAAGGTCGCGGATAGTCGGATCCTCACCCGCGGGGTTTCATCGTCCGCTTCCAGTTGCATATGATTGAAGGATTGAGGAACAGTACAATGAATTGTGGACTCGTCTCCAGCTTCTGGAAGCTCAAATTCAGCCTCGATCCACAAATGGAGTTGATCGATCCCGCCCAAGTGCTCGGCATCTGGAGTGACATGGAAGTCGGAGCGTCGGACCCTTCGCAGATTTGGGTCGATTCCGAACATACGAACGAGCGCCTGCAGCACGGCCGTCTTGCCTGCACCATTCGGTCCGAGCACGTAGGTCAAGTCATCAAGCTCAATCGTAGTTGCACGCTCGCCGAATGACTGAAAGCTGCTGATTGTTAGCCGTGCGAGCCTCATAAATTGATCTCCATCTTCCCACCGCCATCGTAAGAATTTCCGTTGCAAAGCAGGCCATCGATGTTACTCACAGTGCGCATCGAGGCCAATCTGTAACCGATGGTCCGCCTCGCCGGAGTACACGCCGAGATACCCAGCAGCCGCCCGGTCCGCTTCACAGCACCACACCGGACCATTCTGACCTCGACCCTCACTCAGCGAGGGACTACGTCCACCACCGGTTACCTCGGTTCGGGGTCTATACCGCGTGCTGATCGTTCACCTAACGCCTCCCGCCACTCTCGTAGGAACTCCCGACCGATGCGAAGGACGGCTGGGGCGTCCCGCGTGGTTCGCCGGAGGGTTCTGATCCAACGTTTGTGGCAGTTGCCCAATCGCTTCCCCGACCCGCAAGGGCACCGATACCCCGAAGAGGTATTCGTCGTCACGCTGTTGAGCAGGGCCTCGAACTGACCGGGTGTCAGCGACGCCGTGGTCTCACTGAACCACTGTCGGTGGCCGCCGTCGCCATGGGTCCATTCATTGCCACGCCAGTGCGGCTTGATGTCCAGTCGCTTCCGCGCCTCATACGTAAGTTGGAGCAGGATGAACTCCCGAACACGCTCCAGATACCTGAGCAAACCCCCTGGTCTGCAGAAGTCGGCTACGGGGGCGGTCTGCGGGAGCCACATGCAGAACCGGCCATTCGGCTCAACGTGATTGTCACCCGTTCGTCCAAACCGTTTGGCCGGGTCGAACGTATCCGGAAGATCGAACGGATCGAGCCCGCGGTAGCGAATTGACACCTCGAAACGCTGCCGCTTACCACCGGGTTCGCGCACCTCGATCGACCCCTCAATACGTGCGCGGCTCACGCGCCGGTGGACCAACCGAAGATCGGGATGGTGAGTCTTCAGATTCTCCGCATCAGCAGCCCACCGACGTTCAGCCGCCGGGGTTAGACCCCCCGCCATGGCCTGATAGGGCTCTGCGCCCTCGCGCTCTCGCTCGGGGCGGTCTCCCGCACCCCATCCTCCTCGGACGCCTCCAGCAAGCAAAACGTGTGCCAGTCGAGATCTGTCGCCACATACCCGCCCGCAGACGCTGACCATTTGAACGCCTGCTGAAGCCACTCGGGAAGCAGGTCTCGGAGGGTGCCGTCGATACCGACGGTGTTCCCGTCGAGGTGCTGCTGGATGTCAGCGGCCTTGGCGGTCGAGGAGCCGAGACTGATCACGTCGGTGTTGCCGTGCTCGCCGATCCTGGAGACCAGGACCTGGCCCCAGGCGAGCCCGATGGCCAGCGGGTGGACCTCTGTCGTGGAGACCGCAGCCGGAACGATTTCATTCGCGACGGTGATCAGCGCGGCGGCCAGCTTCACCGCGGCGAAAGCGGCCTTCTCGCCGTCCGCCACAGGGCGGTAGACCAGGGCTTGCATCCGGTCCCCCTGGTATTGGATGCGGAGGGCGTTAAAGTCCTGGACTGCGGAGTCGCGCATCACGCCGCGCAGCACGTGGAAGGTCCGGATGGCCTCGACCAGGTTTTCGTCGATCTGCTCCAAGCCGTCGATATAGGAGGTGAAGCCGTCGACATCGGCGAATAGGGACGCACCAAATACCCGCTTGGTGCGGGACAGCGTCAGTGCCGACTTGTCGATCGATTCCCCGACCTCGGAGCTGGTGACCGACCCTGCGGGGTACTTAGCGGCGGCCGTCCCCAGGCGGATTCGGCTCGCCGCGGCCGTCCACGCCCAGCCGTGGTCGACCGCCAGGCGCTCCACGTCCTCCAACGGCATCCAGATTCGGGAGTCGCCGTCTTCGATATCAGTGATCGCGGAGTCAAAGCCTTCCGGCAACAAATCCCGGACTCGAGAGGTCATCCGGGTGCCGGCCTTGTCGAGGATCTTGGCGGCGTGGTTGGCCGCGCTGCCCAGGAACAGCAGTTCCTGGTCGCCGTTCGCACCGTTTTTCGTGGCGACACAGCGCCCGTGGTCCAAACCCGCGGCGACCAGCCACGCTGCGTCATCGACCAGCTCGAACACCTCGTTGAAGATCGAGGTCATATAGCGGATGGCCAGGCAGGTCAGGACTGCCTTGGCCGCCATCTCTGACTCATCCGAGACCGGTCGGTAGGCCAGCGCGTGCAAGCGCGGGCCCTGGAAGTGGACCTTCTGGCCATCGAAGTCGGACGCCACGATCCGACTGACCTCTCGGGAGTACACATGCAGCAGCCGCAGCAGATCCTCGCCGTCGTCCTCGAGTTCGCCGCGGAGCTGTTTGGTGAAGTTGGCGACATCCACATAGAAGTGCGTGCCGATGACCCGCCTGGGCCTCGTCCGCGAAATCAGATCGAAGTCAATCTCCTTGGTGATGTCGGCGATCACCAAGTCCTCAGTTTGCGCATACCGCGCGGCCGCGCGTTCCTCGGCCTTCTCGTAGATCCAGTGCATAGCTACTCCTGCTGCATCACGTAGTTGTGCGCTGTTGATCAGCGCTCCGTCAGTCCAGCGCACTCCACCGACAATCAGGGCCATCTGGATGGATGCTTGGCTGTCCGAGAGGACGTCCGTTGTCGGTCTAGCGCGGACGGGAACAGCATGGGGGTACCGAGGGTCAGTGCCTGAGTTCTCCATCATCTGATGGACCGATGCCCTCGTTGGCCACCGCGCGCAGGCCCTGCTCATCGAGCACGATGAGTCGCCTACCGCCGGTGTCGACTAGACCCGCGGCGCGCAGCTCGCGCAGCGCCCTCTCCGCAGTTGGCCTGGCCACCCCCACCAGTGAGCCCAGCTCGACCTGCGTGAGATCGAACCCGATCACGATCCCGCTGCCGACTGGCTGACCATGGGGAAGCAGCAACTCATGAATGACCCGAGCCACCCGCACCCGCGGCGACGCGCCCGCATAGTCCACCCGTCTACGGGTGGCCATCCGCAGCTTGCTGCTTAAAATCGAGATCAGCAAGCGGTCAGCTTTCCTGTTCTCACGGACCAGGTTCCAGAATGTCTCACCTGGCAACACGGCCGCTTCCACCAGCTGCTTCCCGCAAGCCTTGACTGTGGCAGCCCGGGGCCGTCCGTCGAGTGCGGCCATCTCGCCGACGACGTCGCCTGCACTCCGGACAGCCAGGAGTGCATCGACTTCCCGATCAATCCGGGCCGTCACCTTGACATAGGAGGAGAGCAGGAGGAAGACGCTATCCTCAACCGTGCCCTCCTCGATGAGGACTTCATCGAGCATGAAGGTGACGATCCGGGCGGCTGAGATGAGCTCGGAGAGGCAAGCCGAGGGCAGCTCCGTCAGGAAGCTGCCGTACGCCCAGCCGGGCGAATGAGTAGCCACGAGGTGAGTCACAGAATCAAGATCATTCACCCTGCGATCCCAGCCCTTCCCAGCCGCGAGGCACTGTTGTTCGATTGATCAGAGTAGCTGTCGTGGTGGCGAAGGTGTTTGCGAGTAGCCGTGACGATGCATCGCGCATAGGCAAAACTGACACGAACTGAGTCACGAACGTCCTCTGCCGCCGTGTGCGCGGTGGATGCCGGACATGAGCGGGCTAAGGATGCGTTGTGGTCGCCGCCGGTGGGGAGTGGTAACTGGCTGCCGGCAGGCTGTTGTGCAGACATGCGAGTCACATCAGGGGGTGTGGTTCTCCAGTGAGGGCGGCCAGCGCGGCGGCGACTTCCTGGAGGCTGGCCCGGACGTACGTCGTGGTGGTTCCGGCGTCGCCGCCCGAGTCGGTGTGCCCGGCGAACGCCCGGGCGATTGCGTAGCCGAAGTTGCGTTCCACCCAGGTCAGCGTGGTGTGCCGCAGCCAGTGGGTGGAGATCTGCTGGGTCGCCACCCACGGGAGGTGTTTGCCGAGCCGTGTCCAGAGGTGGTCGTAGCGGCGGGTGGTGATCGGTCGGCCGTCGGCGTAGCGGAGCAGCTGTCCCTCGCGGGGGGCGTGCCGCAGGGCGGCGTGTTGTTGGAGGTGTGCCATGAGGGTGGGGGAGACGGGTTGCCAGCGGACGGTGCCTCCTTTCTCGCGCAGGAAGATCAGACACTGGGCCGGGTCGAGATCTTGCGGGCGCAGGGCGAGTGCGCCGCCTCGGCGGCAGGCTGTCTCGGTGTGCAGTCGCAGCATTAGGCTGTCCAGGGCCGGGTCGTTGCCGGTGGTGGCGGCGGTGTGGTTGATCTCGCCCAGCCGGGCCTCGGCCACCGCGCGCCGGGTGGAGGGCAGGCGGCGGGGTTTGGCGACTTTGCTGGCGGGGTTGTCGGCCGGGTCGATCAGGCCGTCGTTTTCGGCGTGCCGGTAGAGGCAGCGCAGCGCGGCGATCAGGTGCTCGCCCGCGCTACGCCCGCCGCGGGCGTTGCGCCGAGCCACCACGGTGACCTTCACGTGCTCGACCAGCTGTTTGATCTGCGATGGGGTGGGCTCGTCGAGGTGCCGGTGGCCCCAATGGTCGTGGATGCGGTTCCAGTAGGAGCCGTAGACCCGGCGGGTGCCGTCGGTGACGGCGGCGGAGACCAGGGGGATGTACTCGGCGAAGGTGGGTACCGGCGGCCGGACCTGGCGTGCGGTCAGGAGATCGGTGGGGGAGAGGCCCATCCGGGCCAGGAGCAGGCGGGCGGCGTCCAGCTCGGCCGCGCTCGCTGTCCCGGGTGCGTGCGGCGTCATGCGAGATCACCGTCCAGCAGCCCGGCGTGGTACGGGGCGAGTAAGTCGTCCAGCGCGGCGGGCGGGTGCACGATCAGCAGATCCCGATCGGGGGCGGCGGCCAGCAGCACCCGGTCACCGGGGAGTAGACCGCAGCAGTGTCGAACGGGGGCGGGCAGGCGGAGATGCCCCTGTGTGGTCACACTGAAGACGCCGCGCGGGTCGGCGCGGATGACGAGGAGCCCTCGGGTTTCGTGGACGTCCAGACGGGTTCCCGGTGTCCAGCCGAGTGCGTGCACCACAGCGCGGTCGGCGACCCGGCCCCGGCAGTCCACCGCGGCCAGCCCGTACACGGCGCTGCTCGTGCGTAGTGTCGGGACGATAGGCAGTGGCAGCGGCCGGCGGGCGGCCGACGACCCAAACCGTGAGTCAGCGAAGTGCCCGTCATGCCGCAGAAGTGTGGCTGGGATGACCACCGGTTCGATCACAGTGTCAGTCACGACGACCACCCCCACCATATGCGATGGGGGTGCCGGGACGACGCTGGTTCAGCGTGTTGGAGTGGGTTCGAGCACTGATACGTCAGATGTCGCAGAGATGCCACGAAACTGTGTCCGAGGGGGGACTTGAACCCCCACCCCCTTTGTAGGGGACTAGCACCTCAAGCTAGCGCGTCTGCCATTCCGCCACTCGGACCTACCACGGCGAGTTTCGCCCACACCAGTACCACCGTGCGGTGCGCCAACGAGGGTAGCTGATCGCCATGAAGCGTCCCAACCCGGCGCGCATATCGTAGATCGCGCAGATCAGCGGTGGTAGGAAGGCTAGATGGAGCGACCGGTGGGCGGCACCAGCACGGCGGAGGACGAGGTCGTCGGCCTGGCCAGCGACCTGATTCGGATCAACAGCACCAACACCGGTGACCCGGACACGCTCGTTGGCGAACGGGCCGCGGCGGAGTACGTCGCAGAGAAACTCAGCGAGGTGGGTTTCGAGACCACCTATCTCGAGTCCGGGGCTCCGGGACGGGGCAATGTGATCGCCCGGCTGGCGGGTGCCGATCCCACGCGGGGAGCGCTGCTCATCCATGGCCACCTCGATGTGGTGCCCGCCGACGCCAGCGAATGGTCGGTGCACCCGTTTTCCGGCGCGGTGCAGGACGGCTACCTGTGGGGCCGCGGCGCGATCGACATGAAGGACATGGTCGCGATGACCATCGCCGTGGCCCGACGATTCCGCCGCGACGGCGTCATCCCACCACGGGATCTTGTCTTCGCCTTCGTGGCCGATGAGGAGGCCGGCGGGCTGCAGGGCGCGCACTGGTTGGTCGAGCACCGTCGTAACCTTTTCGAGGGTTGCACCGAGGCGATCAGCGAGGTCGGCGGGTTCTCCTTGACCGTGCGCGAAGGGCGCCGGCTGTACCTGATCCAGACCGCGGAGAAGGGTATCAACTGGATGCGGTTGCGGGCCCAGGCGCGGCCCGGGCACGGAGCGGTGGTGCACGAGGACAACGCCGTCACTGCGTTGTGTGCGGCGGTGACCCGGCTGGGCAACCACCGCTTCCCACTGGTGATGACCGACTCGGTGCAGGAGTTCCTGACCGCCGTCGGCGAGGAGACCGGGCTGGACTTCTCCGGTGACAACGTAGAAGGTGCGGTCGCTAAACTCGGCGCGCTCGCCCGGCTCATCGGTGCGACGCTGCGCGACACCGCCAACCCGACGATGCTCGACGCCGGCTACAAGGCCAACGTGATCCCTTCGACCGCGGAGGCGGTGGTGGACTGCCGGGTCTTGCCCGGGCGTCAGGCCGCGTTCGAACGGGAGGTCGACGAGCTGCTCGGCCCCGGTATCACCCGCGAATGGGTGCTGAGATTGCCGCCGGTGGAGACGACCTTCGACGGTGACCTGGTGGGCGCGATGGACGCCGCGATCCGACACGAGGATCCCGGCGCGCGCACGGTTCCGTACATGCTCTTCGGCGGCACTGATGCCAAGGCGTTCAGCCGGTTGGGAATGCGCTGCTTCGGGTTCGCGCCGTTGCGGCTGCCGCCCGATCTCGATTTCGCGGCGCTGTTCCACGGCATCGACGAACGGGTGCCGATCGACGGGTTGACCTTCGGTACTCGCGTCCTCGACAGGTTCCTCAGGAGCTGTTGATTCTGCTAACGTCGCGCGCGTAGCAGTCTTGGTTCCAAGGACGCCTGTGGAGCAAGCGCCACAGGCGTTCGTTGTGTCCGGCCAGCGTGCATGCGCGGCGCAGCCGGATGGCACGACGGCGAGCCCGGACACCCGCATTGCGGGCCGAACAGGCGGCCCGAGCAAGGAGAGATGGAAGATGGCGACCGGCACGGTCAAATGGTTCAACGCGGAGAAGGGGTACGGCTTCATCACCCAGGATGGTGGCGGCCCCGACGTCTTCGCTCACTTCTCGGCGATCCAGGCGACCGGCTACCGCTCGCTGGAGGAGAACCAGCGGGTGGAGTTCGAGATCACCCAGGGACCCAAGGGTCCGCAGGCCGACCAGATCCGCACGATGCACGCCTGACGGGTGCTCGCAGGGTCGGGGCCTCCCGACTCGGATCTGACCACCAGACTCACCGATGGGGTCCGCACCGGACGGCGCGGGCCCTACTCGTGCCGGGACGTGCAGCTCTACAACGAAAGGTTGGGCTGAGCGACCGGCGTCCGCTGGCGTCGCAACACCACGGTGCGCGTGCCGCCGGGATACATCCTCACCCGGGAGAGTTCCCAGCCCGCGAATTCGGCCTGCACCGCGAGCTGAGTCGCTGCGGTTCGCCTGGATACCTCCGGCGGCAACCGCAGCGGCTGGTACTCCCAGTCGAGGCCATCACCGTCAACTGTCTCGATCATCACTGCACCACCCGTTCGGGATCGATCACCTGCAGTCCTGCTCCTGACGCGGAGACGACCAAGACCCGGCCGCTGACCGGGTCTACTGCCACTGCATCGGGTTGATGCACGGTAGGCAACCGGTGCACGATCACCGGCTCGCCCCCAGCCACGCCGAGTCCGACCACCTCATCGCGGCCGGTCAGGGTGACCCACACCAGGTCCCGCCGGCCGTCGTAAGCCAGCCCGTAAGGCGCGCCCGGCAGTGGAAAACGCTGCCGCAACACCGGTGGATCTCCCGCGAAGGCCAGTAGCTCGCCGTCGCGGGTGTCGGTGACCAGCAACCGACCGAACCTGTCGGCGACCGCACCGGCGGCGCCGTTGCCGGCCCGCAGCGCGGCGCTGATCTGGCCGCTGGACAGGTCCACCACACTCACCGCACTGCGGCCCCGATCGAGAACCCAGACCTTGGCTGCGCCACGGTCATGAGCGGGCACCAGGCGCGTTGCGTCGATGAACCCCGGGATGTGCCGGTTGCCGTCAATCACGACCAGCTGGTCACCCAGCGCAACCACGGTGACGCCGCCCACCGTGGCCGCCCCGCGTGCCGGAGCACCAAGATCCGTCCTGCTCGGTGCGCCCCCATCGAGCGGGACACGGATCAGAGACCCCGGCGCGGTGATCGGCACCAGCAGCGGGCCGCCGTCGGCTGCGAGCACCAGATCCGCAGCCGGCCCCGGGAGCGGCACCTGTCGAGGCGACACCGTGGCGCCCAGTGCCGTCAGCAGCAGCCGAGGCGGGTCGTCCAGCGCTACCGCCACGGTCTGGGTGCGGGGGTCGAACGCCACTGCGGTAGCCGGGGCGCCGAGCGGCAGCACAGTCCCAGCGGGTGCCGCGCCGCCCGACGGAGCCGACGCCGGTTCGACTGGCGGGACAGCCTGCTGCCCGGCTGACCCGCCCACCGTGCCGCATCCCGCGATCAGCCCGGCGACAAGCAACGCAGCGAGAAGTGCCGCGCGCGGGGCACCGAGCACACCGACCTCCATGTCGGTTAGGGGCGACGTGTAGGTCAAGCATTCCCGACCTGACACCCCCGCGTCATCCCCAGGTAGCCGGTTGTTGGCATTAATCCGCTAAATGGACCTGCACTCTATCCCTGCGCTGCTGACCCTGTGCAGTGCTCCGTGACCGAGCTGTAACCAGCCGGGTGGGAGGGTTAGTCCGTAGTAGCGATAACGTCATCGGCTGTGACTACCACGGTCGACATCGTGCTGCCGTGCTTGGACGAAGCCGAGGCGCTGCCCGGTGTCCTGGCCGCGATGCCTGCGGGCTACCGGGTCCTCGTCGTCGACAACGGCAGCACCGATGACACGGTCGCCGTCGCGGCCGCCTGTGGCGCCACCGTGGTGTCCGAACCACGGCGTGGCTACGGCGCCGCGGTGCACGCCGGGTTGCTCGCGGCGACCGCCGATCTGGTCGGTGTGCTGGACGCCGACGGATCGCTGCCGCCGCAGGCGCTGCCTCGGCTGGTCGCTGAGGCGGCCAACGGCAGTGATCTCGCTGTCGGCCGCCGGGTGCCGCTGGCCGGCGCGTGGCCGTGGCACGCCCGGGCCGGCAACACGGTACTGGCCGCGGTGCTGCGCCACCGGGGACTGCCGGTTCACGACATCGCACCGATCCGGGTCGGACGCCGCCAAGCGCTGCTCGACCTGGGCGTCACCGACCGCGCCTGCGGTTACCCGCTGGAGTTGCTGCTGCGGGCCGGTGCCGCCGGCTGGCGGGTCCGCGAGTTCGACGTCGAGTACCGGCCACGTGCCGGCGGGCGGTCCAAGGTGTCCGGGTCGGTCCGGGGTACCGTGCGCGCCGCCCGCGATATGGCCGCGGCGATGCGGCGGGTCAGCCAAGCGGGCGTTCCGGGTAGCCCAGCTCAATTGAACTGACGTCATCGAGCGCGGCACGGATCGCGGGCGCCAGCTCGACCTCCTCGGCGGCCAGCGAGCCGGCCAGCTGGATGGCGCTGCGGGCGCCGACGACCGGGGCGACCACACCCGGCCGGTCCCGCACCCAGGCCACAGCGACTTCCAGCGGGGACACCCCCAGCCCCTCGGCGGCGGTGGCGACGGCCTGCACGATCCGGTTGGCCCGGTCGGTGCGGTGGTGCTCGACATACCGCGCGTAATGCGGCGACGCGGCCCGGGAGCCAGCTGGCGTGCTGTTGCGGTACTTGCCGGTCAGCACCCCTCGGCCCAGCGGTGCCCAGGGCAGCAGACCCACCCCATGGTGGGTCGCCGCGGGCGCGACCTCACGTTCCACTCCCCGCTCCAGCAACGAGTACTCCACCTGAGTGGACACCAGCGCGACCTCGGAGGCGGCCTGGGCGGTGGCCAGCTGCCAGCCGGTGTAGTTCGAGACCCCGACGTAGCGGACCTTGCCGCAGCGCACCGCGTCGGTCATTGCGGACAGCGTCTCCTCCAGCGGCACCGCCGGATCCCAGGCGTGGAGTTGCCACAGGTCGATGTGGTCGGTGCGCAGCCGGCGCAGCGACCCGTCCAACGCCGCGAGCAGCGCCGCCCGGGACGCGCCGCCGCCGAATGGCCCGTCGTCGCGGTGCGCCACCGCCTTGGTGGCGAGCACCACCTCGTCGCGGGGGATGACCTCAGTGAGCAGCTTGCCGAGGATCCGTTCGGACTCACCATCGCTGTACACGTCGGCGGTGTCCACCAATGTCCCGCCGGCGTCGATGAAGGCGACCAGCTGGGTGGCGGCCTCTTCCGCGTCGGTGTCCTGGCCCCAGGTCATGGTGCCCAACGCCAGCCGCGACACCCGCAGCCCGCTGCGGCCGAGATAACGCTGTTGCACGGGGGAGCACGCTAGCGGGTGCGTAGGGTGGCGGCGTGGGCACCGTGATCCTGCTCCGCCATGGCCGGTCCACGGCGAACACCGCCGGGGTGCTGGCCGGGCGCACCCCGGGGGTAGCACTCGACGAGAGCGGTCAGACTCAAGCTCAGGCGCTGGTCGAGCGCCTCGCGCTGCTGCCGCTAGTGGCGGTGGTCAGTTCCCCGCTGCAACGTTGCCGGGAGACAGTGGACCCGCTCGCGCAAGCCCGCGCGCTCGAGGTGTCCGTCGACGACCGGTTCGTCGAGGTGGACTACGGCGAGTGGACCGGGCGGGAGCTGCGCAAGCTGGGCAAGGAATCACTGTGGAAGGTGGTGCAGGCACACCCCTCGGCGGCGGTCTTCCCCGGTGGGGAGGGTTTGGCAGCGCTGCAGGCCAGGGCGGTGGCCGCGATCCGCGAGTGGGACGCCAAGGTGACCGCCGAGCACGGTCCAGAAGCGTTGTGGCTGGTCTGTACGCACGGCGACGTCATCAAGGCGGTGCTGGCCGACGCGCTGGGCGTGCACCTGGACGGCTTCCAGCGCATCGTCGCCAGTCCGTGCTCGGTCAGCGTCGTCACCTACACCGAGACTCGCCCGTTCGTGCAGCGGGTCAACGACTGCGGTGACGACTTGCGTTCTCTCGTCCCGCCCAAGCGCCGGCGCCGGCGGCGGCCCTCATCGGACGCCACGCCCGGGGGCTCGACCGGCACCAGCTGAGGCGGGGGATCGACGCTGCCGGGTGCTCTAGTCTCGCCGGGTGCTCTAGGCTCGACAGTGCCATGTCCCGTGTCATCCATGTCTTCCGCACCCCCGACCGGTTCGTCGCGGGTACCGTCGGCGAACCTGGGGACCGTACCTTCTACCTGCAGGCTGTTGACGAGTCCAAGGTCATCAGCGTGCAGCTGGAGAAGGAGCAGGTCGCCGTCCTCGCGGAACGCCTGTCTGCGCTGCTCGATGAGGTCGTGCGACGGTTGGGCGATGCCGCCGCTTCACCCGGGGAACCGGCGGTGGACACCGAACCGTTGAGCACACCCGTCGAACAGGAGTTCCGGGTCGGCACCATGGGGTTGGGCTGGGACATCGAGTCGCGGGCCATCGTCGTCGAACTGCTCGCCGTCAGCGAGCAGGAGGTGGACGAGTCCATGGTGCTCGACGACACCGAGGACGGCCCCGACGCGGTGCGAGTGTTCCTGTCGCTCGTGCAGGCCCGGGCATTCACCACCCGCGCCGAGCGGGTGATTTCGGCGGGGCGCCGGCCCTGCCCGCTGTGCAAGGAGCCGTTGGGGCCCAAGGGGCACATCTGCCCACGGCAGAATGGCTACCGTCGCCAGGCTGAGGCCTGAGCGAGGCTGCGGTGCTGCCCAGCGATCCGGCGGCGCTGCCGTTACTGCACACCGGCCGGTTGGAGGTCACCGGCAGGATCGTCGAGGCGTCCAACGCCACCCTGCTGTGCACGGTGCAGTGCGACGGGGTCAGCGCCGACTGTGTCTACAAGCCGATCCGCGGCGAGCGCCCCCTGTGGGACTTCCCGGACGGCACCCTGGCCGGCCGGGAGGTGGCCAGCTGGTTGCTCTCGGAGGCCACCGGTTGGTCGTTGGTACCGCCCACCGTGCTGCGACCGGGTCCGCTGGGGCCGGGCATGGTGCAACTCTGGATAGACATCGAGGACGAGCGCGGCTTGGTGGATGTGGTGGCCCTCGACGCGGTGCCGCGGGGCTGGCGCCCGGTGTTGCGGGCGCACGACCGCTACGGCGACCCGGCACTGCTGGTGCACGCCGACACCGAGGCGCTGCGCCGGCTGGCCGTGCTGGACGTGCTGCTCAACAACGCCGACCGCAAAGGTGGCCACGTCCTGGCCGGGTGCGACGGCGCGGTGTACGGGGTGGACCACGGGATCTGCCTGCACCGCGAGGACAAGCTGCGCACGGTGCTGTGGGGCTTTTTGGGCCAGCCGTTGCCCGCAGCGGTGCTCGACGTTCTGCGCCGGGTGCGCTGCTTGCTGGATGGGGAGTTGGCCAAGGCGTTGTCCGAGCATCTGACCCGGGCCGAGGTGCGGGCCGTGCGGGACCGGGCGGATCGACTGTTGAACGCCGAGACGTTCCCGGCGCCCAACGGGAACTGGCCGGCGATCCCGTGGCCGGCCTTTTGAGCCAGCGGCGTTCTTTTGCTGATCGGCTCACCGGGCCGCTCCCCGGGCCGCCACAGTTCCTGCGGTTGTGGCGGGAGGGTGGTTTCGCCGGCGCCACGTCGGGTGTGTCTCGGATCCCGGTGGCTGTACCGGCGCAGTTGCCGCTTTCCGGCGACTGGTTGGTGTGGCTGGGGCACGCTTCGTTCCTGATGCGCCTCGGTGGTCTCACCGTGGCGGTGGACCCGGTACTGTCGGCGCGAATCCTGGGCGCGGGTCAGCGGTTCACGCCACCCGGTCTGGACCGGCTGCCGCCGCTGGACCTGCTGCTGATCAGCCACAACCACTACGATCACCTCGACGCCCCGACGCTTCGCCCGCTGGCTCGACACACCCCGGTGGTGGCCCCTTGCGGGCTCGGCCGGTGGTTTCGCCGCCGCGGTTTCTCCGCGGTCACCGAGTTGGACTGGTGGGAGTCGGTGCGGGTGGGTGCGCTGGAGGTGACGTTCGTGCCGGCGCATCACTGGAGCCGCCGGGGCCTGTTCGACCACTGCGCGACCCTGTGGGGCGGCTTTATCCTCACCGGGCCGGGGGGTCGGCGGGTCTACCACGCTGGGGACAGCGCCTACGGCGCGTACTTCGCCTCGATCGGTGCTCGGTATCCGGGGATCGACGTCGCGATGCTGCCCATCGGCGCGTATGCGCCACGCTGGTTCATGCAGACCATGCACATGGATCCGGAGGAGGCCGTGCGGGCTGCCTGTGACGTCGGGGCTCGGGTGATGGCGCCCATGCACTGGGGCACCTTCTGGTTGTCCCGGGAACCGGCGCTGGAACCGATCGAGCGCGCCCGCGCCGCCTGGGCTGCCGCCGGGCGGGATCGCGCGGACCTGTGGGACCTCGCGGTGGGGGAGACTCGCCTGCGCTGAGCACTCCGCTTTCGCCGACTTCGGCAGCTCTGTGGTCTTCGGTCGATACCTCCACATCGCCTCGCACGTCAGGGCCTGATTTTCCTATCGGCTGATTTCTGGAGTACCGCTGGGCGCGCTTTGGCTCGGCCACGAGCAGATCGCAACAACCCAGATATACGTTTCAGCCGACCTCGAACTCAAAGAACGAGCATTGGCCGCACCACTCCACCGAACACCGCTCCGGGACGCTACCAACCGCCCGACGCCCTACTCACCTTCCTCAGCAACCTCTGATTATGCCGACATCGGTATAAGTTCCACAAGATCAGAAATGTGCAAGATCGGCTGACGGAGGCTGCGCTCGGTCGTGAGGATGCGGCGGGCGCATCACGCCTAACTCCGCGCTGGCCGCCGAGCTCGACCGCACCCATCCCGGCGCCGCGGCGAGCCTGCCGACGGCATGGCCGAGACCCCGACGGTGCTGCGCTAACTGCGGGAGGGCCGTCGTCGTCTCAACTCACTCGGCGCAATGACGGTGACGACGAGACAGATCAACACACCAACCAAAGCCCTCCGCCGATACCCGCAACCTCAATGACGGACAGCAACCCCCACGTCGTCATCCGGAACGACGTTCAACAAACAACCGCCGGGACCGGTCAAACACCCCGGCCTCGGTCTGTCCTGACCCTGCCTGCTGCGCGTACCCTGACACCGGGCAAGCGATCAAGACACGCGCAAAACCGCAGGTCACACATCCCTGCGCGCTCACTTCAGAAGAGCCGCACCCATCTGAGAAACACTCGGTGATCAGATCAGGGGTGGCCGCCCACGAACAGCGCGGAGCCGATGATCTGGTCAATGGTGCCCTGTCTGGGGGCGCTAGGAGCGTCGGAGACCCAGACCAAGACGATCGAGAATTCGTGATTGCCCTGGGCGTCTGGGATGGGAGAACCGGTGGGAACCGCAGCGATTTCGGACACGAGCTTGGCGCTCGCATTAGCGAAGGTGAACCGAAGTCGGTGGCCGTCCCGCTGACCGACCTTGCCGGGTCCCTGGCTGGTGATGCTGGCTGCTCGCACGCCCGGGGCGGTGCTGACCGCCCGCTGGACGGTCTGAGCGGCTGCCTCGGCGCTGGGGGCGGCAAACGTGGCGAGCCGGGCCAGGCCGGTGGCGCAGGTGACCTCCGCGTTTCCCATACAGGTGGTGGGGAAGACCATCTCGGCGGTGCTGGGATTGGTGCTGTCGATGACCTGATGCCAGCCCGTGGGGATGGTGACAGCGATATCGGTATTTGGTGCAGTCAGCAACAGTTGTTCGACGTTCTGCGAGCTGCCGCCGCCGCTTCCGCAGCCGGCCAGCAGCTGCGTAGACACCGCAAGGGCGGCGCCGAACGCCGCCGCCCGGCCCACCGGGTGGGGTGAGGGGTTCTTTCGTGTGCCTGACATAATTTCTCCTAGAACCCGGGGGACAGGCTCGATCGTCGTGACCTGACTGTTTGATCGCGCGGCTGGCCAGGTTCTTACACTGAAAATCGGGACGGATCGCAAAGCGCAACGAGAATGCACGGGCCGCAGCGGCCCGGTTGCCGTCGGTCACCGGCCGGCGAGGTGCTGGCCCGGCTCTGCTGTTTGCGGGCAGCCAGGGTGGGCGGCCACGCCCGTTCGATCCCGAGGCCCTGATAAACAGCGCAAACGTCGTCGAGCGCGGTATCAACAGGCTCAAGCAGTTCTGCGTGGAAGGGCACTGTCGACGTCGCCTCGATCCAAGACTTGGCTCCCGTGCCCCGTTCCATGATCCACAGAACATGGCCTAGCCCAGCCCTCCAGCCGTAGATCGTGAAGACGTGAGCTGAGCTTTTGGCGGCGGTAGCTGGGCGAGCGGAGTGATGGAGTCCGCGGGCAAGATGTCCAGCAACACCCTGGCAGTCAGGCTACGGTTCCGGTTGCGCCCTGGCGCGTGCACTTCGGCGCCATCCCATTACACCAGGCTCGCGGCTTGCGACGAGTGTTTCGATAGGTTGGTAAGCGACATCCCGCCGACTTTCCATTCTTTCCCGGCAGAATGCGCGCTCCCACTTCCGCGAGCATGCACGATTGGGAATACATTGCACACCTGCGGCCGGCTACTATCCTGCAGTCGACGAGAAAAAGTCAAGATCGTGTTGAACAGGCTCTAATTGCGACGACATTGGTTCCACTGGCAGTCAGTGTTCACGAACTCGACTGTATGCGTTTAGGATACGTAGTTGTCGACGGCCGTTTGCCCTTTCTTAACCGCACCCTGAGTGAAGCGATACAGGTCGGTGAGTAGTCACAGCTGGTCAGCTGTCGAACAGAAAGTATAGAGGCGGTGACCCGAGTCGGCCACGCGTTAGGCTATTCGGATGGTATTGCGTCCTTCCAGTTACGTGGCGGCGCAACGACCGATGTCTACCGTGGCGGGCTCAATCACCCGCCCAAGTCGTTTCCCGATGGGCGAGGCCGCCTGAGAGCAATTCGTGATCAGCGTGGGACTTGAGCCTACGGATCGATCTGACGCGTCCGAATCTGGTCACGCGAGATCACAACTACGGAGGTATTCATGGATCGCAACACCACGCGGCGGCTTGGCGTTTTCGCGTCCTCAGCCGTCCTTGCTACCGGCTTGGTGCTGGCCGCCGGAGGCACCGCCTTCGCCGCCGGTTCCGGCGCCCCCGGCGGACCCGGCGGACCCGGCGGACCCGGCGGCGCCTGCTTCTTTACTGGATGCACCGCTGGCAACGGCGCTGTTGGCGGTCTCGGTGGCCCCGGTGGCAACGGTGGCTTCGGCATCTTCACCAACGGCGGCCCGGGCGGCGTGGGTGGCGCGGGCGGAAACGGCGGTGCCGGCGGCGGGTGCGTCGACATCTTCCTCGGCGGGCCGTGCACCGCTGGCAATGGCGCCAAAGGCGGAGCCGGCGGGACCGGTGGCAACGGCGGGTTTTCCGTCTTCATGAACGGCGGCAACGGCGCCAAGGGCGGTGTGGGCGGAAACGGCGGAAACGGCGGCGACTGCATTAACGTGGCGCTAACTGGGTGCACCGCAGGTAACGGCGCGGCTGGCGGAGCTGGCGGGGCTGGCGGGGCCGGCGGATTTTCCATCCTCGGTAACGGCGGCAACGGTGGAGCCGGCGGCAACGGCGGTGCCGGCGGCAACGGCGGCAACGAGTACTTCTAAGCCGTCGCCCGCGCACTAAGGTCACCGCACCGATCGGGAATCGTGTTGTGGACGGGCCCCGACGTAGGGCTCGTCCACAACACGCCACTCCTATCATCACAAGCAGGACCACTAATTCCCCGCAGTGGCGCTACACAGACCGGCAGGATCACCTCTCGGTCAGACGAATAAAAGAATCGTCGACGGACCCAGGCGGGGAGACTAGCGCTATCCGGCGTTATATCAAAAATGTAAACAGGCGCATGTCACCGGCGGCGAGGAGCGAGGGCATACCAATGAAAGTCAGGTCACGTCACAATAAGATGCGGGGAGTCAGCCCGCCGCTGCGGGCTGGACGAGTTGGCGTAGTAGCCGCCGCAACCCTGGTAGCCATAGCGGGGATTGCGGTGAGCGAAGCCCAATCCGGTCACCTGTTCAACCAACAGCAGGTGCGGCTCCAATCAGTCCAATCCGTGCTATCAGACCAGCCCGACGGGCCTAGTACGTACGGCCAGGTGTGCCAACTTGGCCAATCCGAGCAACTGCCCGCGCAACTCGGCGTGCTGATCCAGCGAGCCTGCCAGACCGGGCAGCTTGATCAGACCGACCAGTTGTCTGCGCAGCTTCGCCAGCTGATCCAGCAACTCCATCAATCCGGCCAGTTCGACCCGTCCGGCCAACTGCCCGCGCAGCTCTGCCAGCCCGGCTGGCTGGCCCAATCCAATCAACTGCCTGCGCAGCTCAATCCGCTGTTCTGGCAACTCTGCCAGCCCGGCCCATTTGACCAGTCCGACCTACTGCTCGCGCAGCTCAACCAGCTAATCGAGCAACTCTGCCCCTTCCAGCACGGCCAAACAGGGGGCACCGGCGACAGCGGTCAGCCCGGCGAGCCCGGTCAGCCGGGCGCACCCGGTCAGCCGGGCGCACCCGGTCAACCCGGTCAACCCGGTCAACCCGGTCAACCCGGCGCTGCCGGCGGACCCGGCCAGCCCGGTCAACCCGGCGGCGATGGAGGCGCCGGGGGCAACGGGGGCAACGGGCCCTGAATTCACCGCGTCATCGGTGATCCGCTCACCGACACACTGCCAGCTCTTCTTGGAGGGTTCATCATGAAACGCGTTGTCGCTTCTGCCGTGCTGGCCAGCGTGGCCAGTGGGGTACTCATACTCTCGGCGTTGCCCGCCGAAGCTGCCCCGGTAAGCCCGTGGCCTTGCGCCGGATGCTCGGGCGCCAACAACTACAGCGTCCCGAAGCTAACCGGCGGTAACGGCGGCCCCGGCGGGCCCGGCGCCAACGGGGGCCCAGGTGGATATCCCAACGGAAATGGCGGCCCCGGCGGCTCCGGCGGACCGGGTGGCGTCGGAGGTATCGGCATTTTCTACGGAGGTGCTGGCGGCGCCGGCGGCCCCGGAGGCAACGCTGGACCCGCTGGTGGGCCCGGCGGCACCATTGGAACCGCCGGTATCGGTGGTGTCGGTGGTGCCGGTGGATTCGGCGGACTGATGGGGGGTGCCGGTGGCAAGGGTGGGGCCGGCGGAGGCCCCAACGGAGCTGGCGGGAACGGTGGTAACGGCGGCGCTGGCGGAATCCTCGGTGGTGTGGGCGGTATGGGTGGTCCCGGCCAAGGTAACGGAATCGACGGTAACGGCGGCAATGGTGGCGTCGGTGGCGTCGTCGGCGGGATCGGAGGCCTACCCGGCGGCCCCACCGGTACCGGCGGCAACGGTGGCGACGGCGGTCTTGTCGGAGGTCCGGGTCTGTGCGGTGGCACGGGCGGCCACGGCAGCATGATCAACGGCCCGACCGTTCTTTGTCCCTAACTGAATAGAAGGTGACGCCGATAGCCCCCGGCCTGGCGCAGGCTGTGGGGCTATCGGCGTACTGGCCGCGGGGTGCAGCAGTAGCGCAGCACCCGACGCCCAGCGATCACGCGGTCACCCACCGGCACCAGTTTCGGCTCAGGGGCGGAACGGGAATTTCTAGGGGTTCGCGCTGCCGCCAGTGCCAGCGGTAGCGTGGCCGCCGCTGAAGTGGAAGCTGAAGATCCCTATGCTGAATACGTTGCTCGTGCCGGGTATGCCGGGGGTGGCGCTGCCGTTAGACCCAGGGGTGCCGGCGCTGAACAGCGACAAGACGGTACGGGCGGGCAGCAGTTCCACGTGCTGTGCCTCGAGTTCGGCAAAGGTCAGGTTGTCAGACATAAATTCCTCCTAGGAACGTCTACCACTAGGGGCAGCATCAGCGCGGTCGTGCCCTGACCGAACTGGCAGATCGGGCTCAGGGCCAGGTTCTACGCCGATTACACACAGCTCCGCGAGGCTCACCCATCAGAACCGCAATAATGCGGTGTGAGACTCACGGGAAGAAATTATGACGGATCGCAAGGATAACCAACGCGATGCCACTCGAATGGCTCAGTATATGTTTAAATCGGTGACGATCTGCGTACTTTCCGTTCGATAACCGCCTTGCCTAAGGCCACTCCTCGAACCTAAGCCCCCACTGATCGTGACACATACACAGTGTGGCGCCCTCACGCATCAAATGATGATGAAAGAGGAATTTCTAAGCAATTCTAAGCAAATCGTCCGGAGTGGGTGGAGTCGCGTCGCTTGCGTCGGCGAGGTGTTCAACCTTTGCTATGGAAAATCGGTCTTCCAGCATCATCGTCGGGCCCTGGGCGCCGGCGGTGCCCCCCAGCTGACCTTGACGGGCGGGTTCGAGCCCGCTCAGAGGGGGCGTTGTGGTTGGCAGACCGGGATGCTGGTGGGGGTCGGCGTGCGTAGCGTGGGTCCGTGGCCCTTTATCGTCAGCTTGGATCCATCCAGCCCGCTGAGCCTCCGGCTGAGCTGCCGCGCACGGTGGGCGCGTTGCGCTCATCCGGGCATGTGCAGCGTGACGTCAAGGGCGAGGTGCGGGCAAACCTGCTCGACGCGTTGCGCAGCGGCCGGGATCCGTGGCCGGGCATCGTCGGGTTCGCCGACACCGTGTTGCCGCAGTTGGAGCGGGCGTTGCTGGCCGGGCACGATGTCGTGTTGCTGGGGGAGCGCGGTCAGGGCAAGACCCGGTTGCTGCGCACGATGGTGGGGTTGCTCGATGAGTGGACCCCGGTCATAGATGGCGCTGAGCTAGCGGAACACCCCTATCGGCCGATCACCCCGGGCTCGATTCGCAGGACCGTCGTGCTCGGCGACGACCTGCCGGTGGCCTGGCGGCACCGCTCGCTGCGCTACACTGAGAAGCTCGCCACTCCCGACACCAGCGTCGGTGACCTGATCGGTGATGTTGACCCGGTGAAGGTCGCCGAGGGCCGCAGTCTGGGCGATCCGGAGACGATCCACTTCGGGCTGGTACCCCGCGCCCACCGCGGCATCGTCGCCATCAACGAGCTACCCGACCTGGCCGAGCGGATCCAGGTGTCGCTGCTCAACGTGATGGAGGAACGCGACATCCAGGTCCGCGGCTACACCCTGCGGCTGCCGTTGGATGTGCTGCTGGTGGCCAGCGCCAACCCGGAGGACTACACCAACCGGGGCCGGATCATCACCCCGCTGAAGGACCGGTTCGGTGCCGAGATCCGCACCCACTACCTGCGGGACATGGCCGCCGAAGTCGCGCTGGTCGCTCAGGAAGCCCACCTGGACACCATCGGCGCCGAGGTCGGTGAACCGCTGCTGGAGGTGCTGGCCCGGTTCGCCCGGCACCTGCGCGCCAGTGCGGCGATCGACCAGCGCTCCGGGGTGTCGGCGCGGTTCGCCGTGGCCGGGGCGGAGACCGTCGCCGCTGCCGCGCTGCGCCGCGCCGCGCTGACCGGCGAAGACCACGCGGTGGCCCGCCCGATCGACCTGGAGGCGGTGCCGGCCGTGCTGCGCGGCAAGCTGGAGTTCGAGTCCGGCTATGACCAGCCATCCGGACACAACACAGAGCGCGACGAGCAGGGCGAGGTGCTGACCCACCTGCTGCGTCGCGCGGTGGCCGACACCGCTCGCGCCCGGCTGCGCGGTCTGGATCTCGCACCGCTGGCCGCGGCGGTCTCCGGCGGTCACCGGGTGGCGACCGGCGAGCGGGTACCCGCCCGCGAGGTGCTGGCCGCGCTGCCCGAACTCCCGGTGCTGCACGACGTCGCCACCCGCCAGGGCGCCGCGCCCGATGGCCCGCCGGGCCCGATCGCCGCCGCGATCGAGCTGGCGTTGGAGTCGCTGTACCTCACCCGCAAGCTGGGCAAGGACGCCGAAGGCGGCCGCAGCGTGTACGGCTCCCGGGAATGACCTCGCCCGGCCGGTACAGCTACGGGCCCTGGCACGGCGGCCCGGACCCGCTGGCGCCCCCCGCCGATCTGTCCGCGGCGCTGGACCAGATCGGTCGCGACGTGATGGACGGCGCCTCGCCCCAGGCGGCGATGCGAGAACTGCTGCGCCGTGGGCTGCCCGGCACCCGGGGGATGGACGAGCTGGCCCGCCGGCTGTGGCAGCGGCGCGCCGAGATCACCCGCCGCCACCGGCTCGACGGCACATTGCAGCAAGTCCGCGAGCTGCTGGACAAAGCCCTCACCGCGGAGCGGCGGGCGCTGTTTCCCGACCCCGGCGACGATGCTCGGTTCCGCGAGGCCCAGCTCGACGCGTTACCGCCAGACACCGCGCGCGCCGTCACCGAACTCGCCGACTACGACTGGCGATCCAGCCAAGCCGCCCAGGCCTACCAGGACATCCGTGACCTGCTCGGCCAGCAGCTACTCGAGCAGCGCTTCGAAGGCATCAAGCAGGGCCTGCAGTCCACCTCTCCCGAGGACGTCGAGCGGATCCGCCAGATGCTGTCCGATCTCACCAATCTGCTTGCCGCACACGCCCGCGGGGACCCCACCACACCCCAGCGCTTCGCGCAGTTCATGCGCCAACACGGCGACAACTTCCCGGAGAACCCACGCACCGTCGACGAGCTCATCGACGCGCTGGCGGCCCGGGCCGCCGCCGCGCAGCGGATGCTCAACTCGATGAGCCAGGAGCAGCGCGCCGAGCTGGCGCAGCTTGCCCAGCAGGCGTTCGGTGACCCGCGGCTGGCCCAGCAGCTCGCGACGCTCGACGCCCAGCTCCAAGCGCTGCGCCCGGGCGAGGACTGGCAGGGCTCCGAGCGGTTCCGCGGGCAGGACCCGCTGGGCCTGGGTGAGGGTGCACAGGCGATGGTCGACCTCTCCGAGCTCGACGCGCTGGCCGAGCAGCTAGCACAGTCCTACGCCGGGGCCCGCGCCGAGGACATCGACCTCGACGCGCTGACCCGCCAACTGGGCAACGAGGCCCGCGTCGACGCCCGCCGGCTGGCCGAGCTGGAACGTCAGCTGGAGCGCCACGGCTTCTTCGAACGCGCTGCGGACGGGTCACTGCGGCTCTCGCCCAAGGCGATGCGCCGGCTCGGTTCGCAGGCGCTGGCGGATGTGGCCGACGCGCTGCGCAGCCGGCGCGGCGAGCGTGATCTGCGCCGGGCCGGTGCCGCCGGGGAACCTACCGGGGCCAGCCGGCCCTGGGAGTTCGGTGCGTCCGAACCGTGGGACGTCCCCCGCACCGTCCGCAACGCCGTGTTGCGAAACGCCGCCAGCAGCCCGGGCCCGCTGCTGACCGTCGAGGACGTCGAGGTGGTCGACACCGAGCAACGCGCTCGGGCCGCGGTGGCGTTGTGCGTCGACACGTCGTGGTCGATGGTGCAGGACGGGCACTGGGTGCCGATGAAGCGCACCGCGCTGGCACTGCACCACCTGGTCCGGACCCGGTTCCGGTCCGACGCGCTGGAGCTGATCACTTTCGGCCGCCAGGCGCAGCGGGTGGACATCGCGCAGCTCACCGGCCTGGCCGGGGTGTGGGAGCAGGGCACCAACCTGCACCACGCACTGCTGCTCGCGGGCCGGCACCTGCGCCGGCACCCGGACGCCGCGCAGGTGCTGCTGGTGGTCACCGACGGGGAGCCCACCGCGCATCTGGAACCGGATGGGGAGGCGGTCTTCAGCTACCCGCCGCTGCCCCAGACGCTGGCCCTGACCGTGCGCGAGATGGACGGTCTGGCCCGCAAGGGCACAGCGGTGAGCATCGTGATGCTCGGCCACGATTCCCGGCTCGCGGCATTCGTGCACGCGTTGGCTCGGCGCTGCGGCGGTCGGGTGCTGGAGCCCGGGGTGGACGGGCTGGGTGCCGCGGTGGTCGGCGACTATCTTCGGCACCGTCGCCGTCCCGCTTGACGCCGGGAACCCCTCAGGTCGTGCCCTACAGTGACGTAGGGTCGAAACCATGCAGCCCTGGATGTCGACCCCGGTTCCGCGGCTACCCGGCCACGGCCGGCCGTTGCGGCTGTACGACACCTCGGCCGGCGAAGTGCGGCCGACCGCGCCCGGGCGCACCGCGCGGATGTACGTCTGCGGGATCACTCCTTATGACGCCACCCACCTCGGGCACGCGGCCACCTACCTGGCCTTCGACCTGGTGAACCGGTACTGGCGCGACGCCGGACACGATGTCCACTACGTGCAGAACGTCACCGATGTCGACGATCCGCTGCTGGAGCGGGCGCGCCGCGACCAGGACGACTGGATCGTGCTCGGGATGCGCGAGACCGCGCTGTTCCGCGAAGACATGGAGTCGTTGCGGATACTGCCACCACGGGACTTCGTCGGTGCCGTCGAAGCGATCGGCGAGATCGTCGAGGTGATCGGCAAGTTGCTCGCGTGCGGCTCGGCCTACCGGGTCGAGGACCGCGAACACCCGGACATCTACTTCGACCACCAGGCCGCAGCTCACTTCGGGTCCGAGTCCGGTTACGACGGGGCCACCATGATCCGGCTGTCCGCCGAACGCGGTGGGGACCCGGAGCGGCCCGGTAAGCGGCACCCGCTGGATGCCCTGATGTGGCGCACCGCCCGCGACGGCGAGCCATCCTGGGACTCCGAGCTGGGACCGGGGCGTCCGGGCTGGCACGTGGAGTGCTGCGCCATCGGGCTCAACCGGCTCGGTACCGGCTTCGACGTCCAGGGCGGCGGCTCAGACCTGATCTTCCCGCACCACGAGTTCTCGGCAGCGCATGCCGAGGCGCTCACCGGCGAGTACCCGATGGCCCAGCACTACGTCCACACCGGGATGATCGGCCTAAACGGCGAGAAGATGTCGAAGTCGAAGGGCAACCTGGTGTTCGTCTCCCGGCTGCGCGCCGACCAGGTGGACCCGATGGCGCTGCGCCTGGCGTTGCTGTCCGGGCACTACCGCACCGATCGGTGCTGGGCCACCGGGATGCTCGACGACGCGGTGATCCGGTTGGACCGCTGGCGGCAGGCCGTCGCGCTGCCCGCCGGGGCACCGGCGCAGGATGCCGTCCACCAGTTGCGTGCCCACCTGGCCGACGATCTGGACACCCCTGGCGCCCTCGCCACGATCGACGCATGGGCTGCCGAGACGCTGATCGGACGCGGCAGCGATGTCGACGCGCCCGCTGCGCTGAGCACGGCGGTGGATGCCCTGCTGGGCATCGCGCTGTGAGTGTGGATTTCCCGGAGGCCCGTGGCTCGCTGGCCGACGTGGTGCCCTCGCTACTGTGTGGTCTAGGGGTAGCCGGGTTCGCTGATCGGTTCGGGCTGACTCCGGCACGGGCGGTGTGCTTGCTGCTCGTAGACGGCCTCGGCTGGAACGCGCTGCGGGGACATCCCGCCGACGCCCCATTCCTCACGTCGTTGATCGACGGCAGCGAGCCGATCATCGCCGGGTTTCCCGCGACGACTGCGGCCAGCGTGGCCACCACCGCAACCGGTGTGCCGGTGGGCCAACACGGAATCGTCGGCTACACCTTCGCCACCCCCGACGGTGATCTGATCAACGCGTTGAGCTGGCACAGGCACGGCGGCGGCGACCAAGCCGATCTTCGTGAGCGGTTCGTGCCTGAGGAGATCCAGCCGCTACCCACGGCGCTGGAACGTGCCGCGGCATCCGGAGTACGTGTCACCCTGGCGGTTCCACATATGCATCGGGACACGGGTTTGAACCGCGCGGTGCTGCGTGGAGCCCAGTTCCAGGGCGTGCACGCGTTGGGGGATCTGGCAAGCACTGCGCTGGCTGCGGTATCCGGCAGCGAGCGGAGCTTGTGCTACGCCTACCACGGCGACCTGGACTTGCTCGGCCATGTCAGCGGCGTCGGGTCGCTGGCGTGGCGGCTGCAGCTTATCCACGTCGACCGGCTGGCCGCTGCGATCGCCGAAGGTTTACCTCCGGGCGCGTATCTGGTGGTGATCGCTGACCACGGCATGGTGACCGTGTCCGAGGAAGGCAGGCTTGACTTCGACACTGAGCCGTCGCTGCAAGCTGGGGTGCGCTTGCTGGGCGGTGACCCGCGGGCCCGGTACGTCTACACGGAGCCCGGCGCCACCGACGATGTGCTCGCGGCCTGGCGTGAGCTGATCGGGGATCGAGCGTGGATACTGACCCGCGACGAGGCCATCGCGGCAGGATGGTTCGGTCCGATCGTCGAGCCCCACATCCGCGACCGCATCGGTGACCTCGTCGTCGCCGCACGCACCGACTTCGCCGTCGTGCAGTCCCGCGTCACTCCCAGACTGAGCCGCCAGATCGGCCACCACGGCTCACTGACCGCCGATGAACAACTGGTCCCCCTGCTGGTGTATAGCCCGGATTGACTGCTACCGCACGCCGACGGGACCGCGATTCGGCTCCGAATGACGATACGGCACGCGCCAGGTTAGCGGCTGTCGCGGGGTCCTCGGGGGCCTGAGGTGCCGCCGGGGCGGCGGCGGCGCAGGTAGCGCTCGAAGTCCGCGGCAATCGCATCCCCGCTGGCCTCGTGCAACGTGAGCTCGGTGTCGCCCCGCTCCTCCAGTGCACGCACGTAGCTGGCGACCTCGTCGTCCTCCTCGGCCATCTCGCTGACCGTCGTCTCCCACTCCTCAGATTCCTCCGGCAGCGCGCCGAGTGGGACTTCGAGATCGAGCACCTCCTCCACCCGGTGCAGCAGCGCTAGGGTGGCCTTCGGGGAAGGCGGGGCGGAGACATAGTGCGGAACCGCCGCCCAGAACGAGATAGCCGGGACCCCGGCTTGCACGCAGGCGTCCTGGAAGATCCCCACGATGCCGGTGGGGCCTTCGTACTTGGAGCGCTCCAGCTTGAACCGGGCGGCCGAGGCGGCGTCGTAGGCCGTGCCGGTGACGGGCACCGGCCGGGTGTGCGGGGTGTCGGCCAGCAGCGCGCCCAGCGTCACCACGGTGGTGATCTCCAGGTCCGTGACATAGCGCAACAGCTCATCACAGAACGACCGCCAGCGCATGTTCGGCTCGATACCGTGCACCAGCACCACGTCGTAATCGGCTCCGGGCGGTCGGCATACCGATAGTCGGGTGGTGGGCCACTCAACGCGGCGGGTGATCCCGTCGACAAGTTTGGTGGTCGGTCTGGTGACCTGGAAGTCGTAATAGTCCTCGGGATCAAGCTCGGCCAGCGGAGTCGCGTCCCAGCTCAGCTGCAGGTGCTCGATCGCGGTGCTGGCGGCGTCCCCGGCGTCGTTCCAGCCCTCGAACGCGGCTACCAGCACCGGAGAGGTGAGCTGGGGCAGCGGCGAGCCCGCGTCGCTGCCGGAGGTGTCCAGATAGGTCACCGCGCTAGCCTACGGCTCTTGAGTCACGCTGGCCGCCGCGCGATGCCACGAGGTCCCCACTTCGCTGCTCTAGGCTAGATCTCATGGCTCTTTCATCGCTGCTCGACGTCCTTACGCAACGTGTTCTGGTCGCGGACGGGGCGATGGGCACGATGTTGCAGTCGGTGGCGCTGACATTGGATGACTTCGCCGGGTTGGAGGGCTGCAACGAGATTCTCAATGTCACCCGGCCAGACGTCGTGCGCACCGTGCACCGGGGATACCTCGAGGCGGGCGCGGACGCGGTGGAGTCGAACACCTTCGGTGCCAATCTGGCCAACCTCGCCGAGTACGACATCGCCGATCGGGTCCGGGAACTGGCCGAGGTCGGCGCCAGGCTGGCCCGCGAGGTCGCCGACGAGTTCGCCGAGCCCGACCGGCGGCGGTTTGTGCTCGGCTCGGTAGGCCCGGGCACGAAGCTGCCCACCCTGGGCCACATCTCCTTCGCCCAGCTGCGCGACGCCTACCTCGAACAGGTCCGCGGCCTGCTCGACGGTGGAGCCGACGCGGTCCTCATCGAGACCAGCCAGGATCTGCTGCAGTGCAAAGCGGCGGTGATCGCCGCACGCCGCGCGATGGTCGCCGTGGGCCGGCATGTGCCGATCATCACACAGGTCACCGTCGAGACCACCGGGACGATGCTGCTGGGCACCGAGATCGGCGCAGCGCTCACTGCGTTGGAACCGCTGGGCATCGACCTGATCGGGTTGAACTGCGCCACCGGCCCTGCTGAGATGAGTGAGCACCTGCGCCAGCTGGCCAAGCATTCCCGCATCCCGCTGTCGGTGATGCCCAACGCCGGGCTGCCCCAGCTACGCAGGGGTGGTGCGGTCTACCCGCTGACCCCCGACGAGCTGGCCACCGCGCTGACCGGCTTCGTCACCGAGTTCGGCGTCCGGCTGGTCGGTGGTTGCTGCGGAACGACCAGGGAGCACATCGCGGCCGTCGCGCAGGCGGTGGCCGACCTCACCCCCCGCAGCCGGCGACCGCGCCCCGAGCCCGGGGTGTCCTCGCTCTACACCGCGGTGCCGTTTCGCCAGGACGCCAGTGTGTTGATGGTCGGCGAGCGGACCAACGCCAACGGGTCCAGGGCGTTCCGCGACGCCATGCTCGCCGAGCGGTTCGAGGACTGTGTCCAGATTGCTCGCGCGCAGACCCGGGATGGCGCGCACCTGATCGACCTCAACGTGGACTACGTCGGCCGCGATGGCGCCGCGGACATGGCCGAGCTGGCCGGTCGGCTGGGCACCGCGTCGACGTTGCCGATCATGCTGGACTCCACCGAGCCCGAGGTTCTGCGCGCCGGGCTGGAACGCCTGGGCGGGCGGTGCACGATCAACTCGGTGAACTTCGAGGACGGCGACGGGCCCGGATCGCGGTACCAGCGCATCATGGAGCTGGTCCGCGAGCACGGTGCCGCGGTGGTGGCGCTGTGCATCGACGAGCAGGGCCAGGCCCGCACCGCCGAATGGAAGGTGCAGGTGGCGTCGCGGCTGATCGACGACCTGACCGCCAGCTGGGGCATGCGCACCTGCGACATCATCATCGACTGCCTCACCTTCCCGGTCTCCACCGGGCAGGAGGAGACGCGTCGCGATGCCCTGGAGACCATCTCCGCGATCCGGGAGGTCAAGCGCCGCTATCCCGAGGTGCAGACCACGCTCGGTGTGTCCAACGTCTCATTCGGCCTCAACCCGGCGGCCCGGCAGGTGCTCAACTCGGTGTTCCTGCACGAATGCGTGCAGGCCGGCCTGGACACCGCCATCGTGCACGCGTCGAAGATCATTCCGATGGCTCGGATCCCGGACGAGCAGCGGGCCGTGGCGCTGGATCTGGTCTACGACCGGCGGCGCTCCGGGCCGGACGGAGAATACGACCCGCTGCAGGCCCTGATGGGGCTGTTCGAGGGCGTCACGACCTCGTCGTCGAGGGAGTCCCGGGCGGCCGAGCTTGCCGCACTGCCGCTGTTCGAGCGGCTGGAGCGACGGATTGTCGACGGGGACCGCAACGGGCTGGCCGAGGACCTCGACGTGGCGCTCGAGCAGCGGCCGGCGCTGCAGATCATCAACGACACCCTGCTGTCCGGAATGCGGACCGTCGGTGAGCTGTTCGGCTCTGGTCAGATGCAACTGCCGTTCGTGCTGCAGTCGGCCGAGGTGATGAAGGCGTCCGTCGCGCATCTCGAACCCCACATGGAGCGATCCGAGGACGACGGCGGCAAGGGCCGCCTGGTGCTTGCCACGGTCAAGGGCGACGTGCACGACATCGGGAAGAATCTGGTGGACATCATCCTGTCCAACAACGGCTACGAGGTGGTCAACCTCGGCATCAAACAGCCCATCAGCGCGATCCTGCAGGCCGTCACAGAGCACCGTGCGGACGCCATCGGGATGTCCGGGCTGCTGGTCAAGTCGACAGTGATCATGAAGGAGAACCTGGAGGAGATGAACTCCCGGGGGCTGTCTGACACACCGGTGCTGCTCGGTGGGGCGGCGCTGACCCGGGCCTACGTGGAGGACGATCTCGCGGAGCTGTATCCAGGGGAGGTCCGCTACGCCCGGGACGCCTTCGAGGGTCTTCGACTGATGGACTCGATCATGACTCGGAAGCGCGGCGGCACGGTAGCGGCCGACCCGAAAGAAGAGGCCCAGGCCGCCGAGCGCAAGGCCCGGCGGCAGCGGTCGCTGCGCATCGCGCAGGCGCGTAGAGAACGCGAGGCTGACACCGAGGCGCCGCCACCAGCACGCTCAACGGTCGCCATCGACGTACCGATCCCGATCCCCCCGTTCTGGGGCTCACGGTTGGTCAAGGGCATCCAGGCGGTTGAGTTCACCTCGATGCTCGACGAGCGGGCCACCTTCCTGGGCCAGTGGGGGCTGCGCGGGTCCCGGAGCAAGGCTGGGCCGTCGTATGAGGAACTGGTGGAGACCGAGGGCCGGCCCCGGCTGCGCTACTGGCTGGACCGGCTGACCACCGAGGGGGTCCTCGCGCACGCCGCGGTGGTCTACGGGTACTTCCCGGCGGTCGCGGAAGGCGACGCGCTGATCGTGCTCACCGAACCGCGGCGGGACGCGGACGAACGGTTCCGTTTCACGTTCCCTCGCCAGCGACGCGACCGTCGGCTGTGCCTCGCGGACTTCTACCGACCGCGGGAGGCTGCACAGCTCGACGGCGAGGTGGACGTGCTGCCGTTACAGCTGGTGACGATGGGGCAGGCGATCGCTGACTACGCGGCTGAGCTGTTCGCCAAGGACGCCTACCGCGACTACCTGGAGGTGCACGGTCTGGGCGTGCAGCTGACCGAGGCGTTGGCTGAGTACTGGCACCAGCGGATCCGGGAAGAGCTTCGTTTCGCCTCGGGGGCGGTGGTCGCTGAGGAGGATCCCGCTGAGGTGGAGGAGTTCTTCAAGCTCGGCTACCGGGGCGCCCGCTACTCGCTGGGCTATGGTGCCTGCCCGGAGCTGGAGGATCGTGCGAAAATCGTCGCGCTGCTGCAGCCGGATCGGATCGGTGTGACGTTGTCTGAGGAGTTCCAGCTGCACCCGGAGCAGTCCACCGACGCAATCGTCGCCCACCACCCGGAAGCGAAGTACTTCAATGCCTGACGGTCGTGAGTGCGTAACAGTGTTCGAACACTGTTACGCACTCACGAGCAGCCGCCGTAGGCGGCTGCAATGACGTTCGACGAGCTGTTCGCCGAGCTCACCGACCGGGCCCGGACGCGGCCGGCCAGCTCGGGCACGGTCGCGGCGTTGGATGACGGGGTGCACGCCCAGGGCAAGAAGGTGCTCGAGGAGGCCGGCGAGGTGTGGATCGCCGCCGAGCACGAGTCCGACGAACGGCTGGCGGAGGAGATCTCGCAGCTGCTCTACCGGGTGCAGGTGCTCATGCTCGGCCGGGGGATCAGCACCACCGACGTCTACCGCTACCTGTGAGGTGCCGATGAACTCGACGAACGGCGGTGACGGGATGCTGCGGGTCGCGTTGCCCAGCAAGGGAACCCTGGCCGCTCCCGCCTCGGAGATGCTGGTCGAAGCGGGTTACCGGCAACGGCACGACGCCAAGGATCTGGCCGTCATCGACTCCGCCAATGACGTGGAGTTCTTCTTCCTCCGCCCCCGGGACATCTCGGTTTACGTGGGTTCCGGCGAGCTGGATCTCGGCATCACCGGTCGGGATCTGGTGCTGGACTCCGAGGCTCCGGTCACCGAGCGGCTCGCGCTCGGCTTCGGCGGGTCCACCTTCCGCTACGCCGCCCCGGTCGGCCGGGACTGGAAGGTCGACGACCTGGCGGGCCTGCGGGTCGCCACCGCCTACCCCCGGCTGGTCAATGCGGACCTGTCCCGGCACGGGGTGCACGTCACCCTGATCCAGCTCGACGGCGCGGTGGAGATCTCGGTGCAGTTGGGCGTGGCAGATGCGATCGCCGACGTGGTCGGGTCCGGGCGGACCCTGCGCCAGCACGGTCTGGTGGCTTTCGGGGACCCGATCTGCTGCTCGGAGGCGGTGCTCGTTGAGCGTTCCGGCGCGACACCATCGCCGGAACGCGCGCAGCTCATCGCGCGCTTGCAGGGCGTCGTATTCGCCCAGCAGTACCTAATACTCGACTACGACTGCCCACGCACCGTGCTCGACGAGGCAATCGCCATCACCCCGGGGCTCGAGTCACCGACGCTGGCTCCGTTGGCCGACCCCGACTGGGTCGCGGTCCGGGCGATGGTGCCCCGCCGGGACGCCAACCGGATCATGGACGAGCTCTCCGCCGCCGGCGCCAAAGCCATCCTGGCCAGCGACATCCGCTCCTGCCGGTTATAACTGCCTACTCCGCCCGGTCGCGCGCGGTCTCGGCGCCGGCGCCGTCGGGATCCGGCCAGCCCGGATAGGGGGGCGCGGTGCCGTCGAACGCTGGGCAGCGTGGTTTGTGATCGCACCAGTCGCACAGCCGGCCGGGGCTGGGGCGGAAGTCGCCGGTGCGGGCGGCCCGCCGGATCGCTGACCAGATCGCGACGAGGGTGCGCTCGAAGCGGATCAGCTCCGCCTCATCAGGGGTGTAGCTCAGCGCCTGCCGATCAGCCAGGTACAGCAACCGCAGCTGGCGCGGCACCACTCCGCGGATACGCAGCAGAACCAGCGCGTAGAACTTCATCTGGAACAGTGCCTTGGCCTCGAAGAGCTCCCGCGGTGCCGCCCCGGACTTGTAGTCCACCACGCGGATCTCCCCGGTGGCGGCGACGTCGAGGCGGTCGATGTATCCCCGCAGCAGCACTGGCTCGCCATCCCCGGCATCACTGGCAGCCAGCTCCGCCTCCACTAGGAGCTCGCAAGCTTCGGGCACGACCAGCTGTGGATCCTCCAACGCGAAGTACGCGTCGACGAGCGCACGCGCCGAATCGAGCCACTCGGCGAGTTCCGGATCCCCGGGACCAGAGAACAGCTCGCCCAGCTCCGGGCTGGCGGCCAGCACGTCGCGCCAGGCGGGCTCGACCAGCTCTCGCCCGGCCTCGGGGTCGCGCTGGTCGGGGGACAGCGCGAAGAGCCGCTCGAGCACGGTGTGCACCACGGTGCCACGGACCTGCAACCGGCTCGGTGTCTCAGGCAGCCGGTCGACCGCCCGGAACCGGTACAGCAGCGGGCACTGTTTGAAATCCGCCGCCCGCGACGGTGACAGGGCCGGGCGCCTGCGCGGTCCGGCGCTGGTGACCCGGCCCGTCGCGGGCGAAGCCATGGTAGGGGGACCGCTAGCCAGGATCTCCGTCATGGCACGCAGGGTAGGCGAGACCCCGGACAGCGGCGAATTCCCGATGGCGCAGTGCAGCCATCCGATTACCGATCTGTCACTATAACTGTCTGTGACTCGAGCCAGCGGACCGTTCCAACCCGGCGATCGGGTACAGCTCACCGACCCCAAGGGACGCCGGCACACGGTCGTGCTGGAGCCCGGCGCCCAGTTCCACACCCACCGCGGTGCGGTCGCTCACGACGACCTGATCGGGCTTCCCGAAGGCAGCGTCGTCACCTCCGCCGCGGGGACGCACTACCTCGCGTTGCGCCCGTTGCTGTCCGACTACGTGCTGTCCATGCCGCGCGGAGCGCAAGTGATCTATCCCAAGGATGCCGCCCAGATCCTGATGTCGGGCGACATCTTCCCCGGTGCACGCGTGCTCGAAGCCGGAGCCGGTTCGGGGGCGCTGACCTGCTCGCTGCTCCGGGCGGTCGGGGAGCGCGGCAGCGTGATCTCCTACGAGATACGCGCTGACCACGCCGAGTATGCGTCGCGTAACGTCGAGCGGTTTTTCGGGGCGGTGGTGCCGAACTGGGAGCTCAGGGTGGCCGACGTCACCACCCACCCCGCCGATCAGCCGGTGGACCGTGTGGTGCTGGATATGCTCCACCCGTGCGAGCCGCTGCCCGCGGTGTCCGCGGCGCTGGTCGCCGGTGGCGTGCTCACCGTCTACGTGGCCACCACCACGCAGCTGTCCCGCTGTGCCGAGGCGCTGCGGGACGCCGGCTGCTACACCGAGCCGCAGGCCTGGGAGACGCTGCTGCGGCCCTGGCACGTGGTCGGGCTCGCGGTTCGCCCGGAACACCGGATGGTCGCACACACCGCGTTCCTGCTCACCGCGCGGCGGTTGGCGCAGGGAGCTGTGGCGCCCACCCCGCAGCGGCGACCCAGCCGGTCCCACCGGCGTCTGTAGTCGCGAGTTGCCTGGAGTTGGTCTGCGGTTCACTCACGGTTCCACCTCGGCGTCCCGTACCGTTAGTGGTCTCTGAGAACCATGCGGGAGGAGGTGCCTCGTGCCGCACGACTATTCCGGCGACCGAGCCGCTGACGGTCGAGACCGCATCGACCCAGCGCTGGCTGCCCAGATCAGAGTCCTCGAGGATGAGGTGACGCTGCTGCGTCGTCGACTGACCGAGTCTCCCCGGCATTTCCGGTTGCTTGAGGAGCGTCTCGCCGAGGCCTCCGCGTCAGTGAGCCAGCTCACTGAGCGCAACGCCAAACTGGTGGAGACCCTGCGGGAGGCCCGCGGCCAGCTCCTCGCGCTGCGCGAAGAGGTCGATCGGCTGGCTCAGCCGCCCAGCGGCTATGGCGTGTTCCTGGCCTGCTTCGACGACGGCTCGGTAGACGTGTTCACCTCCGGCCGCCGGATGCGGGTGGCAGTGTCGCCTGCGGTCGAGATTCCGCAGCTGCGCCGCGGGCAGAGCGTGCGGCTCAACGAGGCGCTGACCGTGGTGGAGGCAGGCACCTTCGAGTCGACGGGGGAGGTCTGCGCGCTGCGCGAAGTGCTCGACTGCGGCCTGCGGGCACTGGTCGTCGGGCACGCCGACGAGGAACGCGTGGTGTGGCTGGCCGACCCGCTGCTGATGGGCCCGGACAACCCCGACGCCGTGCCGCTGAAGCCCGGAGACTCGCTGCTGGTCGACACCAAGGCGGCGTACGCCTACGAGCGGGTGCCGAAGGCGGAAGTCGAGGACCTCGTGCTGGAGGAGGTTCCCGACGTCGGATATGAGGACATCGGCGGCCTGGCTAACCAGATCGAGCAGATCCGCGACGCCGTCGAGCTGCCGTTCCTGCATGCCGAACTGTTCCGCGAATACGAGCTGCGGCCACCCAAGGGCGTGCTGCTGTACGGCCCCCCCGGATGCGGTAAGACGCTGATCGCCAAGGCGGTGGCCAACTCGTTGGCCAAGAAGGTGGCCCAAGTCCGTGGGGACGACGAAGCCAAGAGTTACTTCCTCAACATCAAGGGCCCTGAGCTGCTCAACAAGTACGTCGGGGAAACCGAGCGGCATATCCGGCTGATCTTCCAGCGGGCCCGGGAGAAGGCGTCGGAAGGCACCCCGGTCATCGTGTTCTTCGACGAGATGGATTCGATATTCCGCACCCGTGGGTCCGGAGTGTCGTCCGACGTCGAGACCACGATCGTGCCGCAGCTGCTCAGCGAGATCGATGGTGTGGAGGGATTGGAGAACGTCATCGTCATCGGTGCTTCCAACCGTGAGGACATGATCGATCCGGCGATCCTGCGCCCGGGACGGCTCGACGTGAAGATCAAGATCGAGCGGCCGGACGCCGAGGCGGCCAGGGACGTCTTCTCCAAGTACCTGACACTGACGCTCCCGCTGCACGCCGACGACCTGGCCGAATTCGGGCAGGACCGCAAGGCCTGCATCCAGGCGATGATCCAGGGCACCGTCGAACGGATGTACGCCGAGAGCGAGGAGAACCGCTTCCTGGAGGTCACCTACGCCAACGGGGACAAGGAAGTCCTCTATTTCCGGGACTTCAACTCCGGCGCGATGATCCAGAATATCGTCGACCGGGCGAAGAAGAAGGCGATCAAATCGGTGCTGGAGACTGCTCAGCCGGGATTGCGGATGACGCACCTGCTCGACTCGATCGTCGACGAGTTCGCCGAGAACGAGGATCTGCCCAACACCACAAACCCGGACGACTGGGCGCGAATCTCCGGGAAGAAGGGGGAGCGGATCGTTTACATCCGCACCCTGGTCACCGGCAAGAACGCCGACTCGGGTCGAGCCATCGACACCGCCACCAACACCGGCCAGTACCTGTAAGACGGCGCCGGGCGGTCCGTCGTGACGTTGATCTCGGCGCAGGTGTGACGTAGGACACTCTGCTGGCGGGTTCGGCGATCCATTGCCCGGTCGGACCCGGCCGGCTGGGTCTCGGACACGTACGCTGCGGGGTATGCGCCGGATCATGGGGACCGAGGTGGAGTACGGCATCTCAGTGCCCGGGGACAGCACCGCCAACCCAGTCCTGACCTCGACTCAGGTTGTGTTGGCTTACGCCGCGGCAGCCGAGGTACCGCGAGCCAAGCGAGCCCGGTGGGACTACGAGGTGGAGTCCCCGCTGCGCGACGCGCGCGGGTTCGACCTGGGTGTCCCCGGTATCGCGCAACCTGATCCGGAACTGGATGATCTGGGTGCCGCGAACGTCATCCTCACCAACGGTGCCCGGCTCTACGTCGACCATGCACACCCGGAGTTCTCCGGCCCTGAGGTCACCAACCCGCGCGACGCGGTGATCTGGGACAAGGCCGGCGAGCGGATCATGGAAGAAGCCGCGTTACGGGCCCGGACGGTGCCCGACCAACCGCCCTTTCAGCTGTACAAGAACAACGTCGACGGCAAGGGCGCGTCCTACGGCACCCACGAGAACTATCTGATGTCCCGCTCCACACCGTTCACGCTGGTCATCTCGGGGTTGACGCCGTTTTTCGCCTCCCGCCAGGTGTTCTGCGGATCCGGTCGGGTGGGTATCGGGCCGGCGGGGGAGAACCCCGGGTTCCAGCTGTCCCAGCGCGCGGACTACGTCGAGGTCGAGGTCGGGCTGGAGACCACCCTCAAGCGCGGCATCATCAACACCCGGGACGAGCCGCACGCCGACGCCGACAAGTACCGGCGGCTGCACGTCATCATCGGTGACGCCAACCTCGCCGAATACTCCACCTACCTCAAGGTAGGTACCACAGCGCTGGTGCTGGATCTGATCGAAGCCGGCGAACGCTTCGACGACCTGCGCCTGGTCGATGCGGTGCGAGCAGTGCACACGATCAGCCACGACCCGTCCCTGAAGGCGACGGTGGAAGTGGCCGGTGGTCGCCAGTTCACCGGTCTGGATCTGCAACGCGCCTACCACGAGCGGGTCGCGCGGTTCTTCGCGCGAACCGGCGGCCCAGATAACATCACAGACGACAGTGCCGACGTCGCCGAACACGTACTGAGTACCTGGGGTGAGGTGCTCGACGCGCTCGCGCGGGATCCGATGGAGTGCGCCGACCGGCTGGACTGGCCGGCCAAGCTCCGGCTACTTGAGGGCTACCGAGCTCGGGACGGTCTGGGCTGGGGCTCACCCCGGCTGCAGTTGGTGGATCTGCAGTACTCCGATGTGCGGATGCACAAGGGCTTGTACAACCGCCTGGTCGCCCGGGGCTCGATGAAGCGGCTGGTTACCGAGGAGGAGGTGCGGGCAGCCATCACCCATCCCCCGGAGGACACCCGCGCGTACTTCCGCGGCCGGTGTTTGGAGCGATACGCCACCGAGGTGGCCGCGGCGTCGTGGGATTCGGTGATCTTCGATCTCGGCCGGGAGTCGCTGGTCCGGATTCCGACCCTGGAACCGCTGCGGGGTACCCGCGCGCACGTCGGCGCACTGCTGGACGCTTCGCGCACGGCGGTGGAACTGGTGGCGGCGCTCACCCGAGGCTGATCAACCGGCTGGCCTGGCGGCGATTGTCAGTGCTGGTGGGTACTGGTTGTCGGGGTTGCTGGGTACTGTTTGAGCAGAGACAACTCGGTCCGGGAGGCGAAATGTCCCAGGAGAAGGTGCAGCGCCAAGGCGGCGGCGGCGACGACGAGACGAATGACGGTGCGCCGGCTGGTCAGGAACGTCGGGAGAAGCTCGGCGAGGACGTCGACGCCATCCTTGACGAGATCGACGATGTGCTCGAAGAGAACGCCGAGGACTTCGTCCGGGCCTATGTCCAAAAGGGCGGCCAGTGACAGGCCGGTCGAACGGTCCAGGCATCATGTTCTCCTACAGTGGGTAACTGGCGCACCACGGACTGGTACTCGACATACTGCGACAACGGGAGCTAGGAGACGATCACAGCCGATGGACCAGTCCTCGGTCGGACGCTATCCGGGCGCGGCCCTGCCAGCGTCGTACTTCATGGTGGGCAGCTCGTCGTTCACCGATTTTCTCGCTGCGACGTCCCCTGAGCTGTTGCCCGGACGGGGAGTGAGCGCAGGGGGCACAGTGCCGGTCGGCGCAGAACCGGTGGTCAGCCGGCACGGCACGACCATCGTCGCGGCTGTCTTCCGCGGCGGGGTACTCATCGCTGGGGACCGTCGAGCGACGGCCGGCAACCTGATAGCCCAGCGCGACATGGAGAAAGTGTTCGTCGTCGACGACTACTCCGCGGTGGGTATCGCCGGGACGGCCGCTGTCGCGGTGGAGATGGTGCGACTGTTCGCCGTTGAACTGCAGCACTACGAGAAGATCGAAGGGGTGCAGCTAACCCTGGACGGCAAGGCGAACAGACTGGCCGGCATGGTTCGGGGCAATCTCGAAGGTGCCATGCGGGGATTGGCGGCGGTGCCGCTGTTCGTCGGCTTCGACCTTGACGCCACCGACCCGGACCGGGCCGGTCGGATCGTCTCCTATGACGTCGTCGGCGGTCGGTACGACGAAACGCTCGGATACCACTCGGTGGGCTCAGGTTCGTTGTTCGCCCGCTCATCGTTGAAGAAGCTGCACGATCCGACGATGGAAGTCGACGCCGCCGTCCGGGTCGTCATGGAGGCTCTCTACGACGCTGCTGATGATGACAGCGCGACCGGCGGGCTGGACCCGGTCCGCCGGATCTACCCGGTGGTGGTCACGGTCACCGCGGCGGACGGGGCAGTCCGGATGTCCGACGAGCACGCTGGTCAGGTCGCCGATCTGGTGGTGGAGACGCGCAAGCGCAAACCTGGCGGCGGCTGACGCTACCCTCGCCCTTCCCGATGATCCCGCCTCCAGCCAGGAGTTCACCTGTGACGATGCCGTTCTACGCCTCGGTCGAGCAGGTCATGCGCGACCGCTCGGAGCTGGCCCGCAAGGGCATCGCTCGGGGTCGAGGTGTCGTCGTGCTCAGCTACTCCCGCGGGGTGCTGTTCGTCGCAGAGAATCTGTCCACCGCGCTGCACAAGGTCTCGGAGATCTACGATCGCATCGGCTTCGCCGCGGTCGGCCGATACAACGAGTACGAGAACCTCCGTCAAGCCGGGATCCGGCACGCAGACGTTCGCGGCTACTCCTACGATCGGCGTGATGTCACCGGGCGGGCGCTGGCCAACGCCTACGCGCAGACTCTCGGCACGATCTTCTCCGAGCAGCAGAAGCCCTTCGAGGTGGAGCTGTGCGTCGCCGAGGTGGGCGTCAACCCGGACTCTGACCAGCTGTATCACCTGACCTACGACGGCTCGATTGTGGACGCGCCGGACTTTGTGGTGATGGGCGGCCAGGCCGACGTCATCTCCACGACCCTCAAGGAGTCCTTCCGGCAGGACATGGACACCGCCGAGGCCGTCGCCGCTGCGGTGGCCGCCCTGAGCTCGGTCTCCACCAGCGTCAACGGGGCCGGCACCCGCACTCTGGGAGTCGGCCAGCTGGAGGTCGCGGTCTTGGACCGGTCCCGTCCGCGCCGCGCCTTCCGTCGCATCACCGGAGCTGCCCTCACCGCACTGCTCACTAGCACCGACGGGGTGACCGCTGAGGCTGCGCCCGCCGAAGACGCGAGCGATCCGACGCCGGCGGAGGCAGCGACCGAGAGTGACGGCCCGAATGGCGAGCCCAGCACCAGCGGCTGACCGGGTGTTTCTCAGCGCTTCGGGTCCGGCCGGTACACGTTCAGCGCAGCGGGTTGGGTGAAGAACCGGAACCTGCGACCCTTCGCAATGACCTCACCGTCGGTAGCCAATTCCAGCGGCTCCCCGAGGACCTCGACCTGCAGCTCGGCGCGTTCCCGCTGGACGTAAGTGCGGCTGCGCTGCAGCGCTCCGGCCATCGCCGCGATGAGAAACCGGGTCCGGGACCACCGCACATCGGCGCGGACGTAACGGACGTCGAGTAGCCCGCCATCCAGCCGGTGCCGGGCCGCGGCGGCGAAACCGCGAGGGCGGTAGAGACCGTTGCCCACGAACACCAGCCACACCTTGCGGGGAATGCCGTCGATGCACGCCACCAGCGGATCCGCCTCCCGCAGCACCCGGATCAGCGCGAATGCGGCCGCCAACCATTTTCCCCAGCGTGCTTCCCTGCGCTCGCGCAGCAGTACCAGGTCCGGGTATCCGCCGAGGCTCGCGGTATTAAGGAACCAGTGTGGCGGTGCGTCGTCGATCCGCACCGCTCCCAGGTCCACCGCTATCGCGCTGCCGTCGCGCACCGCCTCGACGGCGTCGGACAGCTCAGCCCCCCCGATATCCCGGGCGAAGTGGTTCAGCGTGCCAGCTGGCACCACCACCAGTGGCAACTTCCTGCAGACGGCCACCGCCGCCACCGCCGCCACCGTGCCGTCGCCGCCGGCGACCCCGAGTGCACGCACCGGCCACTCGGCCGCCTCCAACTCCGCCTCCAACTGCTTGGTCAGGTCGCCATCAGGTTTGGCGAACAGGAGCCGGGCCGCCGGCCAGGCAGTGGCCAGCTCCGCCCTGGGGTCCTCGCCCTCAGTTCCGGAGCTGGGGTTGATCATCACGACCAGACCCTCACCGTCGGGCAGTGCAGGCACCCATACCCGGTGGCTGCTCTCGGCGGATTCGCCGATCCGCAGCGGCCACCACCGCCGGGTGGCCAGCCCGATGCCGGTGCCCATCAGAATCCCGGCGGCCACGTCGGAAGGCCAGTGCGCCCCGGTATGCACCCGGGAGTAGGCCACCGCTGCCGCAACGGGAGCAACCGCCAGCCCCACCGCGGGGCTTTCCATCGTCACCGCGGTGGCGAATGCCGCCGCCGACGCCGCGTGGCCGGAGGGAAACGACGACGACCTCGGGTGATCCCGCAGGGCCAACCGGCGGGCCACAGGGAGATCGTCGTAGGCTGGCCGACGGCGCGGCAGCAACGGTTTGGCCAGGGCGTTGATAGCGAAACTGGCCCCACAGATCGCCGCCACACCGCGCAGAGCGCCGCGCCGGGTCGAACCCTTGCGGCTGGCCAACACCGCAGCCATCGCCAACCAGAGCAGGCTGTGGTTGGCGGCCGTGGTGAGTCCCTTCAAACCGGCGTCGGCAGGCCAGTGCGGGATAATCGCGCTACGGCGCACCAGCTCACGGTCAAGCCGGTTGATCTCCCGCGTTACTCCCCGCAACCAGTCCTGCACCGTTACAGCTTAAGTGAGCCCGTACGGAGGGCCGTCTAGACGGCCCCAGCAGCCTAGGGTGGAAGGTATGCAGCGGCGGATCTTCGGCATTGAAACCGAGTTCGGGGTTACCTGCACCTTCCACGGCCAGCGCAGGTTGTCGCCTGATGAGGTTGCCCGTTACCTGTTTCGCCGGGTGGTCTCGTGGGGTCGCTCATCTAATGTCTTTCTGCGCAACGGCTCCCGGCTCTACCTCGACGTGGGTTCGCACCCGGAATACGCCACCGCCGAGTGCGACGACCTGGCTCAGCTGGTGACCCACGACAAGGCCGGCGAACGGATCCTCGAGGACCTGCTGGTCGACGCCGAGCGGCGGCTGGCCGACGAGGGTATCGGCGGGGACATCTTCTTGTTCAAGAACAACACCGACTCCGCGGGTAACTCCTACGGCTGCCATGAGAACTATCTGGTCGGACGGGCCGGGGAGTTCTCCCGGATCGCCGATGTGCTGCTGCCCTTTCTGGTCACCCGGCAGCTGATCTGTGGCGCGGGAAAGGTGCTGCAGACACCGCGCGGCGCGGTGTACTGCCTGTCGCAGCGGGCCGAGCACATCTGGGAGGGAGTCTCCTCGGCGACGACCCGATCCCGTCCGATCATCAACACCCGCGACGAGCCACACGCTGACGCCGAGCGGTATCGCCGCCTGCACGTCATCGTCGGCGACTCGAACATGTCCGAGGTGACCACCTTGCTCAAGGTGGGCAGCGCCAACCTGGTCCTGGAGATGATCGAGGAGGGTGTCGCGTTTCGCGACTTCACCCTGGACAACCCGATCAGGGCGATTCGCGAGATCAGCCACGATCTCACCGGCCGGCGCGGGGTACGGCTGGCCGGTGGCCGCGAGGCCTCGGCGTTGGACATCCAACGGGAGTACTACGCCCGGGCCGCGGATCACGTCGCGCAGCGCGGGTCCGATGCGCTGACCGATCGTGTGATGGAGTTGTGGAACCGCACTCTCAACGCTGTGGAACAACAAGATCTCGGCCTGATCGATCGTGAGATCGACTGGGCGATCAAGCACCGGCTGGTGGAGCGCTACCGAGCCAAGCACCGGATGGATCTGTCCAACGCGCGGATAGCTCAACTGGACCTTGCCTACCACGACATCCGGCGCGGCCGCGGGCTGTTCGACCTCCTGCAGCGCAAGGCGCTGGTCGACCGGGTGACCGACGACGGCGAGATCGAGGCCGCCAAGGACACACCGCCGGCCACCACTCGAGCCAAGCTCCGCGGGGACTTCATCGCTGCTGCACAGGCCGCTGGCCGCGACTTCACCGTCGACTGGGTGCACCTGAAGCTCAACGACCAGGCCCAGCGCACCGTGCTGTGCAAGGACCCGTTCCGCGCTGTGGACGAGCGGGTGGAGAGGCTCATAGCTTCGCTCTGAGCTCGTGAGTGCGTAACAGTGTTCCAGCACTTAACGCCACTCACGAGCAGCCACGGGGGCAGCCGTAGGCTGCCCCCGTGGCTGCTGCCCGCGCCGAGCGTCTGGTCAATCTGGTGCTGTGCCTGCTGTCCAGCCGGGAGTACCTGCCCGCTGAGCGGGTCCGGCGAACGGTGCCCGGCTACGCCGACGCCCCTTCCGATGAAGCGTTCTTCCGGATGTTCGAGCGGGACAAGGCTGAGCTGCGCGAGCTGGGCGTGCCCCTGGAGACCGGCCGGATCCCCGGTTTCGAGGCCGGCGAGGGGTACCGCATCGCGCGCCGGGATTATGAGCTACCCGACATCGACCTCGAGCCCGACGAGGCCGCTGCTGTCGCGCTGGCCGCTCGGCTGTGGGATTCCTCGCAGCTGGCCGGTGCCGCGCACGGCGCGCTGCTCAAGCTCCGTGCCGCCGGGGTGGAGGTGGATGCCGAGCCTGCAACGGTGGTCCAACCACGGGTGCGGGCCACCGAACCGGCGCTGACCCCGTTGATCTCGGCGGTCCAGGCCGGGCAGGTCGTGACGTTCCCGCATCGCAGGCATCCCGCCGAGCAGCCCACCGTCCGCACCCTCGAGCCGTGGGGGGTGGTGTCCTGGCGAGGCCGTTGGTATGTGGCGGGGCACGACCGTGACCGGGATGCGACGCGCTGTTTCCGGGTCTCCAGGATCGCCGGGCCGGTGCGCGTCATCGGCGCCCCGGGTGCGGTGCAACGCCCACCGGGAGTGGATCTCCTGAAGATCGTGGCGGGTTCCGCGGAACCGCCGTCGGCGGCGCACACCGCCAGGCTGTGGCTGGCTGACGGGCGCGCGTACGGCCTGCGCAGGCGGGCGACGGTGCTGGGCAAGATGACGCTGGACAACGTGGCGGGCGATGTCGTCCGAGTGGAGCTACCGGGCTATGACGTCGCTGCCCGCTGGATAGCCGGGCTCGGGTCCGACGCCGTGGTGCTGGAGCCCGCCGAACTGGCTACCGCGGTACGGACCCGGCTGCTGGCGGCCGCCGGGAGCGCCGGCTGATGGAGGGCGTCGCGCAGCGGTTGCCCCGGCTGCTGGCCCTGGTGCCCTACCTGCTGGTTCGGCCCGGTGTGCCGATCGAGGAGGCGGCGGCGGACTTCTCGATCACGGTCGCGCAGTTACGCCGTGACTTGGAGCTGTTGTGGATGTGCGGGCTGCCCGGCTACGGGCCGGGTGATCTTATCGACCTGTCCTTCGAGGGGGACACCGTCACCGTCACCTTCGACGCTGGAATGCGCCGCCCGCTGCGACTGTCCGGCGCTGAGGCGACCGCGCTGGTGGTGGCGCTGCGAGCGCTGGCCGAGACGCCCGGCGTGGTCGACGCCGGGTCGGTGCGCCGGGCACTGGCCAAGATCGAGGCGGCAGCGGGGCAGGCCGACGGCGTGGTGGTCGGCCTGGCCACCCGGGAGGAGGCCGCGCTCAGCGCGGTGCGCGACGCGCTGGACCACCGCCGCGCGTTGCACATGCGGTACTACACGCCGGCTCGGGACACGGTCAGTGAACGCACCGTGGACCCGATGCGGCTGCTCCTGGTCGAGGGCCGCAGCTACCTGGAAGCCTGGTGTCGCTGGGCTGAGGAGGTACGGCTGTTCCGGCTGGACCGCATCGAGCACGTCACGATCCTCGACGAGCCGGCGACGCCACCACCGCACGCCCGCCCCACCGACGTCTCCGCCGGCCTGTTCCGCGCCCAACCCGACCAGCAGATCGCCGTACTCACCCTCGCGCCGGACGCTCGCTGGGTCGCCGAGTACTACCCGGTGGATGAGCTGATCGAGGGTGAAGGGGGAGCCGCGACCGTGCGAATGCGCTACGCCGAGACCGGGTGGATGGTGCGTCTGGTTCTGGGGTTGGGCGCCGATGTCGTAGTCCGGGAACCCGCCGAGCTAGCCGCGGCGGTGGTGCAGCGGGCCCTCGCGGCGGTGCGCCGGTCCAGTCACCTGCCCGCGCCCGAGGCGGGCTAACGTGATCGACGTGTCTTACCTGATCAGCGCGCTGCTGGCCGTCGCTGCCGTCGTTGTGCTCGTCATGTTGCTGCTGCGGCTGGCCGGTCCGGCGCGGCGGCTGGCCGGGACGGTGCAGCGCAGCCGCGCTCACCTCGCCGACCGCACCGGCCTGCTCATCGCGCGGATCGCGGCACTGCGGGTGGCGCTTGACCGGCGCCGCCGCCACAAGTCCGGATAGCTCCCACCGCGTAGCATCGGTTCCGCACCCGAGGCGAGAGAGGAGACCCACCATGGGCATTCCGTCTGGCTGGGAGCTGGTCATCCTGCTTGTGGTTCTGGTCATGCTGTTCGGGGCGACCAAACTGCCGACAGCCGCGCGTTCCATCGGCCAGTCCATCCGAATCTTCAAGGCAGAGACCAAGGGAGCGCGTTCGGACGAGGAGGCCAGCGCACCTGCGCCTGCGCACCAGTCGCGCCCACCGTCGGGACCGGCCGCGGCTGGGATCAATGAACCGCGGGTGAATGAACCTCGGGTCAATGAAGCCCGCCCCGACGATACTTCCCGCTGACAACGAGGATCGGTGAGCGGGATGCGTATCCCGGCTGGGCCGGGCGGTCGGCGCAAGACCAATCCGGATGGCTCCATGACCCTCATGGAGCACCTGTATGAGTTGCGCAACAGGTTGTTCATCGCGCTGTGCGCGGTCGGGCTCGGCGGCGCCCTCGGGTTCGTCTGGTGGGGTTATCCGGTGTTCGGGCTGCCCAGCCTCGGCGATCTGATCACGCGCCCGTATTGCGCGCTGCCCCCGACGCTGCGGCTGACCCCGAACCCTGGTCGGTGCCAATTACTGCAGACCGCCCCATTCGAGGTGTTCACCCTCCGGATGCAGGTCGGCTTGGCGGCGGGCGCGGTGCTGACCGCCCCGATCTGGGTTTATCAGATCTGGGCGTTCATCACACCTGGCCTCTATGCGAAGGAGCGCAAGTTCGCTGTCACCTTCGTCGGAGCGGCCAGTGTGTTGTTCGCCGGGGGGGCCGTTCTCGCCTACTACGTGGTACCCACGGGCCTTTCCTTCCTGGCGAACCTCGGCGGTGGCGAGTTCATCACCGCGCTGACCGGTGGGGCTTATATCGGTTTCCTGCTGACCATGCTCGCGGTCTTCGGCCTGACCTTCGAGTTGCCGCTGCTGGTGGTGATGCTCAACAGGGTCGGCGTGCTGCCCTATGCGAAGCTGAAACGCTGGCAGCGCGGCATCCTGTTCGGGCTGTTCGTGCTCGCCGCCGTCGCCACCCCCGGCAACGACCCCGTCTCGATGCTTGCTCTGGCCGGCGCACTGGTCGTGCTGTTCGAGGCTGCGGTGCTGATCGCTCGCCGGCACGACCGCGCCCTGGCGCGCCGGCGAGCTGAGCAGGGCTGGGACGATCTCGATCCCGATGAGCCCTCGCCGCTGGATCATCAGGTCGAGCAGGTGCCCTCGGATGACGCGGCCTCCCGTTACGACGACGCGACGTAGGGACTGGCTCCGGTCGCGCTGAGCGTGCCAGTGGGAGAGGCTTGACTCATGAAGGTCTTGGTGGCCGGCTCCTCCGGGTTTGTCGGCAGGCGGCTTTGCCCCGCCTTGGAGCAAGCTGGCCA